>JAIPCE010000092.1 GCA_021738345.1 Rhodoferax sp. | reverse complement strand
GGGGTGCTCTGGGCAACCCTCCTGATCGAGGAGATCAGCCAGATGGACCGGGTGCTGTACCTGGAAAAAGGGACGATCCAGTTCGATGGCAATCCTGCCGACTACCTGGCCAGCCAGACCGGCAAGACTTCGAGCCGCACACCACCATGACGCTTTGCACCCTTCCCGCGCTGACCCGAGCCAGTCGCCCAAGACAGCCCTTGCGGCAGGCCCGCACCGGCTTGGCCCTATCCCTGTATTGCCTGTTCGAGATGACAAGGAAAACCCCGATGGTCAAACGCATTCATGGTCTGGCGCTGATGCTGGCACTGCTATGGGCTGGCATGGGCTGGGCCCAGGCCCAGAACAACACCATTCGCGTCGGCGTGCTTGAATTTGGCACTGTCAACTGGGAACTGACCCTGATCCAGCAGCGCGAACTCGCCAAAAAACGTGGCATCCAGTTAGTGATCGTGCCGCTGGCATCGGGCGATGCCTCAACCATTGCCCTGCAGGGCGGGGCAGTGGACCTGATCGTGTCCGACTGGCTGTGGGTGTCGCGCCAGCGCGCCGAGTCCAGACTGTTCAGTTTTGTCACCTACTCCAACGCAGTGGGTTCGGTGATGGTGAGCGCCGACAGCCCCATCCAGTCGGTCACCGACCTGCAGGGACGCAAACTGGGCGTCTCCGGAGGCCCGCACGACAAAATCTGGCTGCTGTTGCGCGGTCACGCACTGCGCAAGCACCAGCTCGATCTGGGTCGCTCGACCACCGTGCAGTTTGGCGCGCCACCACTGCTCAACGAGTTGATTCTGCGCCAGGACCTGGACGCGGTGCTCAACACCTGGCCCTTCAACGCCCGCCTCGAAGCCAAGGGCATGCGCCACCTGATCGGTTTGCCTGAAATACTTGGCGGCCTTGGCGTCAAGGGCGGCTTGCCCCTCATCGGCTGGGTGTTTCGCGAGGACTGGGCCAACGCCAACAAGGACCTGCTCAATCGTTTTTTCGAGACTTCGCGCGAGGCCAAGCAGCTGTTGAAATCCTCCGACGAAGCCTGGAACAGTCTCAAGCCGCGCATGCGCGCCGAAAACGATGCCATCTTCCTCAGCCTGCGCGACAAGTTCAGGGCCGGTGTGCCCGACTGCCTGACCGAACAGACGCGCCAGGACATTGCACGTGCTTTTGAGGTGTTGGCCGAAGTGGGCGGCGAAAAGCTCATCGGCAAGTCGCGGCAACTGGCGCAAGGAACCTTCTGGCCGGGCCTGGCTCAAGCATGCGAGCGCACGCCGTAAACGCGCCGCGGGCGTCCTGGGTGCAGGGCGGACTGATCCGTCTGGCCCCCTTGCTGCTGGTCCTGCTGGTCTGGCAGATGGCCGGCGACCGCTTCGACGCCAAAACCCTGCCACGACCCAGCATCATTCTCGGCCTGCTGTGGCGCGAACTGACAATGGGCGACCTGCTCTGGCATGTGGGCATGACCTTGCGCCGCGTGACCCTGAGCTTTTCGGTGGCACTGGTGCTGGGCGTGGCGCTGGGCGTGGCCATGGGTATCTGGAAAAAACTCGACCAGGCGCTTGACACGTTTCTGATCATCGGCCTCAACATCCCCGCGCTGGTGGTGATCGTGCTGAGCTACATCTGGTTCGGGCTGACGGAACAGGCAGCCATCCTGGCGGTGACCCTCAACAAAATCCCGATGGTGGCGATCAGCCTGCGCGAAGGTGCCCGTGCGCTCGACCGCAGCCTCATTCAGGTGGCGCGGGTGTACCAATTGTCCCGCTTTGACACATTCGTCAAGGTCATACTGCCACAGTTGCTGCCCTACCTGTTCGGTGCCATCCGCAACGGGCTGTCGGTCATCTGGAAGATTGTGCTGGTGGTCGAACTGCTCGGTTGCAGCAACGGGGTCGGGTTTCAAATTGGCAGCTACTTTCATTTTTTTGACATCGCCGGGGTGTTGGCCTACACCATTGCGTTCACCACCATCATTTTTTCGGTCGAGGTCCTGCTGCTGCGACCGGCCGAGCGGCACTTGCTGGGATGGCGCGCCTGAACGCCCCGCGCCCTGCCCTCACCCCACCTGCGCATGAGCTACCTGATCGACGTTCACGACAAAACCTACGACAACGGATGCCACGCCATTGCCGAGTTGCGCTTTGCTGCGGTTGAGGGCGAGTTCATCGCCATCGTCGGCCCCTCCGGTGCCGGCAAATCGACGCTGCTTAACCTCGTCGCCGGACTCGACACCCGCTTTGCAGGCCAGGTCAGCGCCCGGGGCCAGTCGCTGTCGCGCGCCAACTGCAAGATTGGTTTCTTGTTCCAGGAGAGCAGGCTCATGCCCTGGCTCACCGTGGAAGGCAACCTGCGCCTGGTGCTCTCACCGGCCCAGCGTAAAAGCACCGACCTTGCCCACTGGCTGGCCCAAGTGGGCCTGCAGGGGTTCGGAGCAGCTTTTCCGGGGCAGTTGTCGGGGGGGATGCAACGCCGCGTAGCGCTGCTGAGGGCTTTTCTGGTGCAACCCGATCTGCTGCTGATGGACGAGCCATTTCACTCGCTGGACGCGCCCACCGCCGCCCAATTGCGCAGCCTGCTGTTCACACTGTGGCCGCACCGGCGGCCCACGGTACTCTTTGTCACCCACAACCTGCGCGAGGCCCTGGGCATGGCCCACCGTGTGCTGTTCCTGTCGGCCCGGCCCGCGCGGATTTTGCTCGACTACGCGGTGCCTCACAGCACGCCGCGAGGGCTGGACGACGCGCCCGTTTCGGCCGCGCACGAACATCTGCTGCGCGAACACCCGCACCTGCTCGAAGGTCTGCAGGCGAGCGACTCCAGCAACGGCTGATCGGTGCCGGCGACGTTGCTCAGGCCCCGATCAGGCCCGGGCTGGCCTGAACGCGCCCGCCCTTGTCCACCACGAGCACGTCGACCGACCACGCCAGGGCCGTCTGCACGGCCTTGTCTGCGCCGGCCATGAAGATCACCTTGGTCAGGGCGTCGGCCAAAGCGCAACTCGGTGCGAGCACGGTCACGCTGGCCAGATCCGGGGGCGAAAACCCGGTGCGCGGGTCCAGGATGTGGTGGTGGCGTAAATCCGGGCTGAACCAGGTCTGGTTGTCCGACGAGGTCGCCAGACTCTGGCCCAGCAGCCGGATGCTGCTCAGCAGTTGCGCTTCGTCGCGCGGGCCTGCCACCCCAAGGCACCAGTCCTGCCCGTCGGGTGCCTGGCCGAGAGCCGACCACTCTCCGGTGTTGATCAGGCCGTGCACCACCCCCATCTCGTGCCAGCGCGCACGCACACGGTCGGCGGCAAAGCCTTGCGCGATGCCGTTGAGGGTGAGCGCCATGCCGGGCCGACGCAGGCGAATCATGTCCTTGCGCACCTCCAGGGCGCGCCAGTCGATGCGACCCCGCACTGCCCGCACCTGCGCAGGTGTCGGCAGTGTGCCGGCGGCACGTGAGCGGGCAAACAACTGCCACAGTGGTTGCACGGTAGGGTCAAAGGCACCCGCGCTGCGCTCGGAAACGGCTTGGGTCAGCCGCAGCACTTCCAGCAACACGGGCGCAGGGTCGGCCAGATGGCCGTCGCGGTTCAGGCGGCTCAGGGCGCTGTCAGGGTCAAACAGACTCATCTGCGACTCGATCTGCCGGATCTCCTGCACACCCGCGTCGAGCGCGCGCCCGGCTGCGGACGCGTCGGCATGGGCCACGCGCAAGGCGAGGCTGGTGCCAAACCCCAGCAGGGGGCGGGTGTGCCACGGTAATGGTGCACTGGCGGTTACCGGTTCCAGCCAGGCACCGAGACCGGCCCCCAGCGCACACTGGAGCAAGGTTCGGCGGTGCAGGTTGCTGCTGACTTGGGGTTTCATGGTGCGTTGGCGATCGGTATCGGGAATGGCTTGTCGGAGTGTTTTCTGGCATTGATGCGCGGCACGCAGAGTTGGTCACTCTGCTCGATCGCCACGCAGTCAAGGCACTGAAAGCATTCCTGGTAATCAATGCTGCCCTGCCGCTCGATCGCCTGGTAGCGGCAGTCGTGGGCACAGCGCTGGCAGGGCTTGCCGCACTCGACCCGCCGCGGCAACCAGTCGCGCCGGCGCGCGCGCCCGAGCAAGGCCATCCCCGCCCCCAGCGGACACAGGTAGCGACAAAACGCCTTGTACACCACCATATTGACCGCCAGCAGAACCAGGGCCCAGGCCACGAAAGGCCAAGAACGGTCGAACATCAGCGTGATGCTGGTCTTGAACGGCTCGACCTCGACCAGGCGGTCGGACCAGCGCACCGACACCAGCGCACTGATCACGATTGCCCCCAGCACCAGGTATTTGGCTTTTTTCAGCCGCGCGTCCAGCGGCGCCGAAGGCCGCCACTGCCGCAGCTTGAAGCGCTCGGCAACGCTCGCAAGCAAGTCCTGCAGCGCCCCGAACGGACACAGCCAACCGCAATACACGCCCCGGCCCCACAGCACAAAGGTGATGAGCAGGTAGGCCCACAACACCACCGTCATGGGGTCATACATGAAAAAGTCGAGGCTGCGCCCCTCGACCAGCGCCCGGATCACCCCGGTGATATTGACAATCGACAACTGGCCCTGGGCAAACCAGCCGATGAAACCCAGGGTATAGAGCAGAAACACCGTGCGAAAGACCTGCAGGCGCCGCACCGAGGCCGCCAGCCAGTCCTGTCGCCACAGGGCCAGGCTCAATACCCCCAGGCCCAGGGCCAGCAGCGCCAGTTCCCACCAGCGGTCAGACCAGATGGAGTGCCAGCCCTTGTTGTCGGAACTGGCAGCGATGTAGTACTTGCTGGGCAATTGCGTGTGTACGGTGAAGGCCTTGTTCACCTTTTCGCCGTACATCGCATGGCGGCTGCGCTGGAGATGGACATTGAACTCCAGAGACTGCGCCGCATCGAGTCCCGCCGGCCCGATGACCCTGAAAATCTTCCACTCCGCGCCTTCGGGTTGCTCTGGCACCCGCAGGGCTTGCTTGAGGTCGATGTCCATGTCGCGCATTTCCAGCGGCAGGTCACCCTGACGCAAGCTGATGCGACTGGGAACGGCACCCCGCACAAAGTCCTCGCCCAGCATCGAGTACCGCCCGCGCACCATCACCAGCAGGGCACTGTCACCCGCGTCGAGCCGACCCTGCAGGTAGTCCCAGTCCTGGGGGGACAGCAGGTTTTTGCCCACCGTGGGAACGCTGAGGAAGGCAACGTGGATTTCTCCATAGTCGCCCTGAGGATCGGTCAGAATTTCGGGTTCCAGCCCCTCGGCCGAAGTGCCGGCAAAGGCCGATTCCACTTCCTGGTTGCGCAGCAATCGCCGCGTCACCAGCCCGGCCTTGAGCAGAGCGTCCCAGGTCATGGTTTCAAAAACGCTGCCATCGACCCGGGCTACCAGATCAGGGTCGCGGCCCTGGGCGTAGCCCAGTCTGGCGCGCGCCACTTTCAACGACGCCGCCAGCAGGCTCTGGTTCAGGATTCGGACCGAGGCAGTCGCCTTGGCCACGCCATGGATCCTGACCGTGGCAGCGCCGGGAGCGCTCTGCGCCCCCCCGATCTTGATGTTCTGCTTGAGCGAAAGCCCCCTGTACTGTTCGACAAAGCGCTGCAAGGGTTCTTCGCCCAGTCCCTCGACAAACACCGGCTCGTGCTGCGACAGCACCCGCACGTCCAGAAAATCGCCGTTGGCCTTCAGGGCCACGAGCAGGTTGAACGGGGTGCCCGAAAAGCCCGGAATCGCAGCCAGATCGGCCGACTCGAACACATAACCCACCAGCGGAGTCTCTGTGGCCTCCTGCTTGAAAATCGGCCACACGGGCAACTCGGCGTCTTTCTCGCCCACGATCAGGGGCAAGGGAAAGGCCTCGCGCATCCGCTCCTTGGTCATGACTCCCGCATGGACCGGCACCCACAGCACGGCAAGGCAGAGCAGGCAGCGCCAAAGCCAGGTCAGGCCGCTTCGGCCAGGACGAACATCTAAAGGTTGGTACAAGTTGCGCTGTCTCTTCATTGTCGTGGGGACGGCTGTGGCCTCCTGGCAGGCCTGGCAGCAACGGTTTGGCACCATGCAAAATTCAGGCCATCGGCAAGCGGCGAGGCGGTTCCGACAAATCAGCAGGTCTTCCAGGGACACTTGTTCTAATTTGACACACTGTTACAGCCGCTGGAACAATGTTGCACAGCAGGTTGATGCACAAAGCAGCCGAACCCGGCTCAGGGGGGCTTGCACGGATATTGCATGCTGCCTCCTGCCCTCGACAAGGACTCTCCCATGTTCCACCCCACCCGCATTGCGTGCCTGTGCCTTGGTGCCTGTCTGGCACTGACTTGTGTATCGGCCCGGGCCTGGGACCTCGCCGGGCGTAAGACCATCACCGTGCACACGCGGGACCGCCAGGAGATTACCATGGGGCAGGTCGAATTCAGCCCGGTCGCCGGCAATCCGGGGTCCGGGCGACGGTTCAAGGTGGAGTTCGACCACAGCCGGTTTCAGGACTTCTTTTTGTCGATGAAGGAGTTCAAGTGCATCAACGCCGCGGTGGAGGTGTCATGCCACGTTCCCTACCCCTACCCGCACCCCGGCACGGTCAGCGACAACGACTTTTCATGGCTTGAGCACCAGTTGCTGTTCTTGTACAAACCTCCGGCCGAATTCGGCGCCAAGCTCTGGAACGGGCTGTATTTTCAGTTGCGACGCGAGTCGGACGGACTGCTCGGTGAGCCCTTGGCCGTCGATCTGAACCGCATCAGCGCCCCGCCCGACGACACCCGCACGCCACCGCTGGACCCTAGCGTGCGCGACCCCATCGCGCCCGGGTCGCGCTGGATCACCCACATCCGCATCCGATAATCGCCATGGCCCCGAACCAACTCCCACGCCCTCCAAGGTACGCAGCGAAGCCGGCCGCCCGAATGATTGCGCTGCACGGTGCCTTGGCGCTGGCGCTGCTGGGCGTACCGGCGCTGGCTGGCGCACAAGACAGCCAGGTGGAAGACTGGTTGCGCAACCCGGCCATGGGCAACTACAAGGCCTATGCCGAATTCAAGATGGCGCACTACGCTGCGGCACGCCACATCTGGGAAACCCTGGCCGGCCTGGGCAACGCCGACGCCTTGTTCAATCTGGGGGTACTGGCCGAAGACGGTCTGGGTGAGCCACAAGACCTGCGCAAGGCCGAGGCCTTGTACCTGGCCGGCGCGGAAGTTGGGGGGTTCAAGGCGCAATACCGGCTGGGCCTGCTCTACAGCACCGGTGGCATCCTGCAACAAGACCTGGTGCGGGCCAGGCACTACCTGGGCTTGGCCGCTGCACACGGCGATCAGGACGCGCGCTCGCGCCTGCAGGCGCTGGCACAAGCGGATCGGCCACTGAGTCTGTTCGAGCAGGCCGAAGCCCTGTCAGGCAGCGGCCGCCACAGTGAGGCGGCGCTGCGTTATCAGGAGGCGATGGCCGGTGGGGAGGCGCGTGCCCACACCCGGCTGGGCTGGATGCACGAGGCCGGCCGGGGCGTGGAACGTGACCTGGACCGCGCGGCCCGATTGTTCAGGGTGGGAGCGCAGCGCGGTGACGCCGAAGCCCAGTACGCCCTCGCCGTGATGTACCGGACCGGACGTGGCCTGGAAAAGGACCGCACCCTTTCATTGCAGTGGCTGCAGCGTGCAGCCGAGCAAAACTACCCCCCGGCAGTGGCGGCCTGGCGCGCCGAACAGGACAACGCGCAACGTCCCTGAACTCCTCTTCGATCCCAGGGCGTGGTGCGACAAACTCACCACGAACGCAGGGGGCGGTGGTTCAGCGCCACCCGGCGTCGTCGGCCCCCGACCAGTGGGACTGGCCCTGGACGCTGGCCAGGTAGGCCTCCATCAGGCGCGTGGGGTCCTGCAGCAGATGGTCTTTCCAGCCACTCAGGGCTTATTCATGGACAAGACCTCAGGTGCCCCGGTGCAGGGCACGGCAATACTAGTGACTAGGCACCCACTTGTCAGTAGAAGTGGTTCGGATCACGGCTCGCCTTGGCGTTTACCCAATCATGTCGAGTCTGAAACCGTCAACAAACGTACCTTGACACTCTTGCCCTTGACCTTACCCGCATTGAGCTTGGCGCAAGCTGCAGCGGCGACGTCACGCCGGACTGCAACAAAGGTACAAAACTCGGTGACCTGAATTTTGCCAATGTGCTCGCGCTGGTAGGCGGTGCCGCCCTCGGAGCTAGTGAGTGCGCCCAGCACGTCGCCGGGGCGGATTTTCTCCTTACGCCCGCCCAGCAACTGCAGAGTCACCATCGGCGGCAGCAAGGGCTGAGGGCTGGCCGGGGTGAGGGTGTCGAGCGCATACCAGACCGAGGGCTGGTTCTGGTACTGCTCGATTTTCCCGATCGCGCCCATGTCGTGCATGCTTGCGAGCGTCAAGGCCATACCGGAGGCGCCGGCGCGGCCCGTGCGCCCGATGCGGTGTACGTGCACCTCGGGGTCGGGCGTGGTGTCGACGTTGATGACCGCCTCCAATTGATCGATGTCCAGGCCGCGCGATGCGACATCGGTAGCTACCAGTACCGAGCAACTGCGGTTGGCAAACTGCGCCAGCACCAGATCGCGTTCGCGTTGTTCGAGCTCGCCATACAGTGCCAACGCGTAAAAACCCTGTGCTTGCAATAGCGTGACCAGTTCCTTGCACTGCTGCTTGGTATTGCAGAATGCCAGGGTGCTGACCGGGCGAAAGTGGCGTAACAACTGGCCCACGGTGTCAAGTCGGTTGGCGCGGGTAACCTCATAGAAGCGCTGCTCAATCTGTCCCTCGGACTTCTGCGCCGCCACCTCGACCCGTTGCGGTTCACGCATGAACTGGCGCGCCAGCTTCTCGATGCCGTCAGGGTAGGTAGCAGAAAACAGCAGGGTCTGCCGGTCGGCGGGACATTGCTTTGCGACGGTGGCAATGTCATCAAAGAAGCCCATGTCGAGCATGCGGTCGGCCTCATCGAGCACCAGGGTGCTGAGTCCCTCCAGTGTCAGATAGCCACGTGCCAAATGGTCCATCACGCGCCCGGGCGTCCCCACCACCACGTGCGCACCGTGTTCGAGCGAGGCACGCTGGCCGCGCAAAGCCACGCCGCCACACAGCGTGACGACTTTGATATTTTCTTCGGCGCGCGCCAGTCGCCGAATTTCTACGGTGACCTGATCGGCCAGCTCACGCGTCGGACACAGCACCAGGGCCTGCACTGCAAACCAGCGCGGCTTGAGCTTGGCGAGCAGGGCCAGTGCAAAGCTCGCGGTCTTGCCGCTGCCGGTCTGGGCTTGGGCGATCAGGTCTTGGCCGGCCAGGGCAATCGGCAGGCTGGCGGCCTGAATCGGAGTCATCTCCCGGTAACCCAGTTGCTGGAGGTTGCCGAGTTGCGCCACCGACAGGGGCAGGGCGGCAAAGCGCGGCCGCTGTGCGGACGCATCGGAATTTTCAGTGGGACGTGAGGCAGATGTCATAGGGCATTATGAACGCTTCGTTACGCTCCTAAAATGCAAAATGCCCCCCAAAACCTACGCACCCATGCCACCTCTCCATATTTCCGCCCAGTTTGATTCTGGCGCCATTGAAGTCATTTCGCTGGCTGACCCCGGCGATATTCAGCTCCGCATTCGCAAGGACACGGCCGCCGAATTTGCCCAATGGTTTCATTTCAGTCTGCAAGGAGCGCAAGATGTTCCGGTCGTTCTTAAGTTCATGAATGCTGCGGCCTGCGCCTACCCCAAGGGTTGGGAAAACTACCGGGTTGTGGCAAGCCATGACCGCCAGCACTGGTTCCGAATTGACACTACGTTTGACGGCCGGGTCATGGCGGCGCGGACCACGCCGCGCACCCAGTGCATGTACTTTGCCTACTTTGAACCCTATTCCTATGAACAGCATCTGGATTTGCTGGCTATGGCGGCAGGCTCGGAATACGTTGTGCAGCAGCGACTCGGTGAAACGCTGCAAGGGCGCGACATGGCACTGCTTCGCATCACCAGTCCCCAGAGTGTGGTGCCCGAGGAGCAGCGCAAGAAAGTGTGGCTGATTGCGCGTCAGCACCCCGGCGAGAGCATGGCCGAGTGGTTTGCCGAAGGTTTTCTGGAGCGTTTGCTCGATCCGGATGACTCGGTCAGCCGGATACTGCGCGAGCGCTGCGTGCTATACGTGGTACCGAATATGAATCCGGACGGTGCCGTGCTCGGCAATCTGCGCACCAATGCCGCTGGAGCCAACCTCAACCGCGAGTGGCTGGAGCCCACGCGAGAGCGCTCACCCGAGGTGTTTTGGGTGCGCCAGAAAATGCTCGAAACAGGGGTTGATGTGTGCCTGGACGCCCATGGCGACGAAGGTCTGCCCTACAACTTTGTCGCGGGGTCAGAGGGCAATCCGGGCTACAACGCCCATATCGCGGCGCAGGAGTCCGCCTTCAAGACCACCTGGATTGCCAACTGTCCTGATTTTCAGGACCAATTCAACTACGGTCTGCGAGAGCCTGGCCAGGCCAATCCCACACTCGCGACCAATTGGGTGGCACAACAATTCAACTGTCTGGCGCTCACCATTGAAATGCCGTTCAAGGACAACGCCATGTTGCCCGATGCCGTGACTGCCTGGAGTGGCGAGCGCTCCAAAAAACTCGGTGCCAGTGTGCTGCAGCCCTTGCTGGCACTGCTGTGAACAAGGCAGTGAGCCAATCCTAGATAAAACGGACCGTCAGCTCCAGGAGTCCATTAACCCTGATCCCTGCTCGATCAAGAAATCCTTGAACGAGCGCGCTGCGGGCGAGAGTTTCTTTTGGCTCAGGTGGGTGATGTACCAGTGGCCGATCTGAGGCATGCCTTCGATGTCGACCAGGGCGATGTGGCCACTGGCAAGCTCATGGCGGACCGTGCGCATCGATAAAAAGCTCAGGCCCATGCCGGCCATGACGGCTTGTTTGATGGTCTCGTTGCTGGGCATTTCCATTTTCACCTTCAAGGCCGTCTGGTGCTGCGCAAACAATCGTTCCATTGCAGCGCGGGTGCCCGAGCCTTGCTCACGCACCACAAAAGGATAATCTGCAAGCGCCGAAAACGGCAGATTCTTACGTCGCACCAGGGCGTGTTCGGGCGCGGCAACGATGGTAAGCGGGTTGGTGGCAAACGGGGTGGCCAGGCAATCGAGGTCGGACGGTGCACGCCCCATCACCACCAGGTCGGCGTCGTTGCGGGCCAGTAAGCCCAGCACATTGACGCGGTTATCGATCTGCAACTGCACTTGGATGCCGGGAAACAACTTGCCAAAGCGTACCAGCAGCATGGGAATGAAGTATTTGGCGGTGCTGACCACGGCCAGATCAATGCGCCCCTGGCTCAGGCCCACGTGTTCAGCCATCTGGGCTTCGAGGTCCTTGAGTTGGCCCATGGCGGCTTGCGCATGCACCAGAAACGCCTCCCCGGCATGGGTGAGTCGAATATTGCGACCGGCGGGCTCCAGCAAGGCCAGGCCAAAGGCATCTTCGAGTTGCCGGATTTGCATCGACACCGCGGGCTGGGTCACAAACAGTCGCTCAGCCGCCTTGGATACCGAACGTTGGCGCGCTACTTCGAGAAAGGTGTGAATCTGTTTGAGGGTATAGGGTCGCACGGCAATGAACTCCAAGTAACATAAGAATTATCTGATAAATAATTGATTGAATGTGATTTGAAGTTATGTATCAGGGCGGTTAAAGTCAGTCTATTGTGACTCCATCAGAAATTATTTTCGCCCCTGAGAACGCCATGCTGCAGACGGCGCACCGACAACTTTAAGAGCATTTGCCATGACCCCATCGACTCCCCTCAACCCAGTGCTGCGTCTTGCCCCTTCCATTCTGTCTGCCGATTTTGCGCGGCTGGGGGAGGAGGTTCGTGCCATCGAGACGGCCGGTGCCGATCTGGTGCACTTCGATGTGATGGACAACCATTACGTCCCCAATCTCACCATCGGTCCGCTGGTCTGTGAGGCGATTCGCCCGCATGTAACCATCCCTATCGACGTGCACTTGATGGTCGAACCGGTAGATGCCTTGATCCCGCTCTTTGCCAAGGCCGGCGCCCAGCTCATCAGCTTTCACCCCGAGGCCTCACGCCATGTGGACCGTACCCTGCAACTGATCAGGGAGCATGGTTGCAAGGCGGGCCTGGTACTCAACCCGGCGACTTCCATTGAATGGATAGACCACGTCATGGACAAGCTCGACCTGGTGTTGCTCATGAGCGTGAACCCCGGCTTCGGCGGGCAAAAATTTATCCCTGCCACGCTGGGCAAGTTACGCGCCGTGCGGACTCGCATCGATGCGCACGTGGCGGGTGGCGGTCAGCCGATCTGGCTGGAGGTCGATGGTGGTGTCAAGATCGACAACATTGCGCAAATCGTCGCCGCTGGTGCAGACACCTGTGTCGCCGGCAGTGCCGTGTTTGGCGCGCCGGATGCCGATGGTGGCTACCGCGGCGTGATGACTGCACTGCGCCGCGCTGCACACCCCTAAATCAGATATTCATCCCAGAGACGCACCACCATGCCATTGACACGCCACTCCCATCGCTCGACGCTGACCCAATTCTTGATTGAGGAGCGCCGCCGCTACCCTTCAGCCAGCGGAGATTTCAACGCCCTGATCCTCGACGTCGCCATTGCCTGCAAGGCCATCGCCCGCGCGGTGGCCTTTGGCGAACTCGGTGGCGTGATGGGCAACCATGCCGAAGGCGCCTCAATCAACGTGCAAGGCGAGACACAAAAGAAGCTCGATGTCCTGTCCAACGAGGTGTTTATTCGCCGCACCGAGTGGGCCGGCAATCTGGCGGGCATGGCCTCAGAAGAGATGGACCTGCCGTACCAGATCGACGGGCAATACCCGCGTGGCAAGTATTTGCTGATTTTTGATCCACTGGACGGCTCCAGTAATATTGATGTCAACATGACGGTGGGTAGCATTTTCTCGGTGCTGCGCTCGCCCAAAGACCTCGATGAAGCGCCACGCGACCAGCAACGCGACGTGACAGAGTCCGATTTTTTGCAGCCCGGCTCCGAGCAGGTGGCCGCAGGGTATGCACTCTATGGCCCCACTACCATGCTGGTGCTGACGGTGGGCACGGGCGTACATGGCTTTACCCTGGACCCGACGCTGGGGGAGTTCATGCTGACACACCCCAAAATGCAGGTACCGGCCGACACCCAGGAGTTTGCCATCAATGCCTCGAACGCGCGTTTCTGGGAGGCCCCGGTCAAACGTTATGTCGATGAATGCCTGGCCGGCAAGCCAGGGCCCCGTGCCAAGGATTTCAATATGCGCTGGATCGCTAGCATGGTCGCCGAGGCGCACCGTATTCTGATGCGCGGCGGCATCTTTTTGTACCCGCGCGACACCAAGGACCCCATCAAACCCGGGCGCTTGCGCCTGCTGTACGAGGCCAACCCGATCGGCATGGTGATGGAGCAGGCCGGTGGCCGTGCATCCACCGGCGAGAAGCCGATGTTGGACGTACAACCCACCAGTCTGCACCAGCGCATCGGCCTGGTGTTTGGGTCCAAGAATGAAGTGGAACGTCTGGAGCGCTACCACACCGAGCCGGTGACAGTGGAACTGCACAACCCCCTGTTTGCCGAGCGCAGCCTGTTTCGCGACTAGTCGCAACGTTTTACTTGAGGAGACCGCCATGTCATCACGCCACCCCATCATCGCCATCACCGGGTCCAGCGGTGCGGGAACCACTTCCGTCACCCGCACCTTTGAGAACGTCTTCCGCCGCGAGAGCGTCAATGCCGCCATCATCGAGGGTGACAGTTTTCACCGCCATGACCGCAAGCAAATGAAGTTTCACATGCTGGAGGCCGAAAAAGCCGGCAACAAGAACTTCAGCCACTTTGGCCCGGAAAACAACCTGTTTCCTGAACTCGAGGCCTTGTTTCGTAACTATGCCGCCACCGGCACTGGCAAGCGCCGCAAATACCTGCACGATTCGGAAGAGGCAGCGCCCTATAAGCAGGACCCCGGCACCTTTACCCCCTGGGAAGATGTACCTCCCGATACCGACCTGCTGTTTTATGAAGGGCTGCACGGCGCAGTGGTGACACCCGAGGTGAATATTGCACAGCACCCCGATTTGTTGATTGGCGTGGTACCCGTGATAAACCTGGAATGGATACAAAAGCTCTACCGCGACAAAAAGCAACGCGGTTACAGCACCGAGGCCGTCACCGACACGATATTGCGGCGCATGCCCGACTATGTGAACTACATCTGCCCGCAGTTCATGCACACGCATGTCAATTTTCAGCGCGTGCCCATGGTCGACACCAGCAACCCGTTCATTGCGCGCGACATCCCCTCACCCGACGAAAGCATGGTGGTGATCCGCTTTGCCAACCCCAAAGGCATCGACTTTCAGTATTTGCGTAGCATGATTGACGGCAGCTACATGAGCCGCGCCAACACCATCGTGGTCCCCGGCGGCAAGATGGAACTGGCCATGCAGCTCATTTTCACGCCCTTTGTCTGGCGCATGCTGGAGCGCAAAAAGCGGGCTTAGACCAGGCCTACCGGCACATGGCGGTGAACCACCAAGACGTTCAAGGCGCGGCCCTGGCACTGGCCAACCCTGAGAAGGCGGCCTCTTTGGCGCGCTATTTCAAGACGGAGCCAGGACAGTACGGCGAAGGGGATCAGTTTCTTGGCATCACGGTGCCCCGCGTTCGCCAACTGGCGACCCAGTTCCGAGCGTTGACGCTGGCGGACTGCCAGAGGCTATTGCAGTCGCCCTATAACGAGGAACGGCTGTTGGCGCTGCTGGTGCTGGTGCAGCGCTACACCAAGGGCGACCCTGCTACTCAACAGCAGGTGTTCGAGCTGTACTTGCAGCAGCGCGCGCGGGTCAACAACTGGAACCTGGTCGACAGTTCGGCACCCTTGATCGTGGGTGCCCACCTGCTGCAGCGCGACCGTGCCCTGCTTTACAACTTGATTCAATCACCCTCGCTATGGGACCGCAGGATCGCGGTGCTGGCGACCTTTGCATTCATCCGAGGCCGGGATTTTTCGGGCACGCTGGCGCTGGCAGAGCGCTCGCTGGCCGACCCGCATGATCTGATGCACAAGGCCTGCGGCTGGATGCTGCGCGAGGTTGGCAAGCGCGACCAGCCCGTGATGGAGACCTTTTTGCGCCGTCACCATGCAGAGATGCCCCGTACCATGCTGCGCTACGCCATTGAAAAACTCGCCCCCGCCTTGCGACGGGGCTACCTTGCTGGCTGCCCGATTGCCTGAGATCGCAGCGTCAGCCCTCCCACTTGCCACCCATATCCCTGAAATGGCCCGGCAAGTCCAACGCATCCACCCGCCCGGAGTCCGCCTGAAGACGTCTGACGTCCGTCTGAGCGGGTTCGGCGGCGCTGTATTTCCCTGTATTCACTGACCTACCCGTGTGACAACTTGGTACGCAGTGTGGCAAAAGGGTGTGGTAGTGAACGTTATCGCATCGTTAGAATTTCGTTACGTGATTTTTTAAAGTACGGACGGGCGGCCCCATGCAGCCATTCAAATTGCAGTTACTCGGAACTTTTTTGCTTGCAACTCCCGATGTCCCGCAGGGCGTGCGCATGGGACGTAAGGCGCAGGCATTCTTGGCAGTGGTGACTGCGCACGGAATTCAGGGCATCAGCCGGCCCCGACTCCTTTCGCTGCTGTGGGATCGCCGCAGCGAAGACGATGCCCGCAATGCCCTACGCCAAACTCTGCACCAGGTGCGCCTTGCCATGGGCGTGAGCGCCGATAGGCTGCAAACCCAAGGCGACCGTGTGTGCCTGAGCGCAGACCCGCAGGCCGTGGACTTGTGGCACTTTGAGCAGCTTGCCAATCAGACCGATACGCGCGAAATGGGCTTGGCAGCGCAGTTGTACCGGGGTGACTTTGCGCAGGGGCTTGAGGTGGGCGGGATCGACATCCAGCGCTGGATCGGCCATACCCAGGAACGTGTGCGCGAAGTGGCACAAAACTTATTGATGCGTATGGCAACCCGGGGTGAGGCAGAGTGCTTTGATGCAGGCATCGACCTGGGTCGCAGGTTGCTGACCAGTGACCCCTCGCATGAAGGGTGTTACCGCGCACTCATGCTGCTGTACTCGCGCAGGGGACTCGGCTCCAAGGCCTTGCGGATCTGGGATGAGTGCCGACAGGTATTGCGCAAAGACCTCAACGTGGCACCGAGCGCCGAGACGGCAGCGCTGGCCGAGAAGCTGCGCCTGACTTTGCCGCTGGTTTCGCCGCCAAGCTCGACCCACACAATAGACTCGCTGCTGTCCGATACGATGGCCAATACTGCGTCACGTGAAAATGCATTCCCAAGAAAAAATGACGGTCTGGGCTATGACCATCTGCTGCGGGGTTGGCAGCTCTTCAGCCAATACACCGCCGAGGCCAACCCGCGAGCCCGCGCTGCCTTTGAAGCGGTAGTGCACAACGAACCCGA
>JAIPCE010000091.1 GCA_021738345.1 Rhodoferax sp. | reverse complement strand
GACGGCAAGCTCGATGAAGGCGACGGTATTGACTGGGAGTTACCATTTGTGGCGGGACAAAAGTACAAACTGGGTGCCACGCTGCGTTACCTGGACGTGGTCTCGATCACACCGCAGATCGCCTGGCTTGGTGACACCAGCAACGGCCGCAAAAAGAACCGCACTGCGCCACCTGACCGGCTGGAAACCCCAGGCTACCGGCTTGCCAACCTGCATATCGGCTGGCACAAGCTACTAGATGGCAAGGCCACCGTGTGGCTGGATATCAATAATTTATTCGACGCGCGCTACTACGCCGCGCATGGCGCAGGGAGCCGCACCTTTTTCGACATGCCGCAGCAACCCAGAAGCTGGATGGTGTCGCTCGAAACCCGGTTTTGAACGCCGCTCCATGACCCGTGTATGGACCCTGCTGTCCGCGCTGATGCTCGGCTGTGCGTGGGCTCCGGGGTGGGCACAAACTGCGGCGGTATCGGAAGTGGCCCTCAAATCGGCCTTGTTTTTCAAATTGCCGCAATTTGTCTACCGTGCGGACGAATCGCGCGAGCAGCCGCTGTCGGTGTGTCTGCTGGGTAGCAGCACCTACACCGCGCCGTTTGAGAAGCTGGCGCAGTCGCCCATTGATGGTCGCACGGTGAAGTTCACCAAATTGGCTGCCAGCAATGACATCCGGGCCTGCGACTTTGTCTTTCTGACCCAGAGCGAGAGCAGCCAGGTTGACGCCATTTTGCGTCGCGTGGCAAGTATGCCCGTGGTGACGGTGTCAGAAATCGCTGGTTTTGCCAAGGCCGGCGGTATGGTCGAACTGGCTTTGGGGGGGGCCGGTGCGCCGGTCAACATTCTGATCAACCGCCGGGCGGCGCGCCAACAGAATATCGAATTCAACGCCCAATTGCTGCGGCTGGCGAAAGTGGTGGAATGAAACTGGACCACGCACTGGGCCATTGGCTGCATCCCCAAAGCATTCGCGGCAAGCTGGTGCTGCTGTCGAGTACTTTGCTACTGCTCGCTGTCACTTTAGTCTTTTTGCTGATCATTTTCCAGCAGCAGCGCTTGATTCGCAACGAATGGGCCGAGTCATTGTCTGCGCAAGCCCGCCTGGTAGCGACCAACAGCCAGGCCGCCGTGGTGTTTGAGGACCGTGCCGAGGCCCTGCGCCTGTTAGGCGCGGTCAAAAGCAACCCATCGATCCTGCGTGCCCGGCTGATTGTGAACCAGAACCAGGTTTTTGCGGAGTACGCGCGCGACCTGCAAGACCTTGTCGCCCCCGAGCAGGAGCGACCGGTGGGTGATACACGCATCGACCAAGACCAAATGACGGTCTGGGCCAGTGTGCCTGGTGACTTGGGGGCTCAGGCCTGGGTGGAGTTGACGGCTTCGCTCGATGTCATGCAGGCAGCACTATTGCACAACGCCATGGAAAGCGGCCTGATTTTGCTCGTCGCCCTGGGGCTTTCCCTGTGGCTCTCGGCCCGTCTGGTGGGTCGACTGTCGGCACCCCTGGAGGAATTGAGCCGCCTGATGGCCAGAATATCGACTGAATCGACGGCAAAAGAGCGCTTTCGGCCGGCTGGCGACGACGAAGTTGCGCGCCTGGGTCGCGGCTTCAACAGCATGGTCGACACGCTGCAGGCGCGTGAGACCGAACTTGTCCAATACCGCCAGAATCTGGAAAACCTGGTCCACGAGCGTACCCGTCAACTCACCCACGCGACCGAGGAGGCGAAGCAGGCCAACCGCGCCAAGTCCGACTTTCTGGCCCGCATGAGCCACGAAATCCGTACCCCCATGAACGCGATCATAGGTCTGGGTCGGTTGCTGTTAAAGACCCGGCTCGACGCACAACAACGCGACTACCAGGAAAAGGTGTTGCTTTCATCGGATGCCTTGCTCGGCGTCATCAACGACCTGCTCGACTACTCCCGCATAGAGGCTGGAAAACTGACGCTCGAGGCCATCGCGTTTGACCTCAACCAGGTGATGCACAACGTGTCTAACCTGGTCGCGCTCAAGGCGCAGGAAAAAGGCCTTGAGCTGCTATTCCTGATCGACGATGGCGTGCCACGCAAACTGGTCGGCGACCCGTTTCGGCTAGGTCAGATTCTGACTAACCTGGCCAACAATGCGGTCAAATTCACCCAAAAGGGTGAAGTTGTGGTGCGGGTCGGACTGCACCCGGACCCCGGCGACGCGGCGGACCACGTCGGGCGCTTGCGGCTGGAATTTCACGTGACAGATACCGGCATGGGGATTCCGGAGGATAGAGTTCCGGAACTCTTCAGTCCGTTTACCCAGGTCGACGGCAGCATCACCCGACGCTTCGGCGGCAGCGGCCTGGGGCTTGCGATCTGCCGTCAATTGACCGAGTTGATGGGTGGCATGATTGCAGTCCGCAGTCGGCCCGGACAGGGTAGCGATTTCTACTTCACCGCAGAATTTGGCGGTACCGGACAAAAGCCCTCTGCGACCACCTACTCGCACCATTTGGCCGGCAAGCGGGTGCTGGTGATTGATGACAACCTGAGTGCGAGGGAAGTGCTGCACCACATGCTCAAGCACTTCGGAATGCGCGCAAGCGTGTGCGCAGGTGGAGAAATGGGTCTGCAAGAACTCAAACTGGCGGCTGCAGCCAACGATCCGTTCCAACTGGTCCTGCTCGACTGGCTGATGCCCGGCATGGATGGAATTCAGACCGCACGCCAGATGATGGCGCTCGCGCCAGAACTGGGTGGCGTACCCGCAGTGTTGATGGTCACCGCGGGCAATTTCGACAGGGTCACCGACAAGCTGGCGGCAGCGGGCCTGGAGCGGGTTCTTGCCAAGCCGGTGAGCGAAACTGCACTGCACGATGCCATGCTGGAGGCGCTCTTGGGTACTACCACGGCAGAGGCGCACCAGCACAATCGCCACCAGCGGCGAGACCAACACTACGACTTCAGCGGAATTCGCCATGCCAGGGTCTTGCTGGTAGACGACGTCGAACTCAACCGGGTGGTTGCGCTGGCGTTTTTGCGCCAGGCCGGGGTACAAGCCGACGTGGCCATCCATGGCCAGGAGGCGCTTGAACGTATTGCCGAGAAAGACTATGAGCTGGTACTCATGGACATTCAGATGCCGGTGCTCGATGGGCTCAGCGCAACTGCAAAGTTGCGCAGCAACCCGCGCTATGCCGAGTTGCCGGTGCTTGCCATGACCGCCCACGCCATGAGTGGTGACCGCGAACGTAGTCTGGAGGCCGGCATGAACGACCACCTGATCAAGCCGATTGATCCCGATGCTCTGTTTACTGCGCTGCTGCGCTGGCTTCCGAAGCGCGACCGCGAGGCAGGCGAAGAGGTGCCTGGCACCCTGGCGAATCCCGACGACGCCACAGATGTGCAGATTCCGGTGCTCGACGGAATTGATACCCAAAGGGGGCTGGTCAACCACATGGGGCGGCCAGCACTGTATCTGCGCATCTTGTTGGGCTTCAACCGGGAGTTTGGCACAACGGCCGATGACATCGCTCAAGCGCTCAAGCAAGGTGATTTTGTACTGGCACGGCGGCTGGCGCACTCCATGAAGTCTGCCGCTGCTACCATTGGCGCCATGGAATTGTCGCAGTGTGCCAAAGTGCTGGAAGACCGCTACGCACAGGTTCAGCGCGCCGAACCTGAGTTTCCTGCCTTTGTCAGGGCGCTTCGGCGTGTGGTGCTTAGCTTGGCTGGCCTATCGGATCGTGCCAGCGTAGGCATGGCCCCACGGGTTGCCGAGCCGGTGTCCACGGAGGTGCAATTGGCCTTGCTGGAGCGCCTGGAGGGTTTGTTGCGGCAAGACGATGCAGCGGCGGGGCGGCTGCTCACCGAGATCAGTGCCACGCTAACTGACCATCGCTACCTGGACGATTTGCAGCTGATGCGTGATCTGGTAGACGACATCGAGTACGGGCAGGCACTGCAGCTGCTGGGGCGTCTGCGCGAGACCGTGGCGGGGGAAACCCCATGAATCCACGCTTTACCCTGCTGGTAGTGGACGATGAGAAACAGAACCGAACCCTGCTGACCGAGCTGCTGCAAGACGATTACCAGATCATCCTGGCAAAAAATGGCGAACAGGCACTGGAGCGGGCGCAGGAGCGCTCCCCGGACCTGATTCTGCTAGACGTCCTGATGCCGGAGATGGATGGTTACGCCGTCATCCGGGCCCTCAAGGCCAGCGACGCGACGCGCCACATTCCGGTCATTTTTGTATCGGCGCTGGATTCAGCGCGTGACGAAGAGCTGGGGCTTGAACTCGGTGCAGTGGACTATATTGCCAAGCCCTACCATCCACCGATTGTTCGGGTGCGGGTGCGCAACCACCTGCAATCAGTGCATCAGCGGCGATTGCTGGAGCAGCTGGCCCTGATTGACAGCCTGACCGAAATTCCCAACCGAAGGCGCTTTGCAGAGGTGTATGAGCGCGAGTGGCGGCGTTGCATACGTTCTTCAAGTCCGCTGTCCTTGATTGTGGTGGATGTAGACCATTTCAAGTTGTACAACGACACCTATGGCCATGCTGCGGGCGATGTGGTCCTGAAGCGGGTTGCCAAAGCCATTCAATCAGCCCTCAAGCGCCCGGCCGATTTTGTTGCGCGCTATGGTGGCGAAGAGTTCGTCGTAATCCTGCCAGATATTGACGCCACCAATGGCCTACAGGTCGGAGAAAAAATCCGGCTCGAGGTGGAAAACCAGAACATTCCCTATCCCGAATCCGCGGCCGGACCGCACTTGTCCGTCAGCTTGGGCGGCGCCACCGGTATTCCCCACCAGAACGAGGTGGACAGCCAATTGTTTGCGCAGGCCGACCATTGTCTTTACGACGCCAAACATGCTGGCCGCAACAGGGTGGTATGGGCTCCTGAGCCGGCAAGGTCTAGTCCGGTTAAATCAGATGCTCAAATTCAGCAATCGGAAGCGGGCGGCTGAACAGATAGCCTTGCATGAACCTAGATTCCTCAGTTGACCGCTTGCTTTTGACGGTAACTCCTGATGAGCACTCACTTTTCTAGCTTTGAACTGCATCACCTTTTGGGTGACAGCGCTACGTACCCGATTGAGCCGCTGGCAGCGCGCCTGGGGTCGAAGACCCTCCTTGCAGGCAGTAGTCCGGACTTTTGGCGACTTGTGGTCTGGCAAACCCATCGCAACATCGCCATGGGTGAACCCGTTTTCGGAGCGCGCCATCAGATCGCTGGCTTCTTTGAGTTTTGCGCGCAGTGCGTGCCGCTCGGCTGGTTCTGCGCTGACTAGCAAGCTGGAGAAAAGCGCTGTGAGCTGGCTCAATAGGCGGTTGTGGCCGCTCACATTGACTACCGCCGCAGTGCTTGTCTGCTCTGAACCAAATGGAATCCAGGTTCAGGCAGGCATGCCGCGGATCGCGCTGAGTGCCATCTCCAGTCGCCGGGTCGGATCGCCCCGGACTGTGGACCACGGCAACATGGACTGTGCCAGCGTTTTTTTGATGAGTGCATGTACCTGCCCGCGTGCAGGCTCACCATCGCGCTGAATACCGTCTGGCGTCCAGACCATATCTGGCGCCAGCAGCAATGAGAGGTCATATCGGGCGTGCCAAGCCCATGCCTCCTGGTAAAGCGAAGCATCGGCAAAATAGTAGTCGCTGTAGATGGCCGTGAGCAAGGGTGCTGTGTCACAAAAAACCAGGGGGCATCCCTGGTGCCCGGCGGTTGCCAAAGCGGCCTCTTCGTGCGCCATTTGTTGGCGCATCAATCCCGCTTGTTCAGTCTGCAATGGGGTGCGTCCCTGCTCGGAGCAAAAAGTGCGCAAGACTTCCGGCACCCACAATGCACCGCAGTGAATCGCCAGGCTTTGCGCCAGTGTGGTCTTGCCACTGCACTCTGCCCCCATAAGGCAGACGCAGCGCACTGGCGCGTGGTCACCCGATGTGTACAAGCAAGTGTCTTGAGCCACGGGCCTCAGACCTGTTTACAGATCCAATGTGACGGTGGCACGCAGGGTGCGAGGTGTGGATGCAAACAGATAAATTCCGCCCCAGTACTGTGTCGGCGCTTCACGCCAATAGCTTCTATCGGTCAGGTTTTCCATGTGCAGGCGCCATTGGACAGCCTTGCCGCCCAATTGGTGCTGATAACGCAAGCCCGCGTCGAGTTGCCAGGCATCGGGCAGGGTCACGCCGCCATCCGGTAACACCGTTTTGCCATTTTCGCTGCTCAGAAGCGCACTTACTGCAAATCCGGGGGCGGCAGCAAACTTGTAGTCGGCAAATAGTGATGTCTTGAGGCGCGGCACATTTGTCACCCTTTGACCAACCAGACCTGGGTCGACCGCGCTAGTCCAGTGGGCGTCGAGCACCGTGACACTGGCTTGTACTGAAAGTGGCTCGCTCACCCGCCCACCCAGACCCAACTCCAGGCCCCGGTGGCGGGCGGTTTTGGCCCCGGCCACGCGCAAGGGCAAACCGCCTGCATCCGGCACATCATCGGCAAAAGGCTTGTCAATGCTGAACGCGGCAGCAGTCAACAACAGGCGGGGCGAGAGCTGCCATTTAAGGCCCAGCTCGGTCTGCTCGCTTTTCAGTGCGGGCAGCACCTGGCCATAGTTGACGAACCGATTCGACCGGTTGGGCACCACTTCAAGCTCGGCACCCTGCCCCCAGGACGCATACACCAAAGTACTGGGCCGCACGGTCCAGGCAAGGCCAACCCAGGGGGTCGAGACGCTCTGGTCCAGCGCGACGGCACGCGAACCATCGCTGCGCGCGCTATTGCGCGCGACCTGGGACACGCGCAAACCGGCAAACGACTTCAGTTGTGGCCCAAGATCAGTCACCAAGGACACAGTACTGTGCAAAACATTCTCGCGGGTGGGCGTGTTGAGTTCGGTTGGTGTGGGGTCGGCCGGCAAGGCAATGGGCAGATCGATGTTGGTGGTGCCGACATAGTTGTACGCCTGCAAGGGCTGCAGGTCCAGGCGGCTGCGGTGTCCGCCCAAACCCCAGAGCAGCTGATGGGTGGTGCCCAGCGCGCTGAGCTTGCCATTTAATCGCACAGACCAACTGTCAACGCTGCGCTCTTCACCCTCGCTGCGGTAATCATAAATGTCGACATCGCCGTTGGCGCACAAGCCCGGGTAAACATAGTTGGCGGCGCTGCTGCAACCGTCGGGAAACGCCAGGCGATCGTTAATATGAATGCGCTGCACACCCACGGCAAATTGCGCCTGCCAGTTGGCATTCAGGCGGTGCTTGACGGCTAGCTGTGCTGCCGCCGTAGTCGACTCGAACGGTGAGGACCAGGCTTGGTTGTTGAGATTGAGGCGGGGGTCGATGCGCAACGGAAAACTATCGCCCAAACCATCGCCATTGGTGTCACGCAAGCCCAAGCCCGGCACCGACGGCTGGCGCTTGCGGTGGACTTCCAGCTCTGCAGACACCGAGGTGTCCGGGGTCAGTGCTGTGGCCAACGCGACACTGGCAAATGTGCGCTGCCCGGCGGCTTGGTCGAAGTGGGTGCGCAGGGACTCGGTCGCCAAGTTCACCCGCACGCCCAATGGTCCCCAGCGGGCATTGGTGTCAAGATGGACCTTGCTGCCACCATGGCCGTCAGCCCCTGCAACGACTTGTGTGGACGGCTCTTGCAGTGGCTGTTTGCTGACGAAATTAAGCAAACCTCCGGGTGCAGACACGCCCGCCTGCAAGCCCGAAACCCCCTTGAGCACCTCGATGCGCTCCTTGTTTTCGAGGGCCAAAGGAGCAAAGTTGCTCGATGGCAAGCCGTTGCGCAGAAAATTATTTCCCTGGTCCAGCAAAAAGCCCCGCACTGACAGGCTTTCGACATAGCCCGTCGTGTTGTAGCTGTCCGCCAGCGAGGCGTCGAGCTTGAGGGCCTGCGACAAGCTAGCTGTGCCGGTGGCCGCCAGCAGATCGGCGCCAAGCACCGAAATACCCTGCGGTGTGCTGCCCAGCGACAGGCCAAACCCTCCCACTTCGGCCTGCTCTGCATCCAGAACGGGGGCCGATTTTCCGACAACCGTGACGCTTTTTAGGCTTTGCGGCGACGATTGGGCCTGCGCTGCAAGCGGCGCGAACAGCAGCGCCAAGGCGGCTGCAGTGGGAGAAAACTTTGCTCTGCTACGAATTGCCATCGATGTTCCTTTTCGACGGCAGGGAGTGCACAATTGTCCTTGAGTGTCCATGAACAGCCCCGGACTTTAGCGACGCTTCCCTGCGCAAGTATTACCTTGATCAAGTTCCAGGGTGTCATCTCAGCCAGTGGTCTTGCGACCACCAGCACCCCTAGCGTGTAACGGCTCGATTGCTCAGGCCGCGCCCGGATTGTAAGCCCCGAAGATTAGGGCAACCCAGGCTCGAAAAAACCAGGAACTGCAATGCGGACTCATGGAGGGAGTGCCAGCATGCCGCTGTGGGTGGCCCCAACGCAGGGTTAAAGCATTAGCAAGGCAACATTGGTCGCCACCGCTGCGGTCCAGACCAACGTTCTGAGCGCGCCAAAATTCAGCAGGTACATTGCGATGTACACCACACGCAAGACGACGAAGGCAATCGCCAAAGTGCTGATACGTGCCGGATCGCCCTGCCCTATCTGGGCAAAAATCACCGAGGCAATGAACAAAGGCAAGGCCTCAAAGCCATTCAGATGGGCGGCAATCGCCCGTTGTTGCCAACCGCCGAGCTTGGCCGCCCAGTCGCGTGGATTGTTGTTGTCGTATTTGCCCTCCTTGAATGACAATTTGAGCGAGCTTAACTTGGGTAGCAGTGCCGTCAAAGGCGGCAGCAGGCAGGCAATCAACACGCACCATTCAATCGTTGTCATCACAGTCTCCTGGGTTGGGGGGTATCAGCCGGCCACATCGCCGGTCAAAGGGGCGAACATACGATAGCAGTTTTTCCCCTCCTGTTTTGCCACGTACATGGCCTGATCGGCGCAACGCTTGAGCAAATCGATGTCGTTGCCGTGCTGCGGGTACAGTGCCACCCCCATACTGACAGAGACCCTCATCGCACCACTGGTAGACTCCACCGCCTGGGCGGCCGCCACCTGTATCCGGTCCAGCACCGGTTTGCAGTCTTGCACATCCTCGAGATCAACCAATACTGCCACAAACTCGTCGCCGCCAATGCGCGCCAGCGTGTCGCCTTCTCGTAACGCATCTCGCATGCGCCGGGCCAGGGTCACCAACAGTTCGTCGCCCTGATCGTGGCCGTGGTGATCGTTCACGGCCTTGAAACCGTCCAGATCAAGATACACCAGCGCCAAGGATAAATTGCGCCGTTGCGACTGTGCCAGCGCCTGATGCAAACGGTCCGCCAGAAGAACCCTGTTTGGAAGTCCGGTGAGTGGATCGTAATGCGCAAAATGCTCCAGCTTGCGCTCGTGCTCCTTGATCGGCGTGATGTCGGCAAACAATGCCACGTAGTAGAGCATTTGGTCGGACTCGTCATAAACTGAGCTGACGTTGATGAGCGACGCATAAACCTCGCCATTTTTGCGCCGGTTCCAGACCTCACCGTACCAATGCCCCTGCTCTTTTAGCGCAAGCCACATCGCAGCGTAGTATTCCAGCGGCTGCCGTCCCGATTTCAAAATACGTGGATTCGCGCCGAGCGCTTCTTCCCTGCCAAAACCCGTGATGCGCGAAAAAGATTCGTTGACTTCGATGATCGTGCCATCGGCCCGGGTGATCATGATGCCCTCTCGGGCGTGGGTAAAGACACTGGCCGCCAGTTGCAGTCGCGCGTGCGCGCGGCTCTTGTCGATCGCCAGGGCAGTTAATCGGGCCAGGTGCTCCATCCACTGCAAATTTGCGGTCGTGGGTTCGATCGGCATTGCGTGGTACACCGAAAAACTTCCCAATATCTGGTTGGTCTCGGAAACAATCGGCTCCGACCAGCAGGCACTCAGGCCCGCACCCCGTGCAAGATCCCGAAAAACCTCCCAATCGGGGTGGCCGGCGATGTCACCGACCACTGCCCGGCTACCACCCAATACGGCCCGTTCACCATACGTCCCCTCCGCCCTGCAGGCATGGCCATCCATCGCGTGTTGGTAGTCGTTTGGCAAACTCGGTGCTGCCGCATGGCGCAAGACTTTTCCGGAGTCATCCAGTAGCGAGATACTGCACCACATGCCAGGGTAGAGGCTTTCGAAGTCGCGCGCGATGGTGTCAAGAACCTTCAGCAACGGCGCCCGACTGGTCAACATTTGTAGCACCAGCTTGTGGTGTTGGTCGCGCTGCTCCGCGTGTTTACGTTCAGTAATGTCCGTATTGGTGCCCACGACCCGCACTGGCGCACCGGCGGCATCGCGCTTGAACACCATGCCACGGGCCAGTACCCACATCCAAGTGCCATCCTTGCACCGCATACGGTACTCGATGCGGATGTCGGGGTTTTTACCCGCCACATGGTCCTGCAAAGCGCCCATGACCATGGGGGTGTCATCGGGGTGCAAGCGATTGACCCATTCATCGGCCCCACTGCCGATTTCGTGATCGGCATAGCCCAGCATTTCCTTCCATCGCTTGGAGTAGTGCGCGGCTCCGGTCTGGATATGCCAGTCCCAGACGCCATCCCCCGCTCCTTCGAGAGCGAATTCCCAGCGCAACTCGTTGTCGCGCAGCGCCCGCAATACCGTGTTACGTTCGGTAACATCGACTGACGTGCAGACCACCGAACCCACCCCTCCATTGGCACCAAGTATCGGCTTGATGGTGGTGACATAGTCGCGGATGCTGTCGGGGAGCGGGATGGTGACTTCTATGGTTTTGCTCTGAGCATTCTCAAACACCCATTTGACGGCATCAAACCTATGCTGCGCTTCATGGTGCGGAAAAACGTCCCAGATGGTGTGCCCAATCAGGTCCTCACGCGCCTTGCCCACGCCCTCTGCAAAAGCCTGATTCACAAAAAGGTACTCACCCTGCGGCGAAAACGCAAAGATCGGATTGCCAGAATCCTCCAGTATGCTCTGGTACTTGGCTTCGACAAGCTGCAGCGAACGGCTTGACCGATCACGCTCAGCCATCTGGTCTTCCAATTCCCGTATGCGTTGCTGCAGCCCCGCTATGGTGTCAGCCGCCACCGTGTTGCCGGTTTCCTCGGCACGAATCGTATGCATGTTCGGTCCCTGAAGTTCGTATGGCATTATGTTCTAAACTGCCAAGCCCTGACCGAAAAAATCGCCGTCCCAATGGCGCTTGGGTGCGATTCAAAGTGGTGTAGCGATTCGGTTTTGCCCCCTCGCCCCAGCGGGGAGAGGGCTGGGGTGAGGGGCTGGCACAGGTTCCAGACTTCCCTCAAGAATGCAAAACATCCACCCCTCACCCTAACCCTCTCCCCGCTGGGGCGAGGGAATGAGATTCCACATCACTTTGAGTCGCACCCGTTTCACAACGCGGATTTGCAGCGCAAGATAATTGACACCAAGCCAAAAGATCGCATTGATGCCAAGCGTCGCATCCATGGCACCAGTCGGCTGATTGCCAAACTGCGAGGCGATCGATTGATCCATAAGGTTCAGAGCTCACGCCTGTATCGGCACATTGCACAAGGCCTTCGAACCATGTGGGCCGCTGTTCGCCTGCATGACGTTGACTTCCCCTTTGCCTTCGATTTGGCTAAAACATTCGCGCAGGAGTGACAATTGTTGCGGAGGAATTTAATACACACCGCAAAGACGTAATCCTTGGCAAGCGCTTCCGTGACAAACCAATACTTCCAAACCCATGCAAGAAATTCTTAACTCTGACGCAACCGACACCGCCGAGGCTCCCGCTCAGCCCTTTATGCGCACCATCAGGAGCTTTGTCAAACGCGCCGGGCGCACCACTCTGGGGCAAGCCAAGGCGTTTGAGATTCTGGGGCCTAAGTTTCTGGTCCCTTACCAGCAGCAGGTACTGGATTTCGGCACCGTGTTTGGCACAGCGGTCGCAACCCACCCGATCGTGCTGGAAATTGGCTTTGGCATGGGTGAGGCCACGGCGCATATCGCCAAGCTGCTCAGTGACACCCGGTTTTTGTGCTGTGAAGTGCATGAACCCGGAATTGGTGCCTTGCTCAAGCGCATGGGCGAACACCAGATCGAGAACATTCGCATCTGTGCGCATGACGCGGTCGAGGTGATAGACCACATGCTGCCGATGCAAAGCCTCGACGGCGTGCATATTTTCTTTCCCGACCCCTGGCACAAGACCAAGCACCACAAGCGGCGTTTGATCCAGCCGCCGCTGATTGCCAAGCTCGCCGCACGCCTCAAACCCGGCGGGTACCTGCACTGTGCCACCGACTGGCAGGCCTACGCCGAGCAAATTCTGCAGGTGCTCAGCGCCGAACCCTTGTTGCGCAACCGCGCTTTGAGTACCCACCCAGAGCTGGCAGGCTATGCGCCCAAGCCCCATTACCGCCCACTGACCAAGTTTGAGAACCGCGGCATCCGGCTCGGTCACGGCGTGTGGGACGTGGTATTTGAGCGGATAGAGGCCGGGCGATAGCGATGGGACTGTACCGTCCCAACGCGCCGCCCATGCGCGACGGGGTGGGCGCGAGTTGTGTGGTGCTTCCCGCAGGCAGTTGGTTCACGGTGGCTGAATTTTTGTTAGAGCGGTTTGCGCATGTGCCAGCGTCTGAATGGGCGCAGCGATTAGCAACTGGTGCAGTCATCGATGAAGTGGGAACTGCGCTGGACCACACCAGCCCCTACCAGCCAGGACAGCGGGTGTATTACTTTCGCTCCCTGCCTGCAGAGCCACCTATTCCGTTCGAAGCCCAGATTCTGTGGCAGGACGAGCACCTGCTGGTGGTCGACAAGCCACACTTTTTACCCGTGTTACCGTCTGGAAAATACGTGCACGAAACCGTGCTGGTGCGGCTTAAAAAGAGCCTGGACATCGACGACCTAGTGCCGATTCACCGCATTGACCGCGACACCGCCGGTTTGGTGCTGTTTTCAGTGCAGCGCGCCACCCGCGCCGCCTACCATGCGCTGTTTCGTGACCGCCAAGTCATTAAGACCTACCAAGCCATCGCGCCATGGAATCCTGAATTGCAGTGGCCAATCCGCCGGGAAACGCGCCTTGAGGCCGGTTCGCACTTCATGCAGCAAATCGAGGTGGCCGGCATTCCGAACACGCTCACGCACATTACGCCCATTGAAGTCCAATGCAGCATCGCGCGCTACCAGCTCAAACCTGTCACGGGCCACCGTCACCAGTTGCGTGTGCATATGGCCGCGCTGGGGCTACCAATAAGCGGCGATCGCATCTACCCGAATCTGACCCCGGAGGGGACCACGGACTATGCTCACCCGCTGCAATTGCTGGCCCAGGCTATCCGCTTTGTCGATCCACTGACCGGCCGGGAGCGCCAATTTGAGAGCGTAAGAAGTTTGTTGCCGTTAGTGTGAAATACACGATGTTCCGTCATGCCCGTGAAGGCCATACAGTCGGGAAACTGGCATCGTGCTAGGGGAGCTAACCCAAGTGCCTAAACTTGAGCAGACGGCAACCTGAAAAGTGCGGAGTAGAAAAGCCTTTGTTTGCCGGCAATCCGGTAATTCATGCGCCAGTACTTGCCACCAGCGTTCACCAGCAAAAATATGGCACTCCCATTAGTTTGCTTGTCGCCCGCAGATGAACCTGTGCGCTTTACGTTCTTCACGAAGGTGTCAGTCAGTGCCATGCTTCTGCCTTTTGATGGTATGTTGTTCTGATGGTAAACAGCTCTCCTTTTTTCCAGAACCTGAATTCTTCCCGATTCTGCCTCCGCACGGCAGTGCCGCAGAACAAGCCCTTAACGACCTCTTGGAGCGTGACCTGACGCAGTTGGACTGGCTTGCAGATGGCACGGGTTGGCGTTTGGCAGCCGCTGTCAAGATTTTGGACTACCTGGGCTGGGGGCCTATTTCAATCCGAGTGAAGTGCATCGGCGGGGGTCGCAAGATTACCCGATATTCTCTGTCAGCTAAAGTGAAACAGGCCGCCACTTCAATGCAATGCGCGAGCAGGGAAGTGAACATGCACGGTGAACTTGACCGCGCCCGCGATGCGCTGCAAAGCCTTGACCCAAATTGCGACCGCGCTACTTGGGTGAAAACAAGCATGACGCTCCATGCCGCTGGTGGTGACTTTGACACCTTCAACGAATGGAGCGCCAGCGTATGCAGAAAGTGCGTTTGATTGTGGGTGACACGTTAGCCCGCCTGAGTGCTGGTGCAAATGAGAACTTAGGTCAGGACATGGGACTGATGATTCGCCGCTTTGGCCAGTTTCGCACCGAGTGCAAAGCGCACTTCATGCTGATACACCATTCCGGCAAATCCGCTGCTGCCGGTGCGCGCGGATTGCCGTAGTGAAGTTCTTGCGGACTCACAAATTCGGCATCAAGTAGGCTAACTTGGCCAAGCACTTCGAATCGCAATATCCGCGACCATCCATTTACCGTGCTATCAAAGCACTTGTGACGGCCCAGGCTACTCATGAAGCTGCAGGCAGCTCAGCAGAGGGTCCATAAACCTAAAAACCGCAGTTGAAGCACTAGGAACTTCGTAAGTGCGCGTCACTGAGGGTAATTTTGACTTGTGGCACATCACCCATTTGCAACTGCTCCGCAATCATATAAATTGATTGCAACCCATTGAAAATACTGGGTTTTTTCGGTTTTGTGCCAAGTCAACTGCGGTTTTTAGGTTGAATGGCTACACAGCCTTACAAGTCCCTTGACCAGGCACCAGATTACCTGCACATCAGGAATCGGCTAGGATACCCAAAGCTTCGGAGCACTGTCATGACCACCACTGAAATTCAATTGCCAAAAGTCGCTCAAACCAGAATCAGCCGACTGGCACAGGCGTCAGGGCGCAGTCCTGCTGCCATGCTGCGCTTCGTGCTGCGTGACGGTTTTGACGCGGTAGAACTCAGCATCAAAGAAAACGCTCAGGCCGATGCCGAATTCGCTGTGGGTGCAACGGTGTCGCACGCAGACGTCATGCGCGATGCGCTGAATGTATTGCAGCGAGCAAGGCGTGACACACAAGCTGCCTCATAAACCTGTCCGTTGTCTGGTCAGTTCGGGCGCGAAATCAACTTATCGCCACGCTAACCTACATCGCCAAAGAAGACCCACTGAGCGCCGAGTTGGTGCATCAGCGAATGGAAAAATCGCTCAAACTTCTATGCGACTCACCCGAAATGGGTGTGCAGGCACCAACGGCGGGTGTGCGAACCTACGCCGTACCCAAAACCGGCCACAGTTTTGACTATCGGCTGGTGCGCGACCAAATTCGGGTCCAACGCTGGTACAGGCAACGTCAGAAGCCTGTCGCTGCTGAGGGGAATGCCTGAATGCGCCCCTCGCTTGCCTTGCAAACCCACCGTGAAGCCATTCGCGCGATTGCCTTGAGCCACCTGGTGACCAATCTGCGGGTGTTTGGGTCTGTGCTGTCTGGTGACGACACTGATGACAGCGACCTCGACCCGCTGGTGGAACCCACCAACGAGACCACGATGATGGACATTGCCAAAATTCAGTTGGAACTCTCGCAGTTGCTTCCCGTGGCTGTGGACGTGCTGACCCCCAATGCCTTACCGGCCAAGTTTCGTGACCAAGTGCTTGCGCAAACGCACCCGGTTTAGGCGCGAAAAAAATTTGACAATGCCTAATGTCCACGCCATTTCATCAGGAGGTTCTCATGGGTTACGCTGATTTGATTAGTCGCTTACAGGTCTTGCCCGAAGACAAGCAGGCAGAGGTGTTCGACTTTGTGGAGTTTTTGGTGCAGCGCAATCAGGCAGTGCAAAAACCAGCACCCACGCTAGCTCAAACATCGCTTGCGCATTGGATTAACAACCCTGTGGTGATCCCCAATTTCAAACCGTTTACGAGGGACGAAGCCAATGCCCGCTAATGTGTTTGTGGATAGCAACATTTGGCTCTATGCATTTGTTCAAAATCCGCTCGACACAAGACGTCAACGCGCTGCGACCTTTGTTTTGGAGCTTGATGGTCCGGTGATTAGCTCGCAAGTTGTTCGTGAAACCTGCTTTAACCTGGTCAAAAAATCGGGGCGAACAAAGCCAGAGTTGCAACTGCTGGTAACGGATTGGTTGTCAACCTGTGAAGTCATTCACTCGAATGTGGTGCAACACGTTTTAGCCTCCCAATTGCGACAAGACGGCGGTTTTAGCTACTGGGATAGCTTGATCGTGGCCTCAGCCTTGGATGCTGGGTGCACCACTTTGTATAGCGAAGGCATGCAGCATGGTAGGGGGCTGCGAGGGCAACTCACCATCTTGAACCCCTTGCAAGCCTGACCCCGTGAGCAATTTCGCCTTCCTCCAGTCTGAATGGCCTACCCTTTTGGGTTCGTCCGGCGGATCTTCCAGCGGACCCAAGGCGAGATAGTGCCATAACCCATTGAATTTAAAGAGTTATTCTGGTTTTAGCAGAAAAAGCTTACTGCCTACAAGGTGTGGGAGCGGGAGCGGCAACGGGGAAGGTCAAGCCAAGC
>JAIPCE010000090.1 GCA_021738345.1 Rhodoferax sp. | reverse complement strand
CATGCCGGGATTAAGCTGCCACAACCACCGATCAAGGACGTAAAAATCTCCACTAAAAGAAAACTAACCTCTCAAAGAAAGTGAATTAAATCAATTAGTTGAGACAAATATGCTCGATTGGCCAGGGGGAACATCCGTTGTAAAGGCTGGCCTTTGACAGGTTGCCCACATCGGCCACCTTGGCCAAACCACCGCGTGCGTCAACCACGTGGCGCAGTGCCGCAATAAACACTGCAGGCTCCAGGTCTTGCGCTGCCTGCGTCAGGTACTGCGCGGCAAAGTTGTCGTCTTTGAGCCTGTTGTTAAGCCAATCTGTGTGCTTGGTCATTGAAGGTTCCTCTGCTGCCAATTTTTCAGGCGTTTGCGCGCCGTTTTGATGGCGCTTTTTTGACCAGATTTGTCGCTGCCCGCCAGCAACAACACCACTCGCCCGGATTCGATGCCGTAAAACACGCGCCAGCCTTGGCCGTGGTCGATGCGCAACTCAAACAAGCCCCCTCCAGACTCTTGCAGTCGCCAAACAAACCCAGCTCAAGCCGCATCAACCGCGCTGCAATGGCCGCCTGGGCGATCAGGTCAGTCAGCGAATCAAGCCACTGTCCAAACAGATCAACACCGCCTTCGGTGTAATACAGCAAGGTGTGGGGAATGGGTACAACCATTGACAAATTTTATCTTAAAAGAGAATTCTTAGCAATTGAGAGCTTTTTTGATGCAACCGGTCTTAACAGTTTCAATGGTTTACTCGGGCAGGATGGTGAACGTAACGGTGTAGTGCATGACAGTGCTTTTGTAATTTATGGGTATCCAGAGGACATAGGTAGCCGCGCTTCTCTTGGAGTGAAGCCAGGCGGCAATGTGGTCTGGTCCCCCACCGCCACAAACTCCGGATTCAAAATCTGTCGCTGCAAACCGTATTGCAAAGGGTTTCCAGCCAAGTCAAGCACCGCACCACCCGCCACCACCAACACACAGTGCGCGGCAGCCGTGTCCCACTGGCTGGTGGGGCCAAAGCGGGGGTAGATGTCGGCCTGGCCTTGGGCGATGCGGCAAAACTTGAGCGAACTACCGGCGGCCACAAAGCTGTGCTGGCAATTTAACGTGGCAAGCCACGCGGCCAGCTTGTCGCCACCGTGGGAGCGGCTGCCAATCACCCGCAGCGGCTGTGTGGGCTGCCATGGTGCTACTTGCAGCGCTTGTGGTGCGCCACCTGCCGTTTGCATCCATGCACCCAGCCCAACGGCTGCGTAAAACAGCTCCCCCAAAGCGGGTGCAAACACCACGCCTGCGGTTGGCACACCCTGCTGCACCAGCGCAATGTTCACGGTGAATTCGCCGTTGCGTTTTAAAAACTCCTTGGTGCCGTCCAGCGGGTCCACCAAAAAGAACGTATCTGCTGGCGCGTCACCTGCGCTGCGCGACTCTTCCGACAAGATAAACACACTGGGGAACGCCGCCTCCAGTCCTTGGCGGATAACCGCATCGGCCCGCAGGTCTGCCTCGGTGAGCGGGCTGGCGTCATCCTTTTGCCAGACAGCACCGCCTTGGTCGTACACGGCCATGATTTCACGGCCTGCTGCCTGCGCAATGGTGCACAGGGTTTGTAGTTGCGCCTGATTGAAATTCATTGTGAGGAAATGGTTCACCGCAGCGCCTGCAGCAGCTCATCTACACACACTTCGGAGGTTTTTTGCGCTGCCAGCAAACGCACTTCTGGGTTAACAGGTGCCTCATACGGGCTGTCCAACCCAGTAAAGTTCTTGAGCTCGCCACGCAAAGCCTTGGCGTACAGGCCTTTTACGTCGCGCCTTGCACACTCATCAAAAGGCACGTCCACAAACACCTCAACAAACTCCCCCGGCTCAAACAGGCTGCGGGCCATGGCACGCTCTGCGGCAAAGGGGGGAGATAAAGCTCACCAACACAACCAGCCCGGCGTCTACCATCAGCCGGGCCACTTCGGCCACGCGGCGGATGTTTTCTACCCGGTCGGCCTCGGTAAATCCCAAATCGCGGTTCAGGCCGTGGCGCACGTTGTCGCCGTCTAACAAATAGGTGTGCTTGCCCTGGGCAAACAAGCGTTTGTCGAGCACATTGGCAATGGTCGACTTGCCGGAGCCCGACAGGCCGGTGAACCAGATGCAGCGCGGGGTTTGTTGCTTTTGAATGGCGCGCGTGGCCTTGTTGAGCTCTAGCGCTTGCCAGTGGATGTTGTTGGCCCGGCGCAGGGCAAAGTCGATCATGCCGGCGCCAACGGTCTCAAAGCTCAGCTTCTCGATCAGAATGAAGCCGCCCAAGGTCTGGTTAACCGCATAAGGCTCAAACACCAGCGGGGCGCTGGTGGACAAGTTGACCACTGCAATCTCATTAAGCCCCAACTGCTTTGCCGCCAGGTGGGCACCGCTGTTCACATCCTGGCGGTACTGAGGGATGCAGAAACAGCCAATGTACCGTTTCTGGCGGCACTGACGGGCGCATTGCGTCGTTACCCTTCGTTTATGTGGCAAGCCACATTGCACTCAGGGCGCCTCGCACTGCATCCCGCCAGCACCACCATAAAACGGTACACCAGCTATTTCCGCACCCCTAAATGGCAGTAATGGTGGCGGTGACCTCCTTGCAGGCCAGCTTCATGAGGTATTGGCGCCCCCGGCACCAGGGCGTGTTCGCTCATCCACAGTAGCCGGGCTTCAAACTGGTCGGCCACTTCGGGCGGGGCATCGGCTGCCACCAGCACATCGCCCCGGCTGGCGTCCACCTCGTCGGTCAGCGTGATGGTGACGGCATCACCCGCGTCGGCGGCGGCTACCTCGTTAAAGCCCAGCCACACCGCTTTAACGTGCGTTTGCACGCCAGACGGCAGCACCCGGACCGCATCACCGGGGTGCAGGGTGCCGGCAACAATGCGACCACAAAAGCCTCTAAAGTCCAGATTGGGCCGGTTGACCCACTGCACCGGCATGCGAAATGCCCCCTGCGGCTGGGTGCTGCGGGTGTCTACGGTGTTGAGGTACTGCATCAGCGTGGGGCCGCTGTACCAGGGCATGTTGGGGCTGGGGGCCAACACGTTGTCACCCGTCAAGCCAGACAACGGTATGACCTGCAAACTGGCAAAGCCCAGGTCAGCGGCAAAAGAGCGGTAGTCGGCTACGATGGCCTCAAACGCGCCTTCATCAAACCCCACCAGGTCCATCTTGTTAATTGCCAGCACCACATGCTGTATGCCCATCATGGCCACGATGCGGCTGTGGCGGCGGGTTTGCACCAGCACGCCCTTGCGCGCGTCAATCAAAATGACAGCCAGGCTGGCGGTGGATGCCCCGGTGGCCATATTGCGTGTGTATTGCTCATGGCCAGGGGTGTCGGCCACCACAAAGCGGCGCTCCTCGGTGGTAAAAAACCGGTAGGCCACATCAATGGTGATGCCCTGCTCGCGCTCGGCTTGCAGGCCGTCCACCAGCAAGGCCAAATCCATCTGGCTGCCCTGGGTGCCGTATTGCGCCGAATCTTTAATCAAGGCGGCCAACTGGTCGTCAAAAATGGCTTTGCTCTCATAGAGCAGGCGGCCAATCAGTGTGCTCTTGCCGTCGTCCACACTGTTACGTCCGTCGTAACCCTAGGTCAAATACCCCCCAATTGCCCCAGTATCTTTGAGAGCATTTGGTAAAACATTCACTGATGCAGCCCGGGACGCTAGAGCAAAAGAATAGGCTGGTACACCTTTGATATCGTGGGAAGTTAACTAGACAACCACCATGCCAAAAGGACCAGCCCATGAACCGAATTCTAGCGAGCGTGACCACGCTTGAGCAACACCTCAGTGCGCTAGCCACAAACAGCGAGATATACCGACCACTGTGCTGCCCGCACTGCGGCATCTCTGGCATGTGGCGCCACGGCTGTTACTACCGCAAAGCTGATCGCAGCACGGGCCAGTCAGCCGGGTCTCTCAATCCGGTTGCGATCCTGCGTTACCTGTGCCGAGCCTGCAAACACACCTGCTCGCGCCTACCAGCGTGCATTGCCCCACGGCGCTGGTTTGACTGGGTTATGCAGGCGTTGGTTTTGCTGATGCTGCTCTCGGGCGACTCGGTGCGCCACTGCAGCCAGTGCAGTTGCCGCGCATGCTCTACCGTGCGGCGTTGGCGCACCTGGCTAAACACGCGCGGTGAAGAGTTCACCTTCTGGCTGCGCAGCCGCTTCCTCGAATTAGGTCGACACCCTGACCAAACCTCATTGTGGCGAGATGTCATGCAAAACATGACGCTGATGCGCGCCATGGCCTGGTGTGACTGCCACACCGACGTCCCGTGATGCGCTGCCTCTTTGGCGCGTAGCGACAAGCATGGCCCCGCCCGGGCGGGGCCCCCACACACTTTAGCCACTTTCGACGGAGCCGATTTCGCGGTTTCATTGGCACCTCTTTAACTCTGAGGTGTTTGACATGAAAGAAATCCATCCTTTGGCCCTGTTTCGCCTGTCCGTGCTGGGAGCACTGGTCAGCCGCGAGCGACTGCACCGTGGTGAGCTGCAAACAACCATACGCCAGTTAGCCCAGTGCGAATACGCCATTCCCCACTCACAGCGTCGCATGCTCGCCGAGAAGACCATTCAAGCCTGGTATTCAGTGGAGTTAAATATTCCGCGGAGTTGGACGTGAACGCATAGATGTTTTCGCCCTGGAATCAACAAGATAGCGTCGTCCAGCTCGGGCTCGACAACGCATAAAAATGGGTGTACTTCCCCTACGTGTCGAATCCAGACACGTCAAAGGAGTACATCATGTCCACGAACTATTTCCCCAAGCATGGCACGTTGCATTCGCCTCAATGTGCACTTGCTGTTCCTTACATCGACGGTTTCACTGCTGCGTTGAGCGAGGCTGGCTTTAAGAAGACCACGATTGAAGGCCATGTACGCGCGGTCATCCACTTGTGCAACTGGCAGCAGGAGCGCCAACGGTCGTTAATCGAGTTCAGTGATGCGAGCATTGAGGAGTTCAGGCAGCACTTGCAAATCTGTTGCTGTAAGGGAGGTCGGCACGCAAGCGCGCTTGAGACACGCGGTGCAACACGTTTTCTTCGGTATCTTCAAAAGACCGCTGTAATTGCGTCTCCAAATCGAGTTGCTCCCGGGGAGGATTCGCGGCTATTCGTGGGGTTTTTTGAGTGGATGAGAGACCACCGCGGCGCAACGAAGGCGACTCTCTCAACCTACGGGCGTATCGTCGTCGATGCGATTCAATCGCTCGGCGACAACCCACAGCAGTACGGGGTTAGCGCTCTGCGCACGTTTGCTTTTGATCGTGCCAACAAGCACGGGATAAGCAAAGCCAAGCTGGTAATGACAGTGCTGCGCACGTTTTTACGCTATCTTATTGCTAATGGTGAGTGTCCGATTGGATTGGATGCGGCAATCCCTACCGTTGCCAATTGGCGCCTTTCGGCATTGCCGCGCTACATCTCGGCAACTGATGTCGAGCGCGTCATCGCGGCTTGTGACCCGACAACGGTTGCCGGCGCCCGTGACCGCGCGATCATTCTTCTGCTTTCGCGTCTGGGCTTGCGTGGTGGTGACATCGTCGCACTGCAATTGAGCGATATCGACTGGGCTCAGAGCACCGTCGCAGTCCTCGGCAAATCACGCCGCAAAGCTCTGCTGCCACTCGCACAGGAGGTAGGCGACGCAGTCTTGCACTACTTGGACTATGCACGCCCGGCGATTAAGTCGGATCGCGTGTTCTTAACTTTGACGACTCCTATAGGTGCCTTCATGAGTACAACAGCCGTCTCGGATATTGTCAAGCGGGCAATCCTGCGCGCGCAGGTCAGCGCCCCCGCTTACGGTACACACGTATTGAGGCATTCAGCAGCCACAGCACTCCTGGCCCAGGGCGCGTCGCTAGACAGCATCGGCGTGTTGTTGCGCCACCGCTCGATTGAGACCACTGCCCACTATGCGAAGGTCGATATCAATCGACTACGCCAGTTAGCACAGCCTTGGCCAGAGGTGTCGCCATGCTGACGCCGGCCATCGATGCCTATTTGGCGATTCGACGCACAGCTGGGTTCCAACTAGAAGTGGCCGAATCGCTACTTCGCAACTACGCTCGCTTTGCCAACGAGCGCGGAGAAACCCATGTATGTATCCAAACGGCACTCCAATGGGCGGCTTTGGCCCCCTCCCTTGGCCAACGAGGCCGCCGCCTTGAGACGGTGACGATTTTCGCGCGACATGCGCATGTTGAAGACAGCCGGCATGAGGTCCCGGCGTCGGGCATATTTCCGAGTCAACGCCCACCGTATCGGCCCTTCATTTACACGTCGGAGCAAATTGGTCAACTGTTTGAGCACATGGCGCGCTTGACGCCGATTGGATCGTTGCGACCGTGGACCTACTCCACCCTGATTGCTTTGCTTGCGGTGTCGGGCCTGCGAATCTCGGAGGCACTATCGCTGCGTTTTGAGGACGTCACCTCGGACGGTTTGGTTATTAACGAGACCAAGTTCCACAAGAACCGCGTCGTGCCATTGCATCCAAGTGCCAACGCAGCGCTGGAGCGCTACCTTGAACGACGTCGAAGCTTCGGCGGTGGCGACGATCACGTGTTCATCTCGTTGCGCGGTCGTGCCTTGAGCTACCCGACCGTCGTAGCGACCTTTCTGTCTGCAGTGAGGGAAATGGGACTGCATCAAGGTCCCGGCAAGCGCGGTCCACGTCTGCATGACCTTAGACACACCTGGGCAGTGAGAGCCCTGGAATCTTGCCCGCCAGGCTACGATTTCGTGAGTCAGCATCTGGTCGCCGTGTCGACCTACTTGGGTCATGCCAAGCTGGCGAGCACATTCATCTATCTCCACACCACTCCCCAACTGCTGTCCTTCATCGCCGATCGATGCGAGTTCTTCCGACAAGGAGATAGGCCATGACCTCGCTTGCCACCCATGTCAGTGTCTTCTTACGTGAACGTTTGCCCATCGAGCGCCGGGCCAGTGAGCGTACCTGCGAGACCTACGCATTAGCGCTTCGATTGTTCTTCGAGTTCGCAGCACAGCGGCTGAAGGTCAGACCATCGGCATTGACGCTGGAACAACTCGATTCTCAACTGGTGCTCGACTTCTTGCGACACTTGGAAACGGAGCGTCACAACGGTCCTGCCACGCGCAACTTACGTCTCGCCGCAATCCGCACTTTTGTGCGTTTCATCGAGTACCGAGAGCCAGCAGCATTAGAGCAAATCCAGCGCATTCGAGCGATTCCAATGAAACGCAGCGATACACGCCTGATCGATTATCTCAACTCCGAGGAGATGCAAGCGCTGCTAGACGCGCCTGACCCGACAACGCCTGACGGCATTCGCGATCGTGCGATGTTGTACGTCACTTATTCAGCCGGTCTACGGGTATCGGAGTTGGTCGGCCTGCAATTGGACAACCTGAGTTTTGACCCTCGACTGTGCCTGCATGTGCTGGGTAAAGGACGACGCGAGCGCGCATTGCCATTGTGGCGCGAAACCGCCACGACGTTACGTGCATGGCTGGCAATCCGACCAAAGGGCCAAGCAACAGAGGTTTTCCTCAACGCACGCGGTGCGGCTATGACTCGATCGGGGTTCGAATACATTTTGGACAAGTATGTGTCGGTAGCTCGCCTGACAGTCTCGTCTCTGGCGAACAAGCGAGTCGCACCACACGTCTTGAGGCACTCGTGCGCGATGTTGATATTGCAATCGACTGGAGACATACGCAAGGTGGCACTATGGCTTGGTCACGCCAGCACTCAAACTACGGAGATGTACCTGCGAGCCGATACAACGACACTGCTCGAGGCCATGAATGCGACCACTCCGCCAACACTTCGTAAAGGGAAGTTTTGCCCGTCCGACAAGCTCATAGACCTCCTCAAGAACGGATAGGTGTGGGTATTATTAGGCGGACTGGAACATGGCTGCGGACCACATAGTCCTTGGTATTCGCTGGCCAACTCCGCGGAATATTTAACTCCACTGAATACCAGTTAGGCGGTGCACCGCCTAACTGGTACTACACCTGGCGCAAAGAGGGCATTGCCGGTCTGGAGCCCAAAGTGCGCATGGACCGGGGCCAGTCCAAGATTGCCCCAGCCTTGCAAGCGGCGGTACTAGCTGCCAAGCGCGACAACCCACGGCGCTCGGTGCGCCAAATCAAACGCTTGCTTGAAGCGGATGGCTTGGTCGCCCACAAAACGCTCTCGCGCTCCAGCGTTCACCGCCTGCTGCAACATAACGGCTTGTCCCAACTCACGGGCTCCTCAAGCCTGCCAGAAGAGAGGCGCAGCTTCGGCGCGGAGTTTGCCGGCACCATTTGGTATGGCGACGTGATGCATGGCCCGCATGTGCCCATCAAGGGTCAACTGCGCAAGACCTACTTGGTGTCTTTGCTCGACGATGCCTCGCGCCTGGTAGCGCACAGTGCGTTTTGTCTGGGCGAGACGGCCCTGGACATTGAAGGCGTACTCAAGCAGGCTTTGTTGCGTCGGGGCGTGCCGATCAAATTCATTGTTGACAATGGCGCCGCTTATCGGGCGACAAGCTTGCAAGGCGTATGTGCCCGCTTGGGCATTCACCTGATCTTTTGTCGCCCTTATGCGCCGGAAGGCAAAGGCAAATTAGAGCGCTGGCATCGCACCTTTCGGGACCAATTCCTCAGTGAACTCGACGAGCGCCTGATCACCAGTCTGGAGGACCTCAATGCACGGCTGTGGGCCTGGACTGAACAGGTGTATCACCAAACGATCCATAGCAGTTTGGATGGCCTGACTCCCCTGCAACGCTATCAGCGTGATTTACCCCGCATCCGCAGTCTAGGCACCAAGGCCACTCAGCTCGACGCGCTGTTTTATCACCGCATCAGCCGCTTTGTCAGAAAGGACGGCACGGTGTCGTATCTGGCCAAACGCTTTGAGGTGCCCTATGAGCTCTCGGGTAAGACGGTGCGCCTGGTGGTGGACCCCCATGCCCAACGGGTGGTGGAGCTGCAGGACGAGGCCGGGGTGTCACTGGGGCAGGCCACGGCCCTGGATGTGCTGGCCAATGTGCAGCGCAAGCGGCGCAAGCCTGAGCCCCCGCAGGAGTCCGATGTAGTGAACATCAGCCCCGGCAAGGGGCCACGCACGGGGCCCAATTTAGTCGAGTTGGCCAAAGAGCGCTATTACGGCAGTGCCCAGGCGGACATGGCTCAGGGCGGATTAAACAGCAGTACCGCCAACAGCCAAACCAACACCACCGACCAAGACAGTTACAGCGCACAAGGAGCCTGAATCATGTATTTGCAACATTTTGGTTTGCGTCACGCCCCGCTGGGTAAAGATGCGCTTGAGCTTTGGGATGACGGCTCGCTGGCACATTTGAAGGAGCGTTTCAATTGGTTGCTGCAGTCCCCCGGTGTTGGTTTGCTCACGGGTGAGCCCGGCGTGGGCAAGACTGCTGCGCTGCGTAGTTTGACAGCGGGTTTAAACCCGCATCGCTATCAGGTGCTGTACCAGGCTGAGACTGACTTTGGTCGCTTTGATATTTACCGTGGGCTGGCGCGCGCCTTGGGTGTTGAGCCCAGTTACCGGCGTGCCCAGTTGTGGCGCGATATCAAGCAGCGCGTGCACGAGATGGTCGACTCCAAGCAGCTCACACCGATTTGGATCATTGATGAGGCGCAGAACTTGCCAGTCGAGTTCTTTCGGGACTTCCCGTCGTTTTTGAACTTTGCCTTTGATTCGCGTGATTTGATGACGGTGTGGCTCATTGGGCATTCGCAGTTGTCACAGACCCTGGAGCGCGCTCCTTATGCGGCATTGGCTAGCCGTATTCAGGTGCGCTTGCAACTCAAGGCGGTACTGGAGCGCGAGCGCTTTGCGCTGTTGATCGATCATGCCCTCAGACGCGCGGGCTGCCAACATACGTTGATGTCGGATTCGGGGCTGGAGATTTTGCGCCAGGCCAGCAAGGGGTTGCCCAGGCAGGCCGGGCGGATTGTGTGCACCGCCATGCGCTTAGCCGTGCCCAAGGGGCTCAATCATTTGCCCGATGAACTTCTTGTCCAGGCCGTTGGGGAGTTGCAATGAACAAGACCTATCCCGACACCGGTCATGACGATGGACATGATGAGCGTGCCCGCGTGACGCTGCCCAGGCTCAGTGATGAGGCTGTCATTGAGTTGCATGATTTCATTCACCAGTTGCTTGATCGCTTTGAGGCGAGTTACGGCGCGCAGATTGATCGCTTTTACGAGGCGCTATGGGAGGACTCAAGGGACGACACTCTCGATGTAAGAATGGATTGGCCGCTTTAGCACAACGCCCACCCAACTCAGCAACGCCGCCAGCGTCATGCCTGGCGGCGTTGCTTTTTGTGCGCGACGCTTCAATGCTGCCCCGCACTGTCCCACTTACCATGCTGAGTTTGCACTTCCCAATGGGCAGTGGGTCAACAAGCTGTCGGAGCGTGGGTTCGGGAATCTTAATTTACGTGGGGCGTAACACACGGTGCCACAGGTAATAAAACGCAGGGTATCCATTGAGAGGAGCCTTTCTTTTTTTGATTTTCAATGCCCACGCGACATCGCAAATGCAACCAATCGGTCACTTAGCCAAATCCCGTGCTCACGCATTCGCTTTATCGCCACAGGGATTGACAGCTCATACCCCAAAGATTGAGCCTTGAGAAGCAAGCCTAGCGAACCGGTCAAATTCAACCCACACAACCTGGCTACCCGTCTGCCAACAGTTTCATCAATACAGACCAGTGGTAGCCCCAGGTTCATGGCCGTTTGAATGACAGATGCTTCGCCTTGGTCTAAAGAATTCTTTAAAAAGGCTTGCAGCACCACTGGCTTGGTTTGAACATCCAGCCAAGAAGCTGCAACAAACACGTCAACACCAAAATGGTGCGATCCACCCGCTCTTACTTCATCAGCAACCTCAATTGGAACAACAACGCGTTGGTACAGAAATTTCAAGACATCAAGATTGCCCAAGGCCGCCGTTAACGCCAGCAAAGGCGTTGTGTTGCTCACCAAAGCCGCTTCGCGATCATGCATGGGTTATGTCTGAGGCCAGCTCATCATCATCCATATCAATCATCGGTACACCAAAACGCTGTAGCTCGGACAAAAACGCAACACGATCCAAACCCACCAGGTTTGCCGCCATGCCAGAGGAAAGCAATTTCATTTCAAACAATTTGACAGCCATGGCCAGCTTGGCCTCTTGTGCAAAGCTCTCTGGTGTGCGATGCATGGCATCAAGATAGTGGTTGGGTACATCAACAATGATTTGCATCGTCTGCTCCTTGCGCAAAATTTGAAGTATCCCATTGATGGAGGGCGCATTTCATGTTTAAAAATAACCCTCTTGTTTCTTCTTCTCCATCGACCCCGGCACGTCTGAATCTATCAAGCGCCCCTCGCGTTCAGAGCCACGGGCGCCCAGAGTTTCGGCTATGACTTGGTCCAATGTGGTGGCGTCTGACTCTATGGCCGCTGTGAGCGGCCAGCAGCCCAGGGTGCGAAAGTGCCGCGCTGCACCACCGGGCGCAGCGCTGCCAGGTACAGCGGCACGATGGGGATGGCCTCGGTCCAGTTGCTGATGGGGAACACGCGTATGGACTCATCTGGCGCTATGCGGGTGTTGTACAGGTTTCATAGCTCGGGGCGCTGAGCTTTGGGGTCCCAGCTGTGGCCGGGGGCGCGGAATGAATACACACGCTCTTTGGCGTCGGGCGCGGCTCTTTGCCTCGTCACGCCGGGCACCCGGATGGCGAGACCGTAACAAACTGGAAAGTCACTACACTCGCCACCCCAGCACCAGTTCTTTGACCCGCGCTGTGCCGCTTGACGTGAAGCGCCAGCCCAGGCGCAGGCTTCGGCTGCCAAAGGGGAGCGTTAGCTGCTGGTTCTGGTTGCACTCAAAAGCCTGGCTTAGCAGGGGTCTCCCATCCACATCAATCCCCATGCACTGCACCAGCAGTTGCAACGGCTGCCCGCCTGATGCCACCACATGAAAGCGCCACACCCCAATGGCACGCAGTTGGGCGGCTGAAACAATGCGTGTGCACCACACATCCTTGGTTTGATCGTCAGGTAACTCGGACACCAAAAGCCAGCCAAAATCATCCAGCGCCGCCTTGGTGGCGTTGTCGGGCCAGGGTCCAAAAGCTTCTGCCAGTTGCGCTGCCGACCAAGCTGGCACCGTGCTGGATAAAACTGGGGCTGCTGCCAAGGCATCGGCCTGGGCCATCAGTTCATCCAGGTCCAGCCCCATGTCCATTGGCGCGCCGTCGACCACCCTTGCCACAGAGGGGTGCGCAGCGCCATCGCAGCAATAGCTGAACACATCTAACGCCACTGCATCGGTGTTGTCATAAGTGCGCTGTGCTAGCGCCAGCAGCCAGTCTTGCGCCGGCTCATTTGCCACCACATCGGCTTTGGTCATGGCACAACGTGCCGCCAAGGCACGGGCTGGTCGGTAGGCTTGGGCCATGTCCAGCAAATGCGCCGAAGCATCGCGCCAAACAAACTGCGCCGCCTTGCCTAAAACACTGGCCTGCGTGTAGCGCGTGGCCAGCGCCATGTCCAGCAAATAGTTGGGGCCGTAATAGTCTTGCGCCAGCCAGCCACTCACCCAGTGGGCAGGCTCACAATTCGGGTCATCCCAAGCCAGCCGCTGGGCCACCGTAAACAGACTTAAGCCCTGCAACGCATCCCAAGGTAAAACGCTCACCCGCGCATCTTGCGAAAACGCCACGGCCTGGCTGTGAATGGCTGCAGGCACAGCCAGCACCATGCGCCAGTCTTTGTGGCTCTGGTGCAAGGCGTGCTTTACCAAGGCTGCTACCTGCTCCAGCGTATCGGCATTGGCCAATATCAAAATGGGCGGTAAGGGCTGCAAGAAGCCCACCTTGCCTAGCACCCGGTGGGCAATGGCATCCAGGCGATGCGCATAAGTGTGCTGCTGCATTACGGCGCGCACACCCGCCAGTGCTTGTCGCGCACGCTGCACCTCGTCATGCACCAGTGGTGCCAGGCGCTGCACCAAGTCGGGGGTTGAATCACTGCACAACACTACATCACCAAAAAAGCCACGCACGCCCACAGACTCGTTGCTCAACACCACCGTGCCCGAGCCCAGCAACTCAAACACCCGGCGCGCAAACATGCTGGCAGACTGCTTGACCGTGTTCATGTTGATGCCAAAGGCATAGCTCTTGTAGGCCCGGTGCATCTCAGCCACCTGCAAAGTACCCTTCACCATGCTGTTGTACTCAGGTGGAAACCGGTAATTGGTATCAGCGCTCTGAAAATACCGATCAAAAATGTCAACCGACATCAGCTGCCTGACCGCATCCAACACACTGCGCAAGTCACGGGTTCTGTGCGGGTACCGCAGGTAATAAGACCCGGCAAAGCTTGCCATAGGTAAGCGTTGGGTTTGCTCCAGGGGGTGATGCACCGCAGGCTGGCATGCAAACGGCAGCACATGCACATTGTTGTGACCCAGAGCCCGTTTGTAATGCGCAATACAGGCCATATCGGACGTAAAAACCACATCAAACAAACTTGCGGTGATGAGGAAACGTTCAAAGTGAACCGGGTCTTCCTTGTTCCAAAACACCGTGGGTATGTGATGCTGTTTGCACCACGCAACTAGCGCGCAGCTCTGGCTCGGCCTCGCTCACCATACGGTGCCAACTCTTCTCTGCACCCCACCACGCGGATTCCACCAAGAGCAGCTGTGGCCAGAAGTGCATCACCTGGTGAAGCCAATTGTTTGCCGTTAATGCAAGGGAGTGGCAGTCGGGAGCGAAGCCCGCAAAGCTGAAGTCGTCCATGACTACGGCCATGCGTAAATCACGTAATTGACGATTCATACTTTTACCTGAGCCCCTTCTTATGGTCCTTTGGCTTCATTAGTAGTTGTAAAGCCGGCACCGTAGCGCCATGTCAGGGCGTTCATTGATCAGCCGCGATTTTTATTTTCTGACGAAACGCCGCCACGACTCTGTTCGTGATGTACATCGGGTTGATGGTGTGAATCGCCTCTGCTGCCTCTATTGCCTTTTCTTTGCTGACGCAACCCGTTTCAACCAACTGCAGCATAATTTCCAAACCCCACACCACTTCTACATTTTGTGCCTTGCAGGCATCCCGCAGTGGCCCGTCGTTAGACAGACATGCCCACCCATTGTCCCGTGCCAGCACCAGGCATAGTTTGTCTTCAAACGACAGTGGTCCACCGCGTTGTGATGCTTCTACAAGCTGCGTCAGACTGCCCTCGACAACAGCCAACCCATGCTGCAGGCACATCTGCTCATCAAGTTGCTCCACTTCGTCAAGAATAGCCGCCGCTACAAACACGGGGCCAACATGCTTCACCACGAGGCCCAATATTTCTGGGCTGGCTCTGGCATAGTCAATCAGAACATTGGCATCTGCAATGAACAATGCCGATGTCATCTTCACCTTGCCCACGATTCGGCAAGTTCCCGCATGTCACCCAGCTTGATACCCAGAATCTCGGCACCACGCGCCAAAGTAATTTGACCTTCCGTGATGGCCTGGCGCACCAAGCGCCACAGGCGGTCGCCCTGGAAGTCATGGCGATCCATACCGGCAGGCTCTGGGCCGGCCTTGTGCAGGTCGGACAACGCGCGGTAGGCTCCGGCGTCAATGCCATCAGGCTCGTCCATTTTCAGAAGCACCTTTCGGTTTCGTTGCTGATAGGCATTTGAAAACTGAATCCACAAGCGTTTGCGCTGGTTTGGGTCTGGCAGACTTTCTGCCACGCGGTACAACACGGTGCGCCAACTCACCCTGAACACCCGTTTCACCTTAAGCACCCTGTCAAACAGCGGCAGCCCAGCGGTGTCGTCCCACTCCCGCCTAAAAACAGGGTCTGGCATCAGAAAATGCGAGGCAAACGCATCAGCCTCACGCTCTTGCTCGATGTCCACCAGCTCCTCATCCACCTGGTAAGCCTGCAGATGCAGCAGCAAATGCGCCAACTCGTGCGTGGCACTGAATATCCAATGCTCAACGGGCAGCCGCTCCCAGGTATTCACCACCACAGCCGGTCCGCCGTCTTCTTCTGCGACTGACAAGCCCAAAAAGGCATCGGTAGCCATGTTGACTGATAACACCTTCACGCCCCTATGCTCCAGCAAGCCGCAAATGTCATGCACCGGCTCTCGGTCAGTCAGCTCAAAATGAGCACGCATGGTAGCTGCCACGGCAGGAATACCGCTGGCTTTGCTTTCAGCAGCTAACCCACGCAAGCGGTCAAAGTCGTTTTTATGAGTGGCACTTAGCCGGACTTCAAGATCAACAAAATCGCGCAGCTTCTGGGCAACCTCTACCAGCACTTGGTCACGCCGCTTTAGCCGCTTAAGAGAGCGAAAACGCACCCGTTTCAGGCTGGGTGCGTCTGCCAGCAGATCGGGCACACGGACCTGTAGGGCCTTGGCCAATGCACGCACAGTGTCTGGCCTGGGTTCAGCCTGGCGCTTTTCAATATGGATGTATGCCACACGGCTGATGTTGGCTGCCACTGCCAGCTTGTCTTGCGACAAACCCCTGACATGGCGCAAGCGCAACAAGTTGCTGCTCAGTATTTCCAGGCTCATTTGCCTTCTCCTTCAATTGGACCTGCGATCGTACAACCGAAAGATGATTTTTTGTAAAGTCTTCCAGGGCATGCTGTGCGAAGTGACCTCAATCACCTCGCCGCCTGAGCAAGCTAAATTTCATCCCGATAGCTTTGCCGCGCCGCAGTGGCCATGAAAGGGCGGCCGCTGCGGGGATGGCAACCCCCGCGTAGATTTACTGCGCCGCTGCAGAAAACGTCAAATTCAGCCCACTGGCGCGCAATGCGGCAAACATCGTCCGGGCCGTTGGGTTGCCTTGGCCCTGGTCGAAGCGCAACTCAAAGGACCGGGCCGCCAGCGTGTTGGGCAAGCGCCTGGTGTTGTCGCTGGAATAGGCAACCCACGCGGCACCGCCGTGGCCAAGAACGAAAAAGCTAGAGACGTTGGGGTGACTGTCCCACTGAGTGATGGCATCGCTTAAGGGTTGACGAGCCCGCCGGGGCTCACCCTAAAAAAACTGCTTTGCAAAATTGGCAACGGCCAGAGCAATCAGGATGCCCATCATCCAGGACAGTTTGTCCATTTTTGCGTCCAAGCCATCCATGCGGCGCTCAACCTTGATCAATTCGTCACGCACGTCACGCATGTCGGTTTTTGTGGCCAGTTGCGAATCCATGATTTCTGACAGCGATTCCTTGTGCGCGTGCGCCATGTAAAGTGGACCCCAGTGTCAAGACAATTTTTCAGTTAATTTAAGCTGTCCCCGTTTTCATGCGCAACTGAACGGCGTTGCCCCGGTTCTCTGTCTATTCCTGTCTTCGATTTCAAATGGCTGTCTGGCAAGCGAAGCGCGTCAGGCCGAAGGCGAAACCCTTGTGGGTAAGCATGGGTGGGAGGTGTGGGTATGTGGTCAAGCCGGGCGTTTTGCGGGCTTGTCCACATATCCATGCCGACCCCCTGC
>JAIPCE010000089.1 GCA_021738345.1 Rhodoferax sp. | reverse complement strand
ACCGCCACCTTATCGGCAAACAGGTCACCCTGCCCCTGTGCAATCGAAGCATTCCGGTGATTGCCGATGACTATGTGGACCAGGCCTTCGGTACCGGAGTGGTCAAAGTCACGCCGGCGCATGACCAGAACGACTATGCGGTGGGCCAGCGCCACCAGCTCCCCGTGATTTGCGTACTGACGCTCGACGCCAAGATCAACGACAACGCGCCTGCTGTGTACCGGGGCCTGGACCGCTTCGTGGCGCGCAACAAGGTGGTTGTGGACCTGAAGTCCGAAGGCTTCCTGGTCGAGGTCAAGAAACACCGACTGATGGTGCCACGCTGTGCACGCACCGGCCAGGTGATTGAGCCCATGCTCACCGATCAGTGGTTTGTTGCCATGAACCAGGTCGGTAGCGGCGACCCTACCGGCAAGTCCATCGCACAAAAGGCCATCGACGCCGTGCAGAGTGGCGAGGTCCGCTTTGTACCCGAAAACTGGGTCAATACCTACAACCAGTGGATGAACAATATTCAGGACTGGTGTATCAGCCGTCAGCTCTGGTGGGGTCATCAGATTCCTGCCTGGTACGACGAGGAGGGCCAGGTCTACGTGGCGCGCGACGCGGCCGAGGCCCAGGCCCAGGCACCCGGCAAAGTGCTGACACGTGATCCGGATGTGCTCGACACCTGGTACTCATCGGCGCTGGTACCCTTCAGCACCATGGGCTGGCCGCAGGCAAGCGACGGCATACAGCACGGCGAAGCAGATTACACGCTCTATCTACCGTCGTCGGTACTGGTCACTGGCTACGACATCATCTTCTTCTGGGTGGCCCGCATGATCATGTTGACCACGCACTTTACCGGGCGGGTGCCGTTCCGGCATGTGTACATCCACGGCCTGGTGCGCGACGCCCAGGGCAAGAAGATGAGCAAGTCCGAAGGCAATGTGCTGGACCCGGTCGATCTGATTGACGGCATTGCGCTCGCGCCCCTGCTAGACAAGCGCACCACCGGACTGCGCAAACCAGAGACCGCGCCCCAGGTCCGCAAACTCACCGAAAAAGAGTTTCCCCAGGGTATTCCCGCCTACGGCGCCGACGCACTGCGCTTTACCTTTGCGGCGCTGGCCAGCCTTGGACGCAGCATTAATTTCGACAGCAAGCGCTGTGAAGGCTACCGCAACTTCTGCAACAAACTCTGGAACGCGACCCGCTTCGTGCTTATGAACTGTGAGGGCCAGGACTGTGGTGTCAGCGCAGAGGACTCAGGACTCGGGACTGAGACGCATCCCCTCAGCACTCAGCACTCAGCACTCAGCACGGAACTTAGCGCACCCGACCGCTGGATCGTATCCTTGCTGCAGCAGGTCGAGGCCGATGTGGCCAAGGGTTTCGAAGAATATCGGCTTGACAATGTGGCCAACGCCATCTACGACTTTGTCTGGAACGAGTTTTGCGACTGGTACCTGGAAATTGCCAAGGTGCAAATCCAAACCGGTGTCGACGCCCAAAAACGCGCTACGCGCCGCACCCTCATTCGCACCTTGGAGACCATTTTGCGGCTGGCGCATCCGGTAATTCCGTTCATTACCGAAGAACTGTGGCAAAAGGTGGCACCGGTTGCGGGCCGCAGCGGCGACTCGGTGAGTGTGGCTGCCTATCCTGTGAGCCAACCCGAGCGCATCGACCCTGGCGCAGTGGCCCATGTAGCCAAACTCAAGCTACTGGTCGACGCCTGCCGCAACTTGCGCGGCGAAATGAATGTGTCGCCCGCCACCCGCCTGCCGCTGTTTGTGGTAGCTCAGACCGATTTAGAACAAGCGTTTCTGCACAGCGCTGCCCCGGTGCTACAAGCCTTGGCCAAACTCAATGAAGTGCGTATTTTTGCGGATGCCGCAACATGGCAAACAGCAGCACAGGCCGCACCCGTGGCCGTGGTCGGCGAAGCCCGCATTTGCCTGCACATGGAAATTGATGTGGCGGCAGAAAAACTGCGCCTGGGCAAGGAAGCGGCCCGGCTGGAAGCAGAAATCAGTAAAGCCAATCAGAAGTTGTCCAACGAATCCTTTGTGGCCAAGGCACCGCCGGCAGTGATCGCCCAGGAGCGCAAACGCGTGGCAGAGTTCGAGGGCACGCTGACCAAGGTCCGCGAACAGCTAGCACGTCTGGGCTGACGGCCTGATACTGCTCGCGAACCCGTCTCATCGTCGGCGCATGATGTGGATGAATTCTTCACCGGCAGTCTGTTGCTCCACCAGCTCGTTGCCGGTTTGCTTGGCAAAGGCCTGAAAGTCCCGAATCGAGCCACCGTCGGTGGCCACCACTTTCAAAACCTGGCCACTCACCATTTCTGAAAGCGCCTTTTTGGCTTTGAGAATGGGCAGCGGGCAGTTTAGTCCACGGGCGTCAACTTCTTTATCTATTTGCATCTCAGGTTCTCGGTGCGCGGCAGGGTCTTAACAACAAAAATCAGGCATCGCGTTTGGGAAATTCGACGAACGTCGGCGTGTGTCCGCGCCCAATCAACCAATCCGCCAAAGCATAACCCGTTCCCGCAGGCCAGCACTTGACCGCTTCGGGTTCATACAGACGGTAGTCCACCAGCTCTGGGGACAATTGCACGTCGCCATGGCAAACCGCGTGGTAGGCAATGATGATCTGGTTCATGCGCTGGAAGTCGTAGACCCCGATCAGGTGGAGTGCATCGGTCAGGAGATTTGTCTCCTCAGCGATTTCGCGTCCGATTCCCTCCTGCGGCGATTCCCCGGCCTCCATAAAACCGGTGATCAGGGCATACATCTTGCCGGGCCAAGCGGCATTGCGCGCCAACAGGATCTTTCCCTGGTACTCAATGACCGCAGCGAGCACCGGCGTCGGATTGTTCCAATGGGTGTAATGGCAGGCCGGGCAACGCATTCGCTCTTTGTTGCCACCATCTTCAGCCAGGGTGATCAGGGCCAGGGGCGTGGCGCATTGCGGGCAAAACCGAAAATCCGCAGTCATGACAAGTGCCTCACGCTGGAAAGACGCCAGTGGACAGGTAGCGGTCGCCGCGGTCACACACCACAAAGACAATCGTCGCCTGGGTCTCGCGCTCGGCGATTTTTTGCGCCACCCAGCACGCGCCAGCCGCCGAAATACCTGCAAAAATGCCTTCTTCGCGCGCCAGCCGACGGCACATTTCCTCTGCGTCCGATTGGCCCACATACACCAGCTCATCCACATGCGAGGGATCGTAAATCTTGGGCAGGTACTCCGCGGGCCACTTGCGGATGCCAGGAATGCGTGAACCCTCCTGCGGCTGCGCGCCTATCACCTTGATCTTGGGGTTCTTCTTCTTCAGGTACCTTGACACACCGGTAATCGTGCCTGTGGTGCCCATGGCACTCACAAAATGTGTCACACCGCCCTTGGTATCGGCCCAAATTTCGGGTCCTGTGGTCTCAAAGTGAATGCGCGGATTGTCGGCATTCGCAAACTGGTCCAGCACCCGACCCTTGCCGTCGGCCTGCATTTGGGTCGCCAGGTCACGCGCGTATTCCATGCCGCCGCTCTTGGGTGTCAGAATCAGCTCCGCGCCAAAGGCCTTCATGGTCTGGACCCGCTCGATCGACAAGTCCTCGGGCATGATCAGCACCATGCGATAGCCTTTGATGGCCGCGGCCATCGCCAAGGCAATGCCAGTATTGCCCGAGGTTGCTTCGATAAGGGTGTCACCCGGCTTGATTTCGCCACGTTCCTGGGCACGCTGGATCATGGACACCGCAGGTCGGTCCTTGACGGATCCCGCCGGGTTGTTGCCCTCCAACTTGCCCAGTATCACGTTGCCGCGCACCGCGTTGTCCCGGGCACCAATACGCTGCAAGGCGACCAACGGTGTCTTGCCAATAATGTCTTCAATCGATGGATATTTCATGCCCCTAAATGTGCCATAATTCAGGCCTTCTCTCCCGCTGCCCGGGTGGTGAAATTGGTAGACTCAGGGGACTCAAAATCCCCCGCCGAAAGGCGTGCCGGTTCGAGTCCGGCCCCGGGCACCATTGATTTCATTGGGTTTGTTGCAATTTGGTTGAATGTGGACTTTTACTTTGGCTCATCATGTAGCCAAAATTACAGGTATTTGTACCTTACAATTTTCCTGTAAATCAACGAATGCAATCCCGCTGCTCTTAGGCAATGTATACCGCTGTCGATGGGCTTATGACGGTAGCTGAGGGCGGACCGGCAGTGCACGCAGCGCCAATGCCAGAAAGCTACACCAGCGCTTTGTCGATGAGCTTTCCGGTCGGGGAGCAGTGCTTCATGAATTCGGTGCGCGCCAGCCTCAAGGCCTTGCCGGAACGGGCAAGGCAACGGCTAGAGTTGGAAGTTAAGGCCTTTGTGGTATAAGAGGCAACGCACAGGTGGATTCATGCCTTGTTCAACGGGCACCTGCAAGCGCTGGCGGTGTGTGAATCCCGATTGCAAACCCTCTGGATCTGGCATGCGGCCGAAGAGTCCGAGCACTGCAGCACGGCGTTTGACGTGTATACCGCGCTCGGCGGCAGCCTGGAGTGGCGCATCCGCGTGCTGCGCTATATCACCACGGTATTTGCGCTCGATATTGCACGCCAGACCTAGCGCAACCTGTGGCATGACGGCAGTTGTAGTCGTTTATTCCAGTGGAGCACCTGGCGCAGCGCCGCCCAACTGCTATTTGCCAAGGACGGCATGGTGCGCGGAAATACCGCGCAGTGGCGGGCCTATATGGCACCCGATTTTCACCCGCGCCAACAAGACACAACTTCCTCGCAACGCTGGCTGCTCGACCATGGCGACCGCTATGCGGTGGTGGGGCAAGCCACTTAGACCGCTCAAGTCGCCTGGGAAACAGGCGTGGCGCATTTATGCGCGATGATGTCGGGCCGCTGCACACCAAAACCAGGAGATCCAAGCGATGCAAGCCTTAAGCCCTACTGACTCCGCTTTTCTGTGGATGGAAACCCGCAACCAACCGATGCACGTTGCCGGACTCAACATCCACACGCCACCGCCGGGTGCCGGGCCGGACTACATTGGTAATTTGTTGGCCCGGTGGAGCAAGCACCCGCAGGCCGTGGCACCCTTCAACTTACGCCCGGTGTTGCGCATGGGCCTGTGGTACTGGGAAGAAGATACCGAGTTCGAGCTCGACTACCACCTGCGCCACCTGGCCTTGCCACGGCCCGGCCGGATTCGCGAACTGCTAGCCATGGTCTCGCGCCTGCACGGCAACCTGATGGACCGCAACCGACCCTTGTGGGAAACCTATGTGATCGAGGGCTTGCCAGAGGGTCGTTTTGCCACCTACACAAAGATTCACCACGCGCTGGTCGACGGGGTTACCGGAGCAAAAATGACCGCCAAGGGGTTGGCGAGCAAAGCCACCGAGGATAAGGCGCCGCTGTGGGCACAAACTTTCTCCCACCCCACAACGGCCCGTCCAAAAGCGCAGGCAGCCGGTCTGTTGCAGCAGATCACCAGTGCGGCGCGGGCCGGTGCCGATATTCTTCCGGGGATTGGCAGTGGACTCTGGGACATCCTGCGCGCGACCTATGCGCAAGGATCAACCGCCCTGCCCTTTCAGGCGCCCCCTACGCCCTTTAATGTCGAAATATCTGGCTCACGGCGCTTTGCCGCCCAGTCCTATTCCCTGGCGCGGCTCAAACACATTGGTGAAGTGGCGGGCGCAACGGTCAACGACGTTACGCTGGCCATTTGTGCCGGTGCCTTGCGCGAGTACCTCATGGTGCAGGGCAAATTACCCAAAAAACCGCTGGTTGCTATGGTGCCGGTGTCGCTGCACGGCGAAACCGATGTCGGTGGCAACCAGGTATCGCTTCTTTTGGCCAATCTAGCGACCCACATCGCCGATCCGCTCAAACGCCTGAAACGGATCGTCGAATCGACCTCCGAAGCCAAGAAACGACTGACCCAGATGACCAGGCTTCAAAAATTGGCCCATGGGGTCACCTCGATTTCGCCGCTGGGCGTGGGCATGGTGACCGGTAGCGCGAAAAAGCATCCACTGTTTAACCTCGTCATCTCCAATGTGCCAGGTCCGCGTGACACCCTGTACCTCAACGGCGCACGGCTCGACGAAATCTATCCGGTATCGATTCCCACCCATTACCTCGCGCTCAATATCACGATCAGCGGCTACGGTGACCACCTGGGTTTTGGCTATATCGCCTGTCGCCGCTCGGTGCCGGCCCTGCAACGCATGCTCGACTACACCCATAACGCGATCAACGATCTCGAAGAAGCCCTCAAAATCAACCCGCCAGCCGTGCCCGTGGCCCGCAGGCGGATCACGAAGAAGTCCGCCTGAGCAGATGTCTGCCCCGCGACCGCAATCCAGAGCGGACCTCTTTTGGTCGTTCTCACAGCTCGCCCTGCAAGGGTTTGGCGGGGTACTGGCGATCGTTCAGAATGAGTTGGTTGAAAAGAAAAAATGGATGACGCGTGAAGAATTTCTCGACGACTGGGCGGTTGCGCAAATTTTGCCTGGACCCAATGTGGTCAATTTGTCGCTGATGATCGGCGACCGCTACTTTGGCATGGCGGGTGCCTTTGCTGCACTGGCTGGCATGCTGGCGTTTCCGCTGGTGATTGTCGTGGCCCTGGCGGTGCTGTTCGGTGGTATTGCCGAGTTGCCCGCCGCCCAGGGTGCATTGCGTGGCATGGGGGCTGTTGCGGCGGGACTGATTGCCGCAACCGGACTCAAGCTGGTGTCTGCGCTCCGGAAGAATGTCATGGGCCTGACCGCGTGCTGGGGGTTCGCCGCGATCAGCTTCTGCGCGGTGGCGATTTTTCGGGTATCGCTGGCCACCGTATTGCTCTGCGTTGGCGGTGCAGCATGTCTTTGGGCGTACCGCCAAATCGGCCAGCTCCCTGGCAAGCAATCAAGTCGGCATGGATTGGACAATTAGCATGTCTGTTTTCGACACTTCCGAGTGGCTCGCCCTGCTGCTGCACTTTATGTCCTTATCCTTGCTGGCGGTGGGCGGTGCCATCACGACTGCTCCCGAAATGCACAAATACCTGGTGGTAGATCGGATGTGGTTGACCGACCCCCAATTCACATCCTCGGTAGCGCTCGCGCAAGCCGCGCCCGGTCCGAATGTGTTGTTTGTCGCGCTGCTGGGCTGGAACGTGGGTTTGAATGCCGGTGGTGGCATCGCCGCTGGACCTCAGGCCTGGCTACTGGCTAGCCTGGGCATGACCATGACCATGCTTGGCATCTTGGTGCCCAGCACCACTCTGACCTTTGTCGCGGCGCGCTGGGGTCACCAAAACCGCGAGTTACGCGCAGTCCGCGCCTTCAAGCAGGGCATGGCGCCGATTGTGATTGCCCTGCTGATTGCCACCGGCTGGATTCTGGCGGCGGGCACTGGCAAACCGGCAGAACAATGGCCGGTTTGGCTACTGACCGCCGGCAGCGCGTTGCTGGTATGGAAAACCCGCATTCACATGCTGTGGCTGTTGGGTATCGGGGCGTTGCTCGGTGCTTTGGGAATGGTTTGAGCTCAAAGGTCAGCGAGCGACCCATATGCCGCCACGATACCGCGCTCGGACCTTGGACCTACTCCGTCACTACAAGCGCAGGGCGGCAGTCCAGGACTTGGAAACTTCGTGGATTGCTTCACTCCGTTCGCAATGACGCGGAAAATCTCACCGGGGACTCTCAAAGAACACGTAGTTGCTGGCGTAGTCACTGATCTCAAAGTACACCTTTTTTTCACCGGGATCGGCAACAAAGTTCAAGTTCTCGTCAAGCACACCGTAGCCATAGCGATAGGGTCGTGGTGACCTGTCATCGGTACCCATGGCGGTACTCAGCTTGTCGATTTTGACAAAACGCCGCACCAGCTTGTCACCGGCATACACTTCGAGCACGCCATTGGTGCCAGTCCAATTCTGAATATCGCGGCTGATCTTGTTTTGCTGCTCCTGGGTACAACTGGCCAACAGGAACATGGCTGCAGCGGCAGCAAGCAAGATACGAGCGGAGGGTAATGTCATAGCTTTCATGGTTTCTTTCAGATGGGGTTACGTTGGCGCACAGCCTCATACAGGCAGACTCCGCTGGCCACCGACACGTTCAGACTCTCGACTGCACCGCGCATGGGTATGCGAACCAGCGCATCACAGGTTTTGGCCGTGAGCTGGCGCATGCCCGCGCCCTCAGCGCCCAGGACCAGCGCGACAGGGCCTTTGAGGTCGGACTGGTACAGGGTGGTCGGCGCCGTGTCGCTGGTACCGATGACCCAGATGTTGCGCTCCTTGAGCTCATTCAAGGTGCGCGCCAGATTGGTCACCATGAAATAGGGGACGGTTTCGGCCGCACCGCTAGCAACCTTGGCAACGGTGGCGTTAATGCCTGCGGCATGGTCCTTGGGAGCAACCACGGCGTGCGCGCCGGCGCCATCGGCCACGCGCAGACAGGCACCCAAGTTGTGCGGATCGGTGACGCCATCGAGTACCAGCAACAGGGGCTGTGTGCGCTGCTCAGGCGGCAAATCAGCATTGGCGGCCTCCAGGTCTTCCAGCAGTGCATCGAGCGAATGCACCAGCGCTATCGCTTGCACCCGCGCCGCAACGCCCTGGTGGCCATGGTTACCGCTCATCTTGGACAGCCGGGCACCATCGGACTCCACGAGCTTGACACCGGCCTCGCTGGCGCGCTCCAGAAACTGCCGCATGCGCGCATCGCGCCGTGCAGGCTCAAAATAAAGCTCAATGATCGACTGGGGGGCGGTCTTGATCCGCACGCCCAACGCATGAAAGCCAAATAGGACTTTGGGAGATGACATCCCCCGATTATCAGGGCGACTGACCCTTCACCGGTTAAACCAGGTGCCCGGCTTCGATCGTGATGCGTCGGTCGCAGCGGGCGGCAATACCGGTGTCGTGTGTGACCAGCACCAGCGTAGTGCCCTGTTCGCGGTTCAGCTCGAACATCAGTTCCATGATTTTTTCACCGGTCGCAAAGTCCAGGCTACCGGTGGGCTCGTCGGCAAGCAACAGCGCCGGATGCACCACAAACGCGCGTGCCAGAGCAACACGCTGCTGCTCGCCACCGCTCATGACCCGCGGGTAATGGCCCAGGCGTTGCGACAAGCCGACCCGCTCCAGCATCGCGGACGCTGCCTTGCGTGCATCCTTGCGGCCCGCCAGCTCCAGCGGCAGCATGACATTTTCCAAGGCCGTAAGATTGCCCATCAGCTGAAAACTCTGGAACACAAACCCTACCTGGCGGGCCCGCAAGGCGGCACGATCATCTTCACTAATGGCAAACAAGTCGGTGCCGGCGAGCCGCACGGTGCCGCTGGTGGGCGTGTCAAGGCCTGCGATGATAGTCAGCAAAGTGCTCTTGCCAGAACCGGATGCGCCGACAATAGCCGCCGTCTCACGCGTATCGAGTGCAAAATCGATGCCACTTAATATTTGCAAGGTGCCCGTAGAGTCAGTCACCGATTTGCACACCTGCTCAACAGAAATAATGGATTCAGTCATGGGTTTTTCTAAACAACGGCGCTACTGTATCGTGCTTGGCCTGGCACTGGGTGCCACGGGGCTATCTGCGCAACCTGCGCCTGCCGTTTCTGGTGCTCCTGGTAGCACTATCTTGATCGTCGGAGACTCCCTGAGTGCAGAGTATGGCCTGCGGCGCGGCAGCGGTTGGGTGGCTTTGTTGGAGCAACGCCTACGGCAAGAAAAGCGCAGTGCCAAAATCGTCAACGCGAGCATCAGTGGCGATACGACATCGGGCGGGCGCGCACGTTTGCCGGCCCTGCTAAACCAACACCGACCCAGCCTGGTCGTGATTGAGCTCGGTGGTAACGATGCGCTGCGCGGCTTACCACTGCAGATGACCCAGGACAACTTGCAGGCAATGGCGGTCGCTGCCCAAAGCGCGGGGGCCAGGGTGCTGTTGCTGGGCATGCAAATGCCACCAAATTACGGCCAGGACTATGCGCGCCAGTTTGAAGCTACTTTTGCCACGGTCGCCAAATCGTTCAAGCTTGCCTTGGTCCCCTTCATGTTAAGCGGTATCGCAGACCGCCCCGATGCGTTGCGTCTGTTTCAAAACGACCGAATTCATCCGACCGAGGAAGCACAGCCCATGATTCTCGAAAACGTTTGGCCGGCCTTGCGAAAGTTGCTCCCATGAGCCTGACGGTTTTGAACGCGTCCGAGGTATTGGCGCAACTTGACTGCTTTCACACCATCATCGACGCCCGCAGCGAAGACGAGTTCGCACAAGACCATCTTCCGGGCGCGGTGAATTGGCCCACCCTTAACAACGAAGAGCGCAAGTTGGTGGGCACGATGTACGTGCAGGTGAACCAGTTCGAGGCCAAAAAACGTGGCGCGGCCATCGCCGCGCGCAATATTGCCGCGCATCTTGAGCGCGATGTCATGGACAAGCCACGTAACTGGCAACCATTGGCGTACTGCTGGCGCGGCGGCAAGCGCAGTGGCTCCCTCGCCCTCATTCTTGACCAGATCGGCTTTCGGGTGAGCGTGGTCGAGGGCGGCTACAAGGCCTTTAGAGCCGCCCTGGTGGGTGACATTCCATGCCGGGTAGCGCCGCTAAAGCTACGCGTGGTCTGTGGAACCACCGGTTCCGGCAAAACCCGACTACTGCATGCGCTGGCAGCAGCAGGGGCACAGGTGCTGGATCTGGAAGCGCTAGCCAACCACCGTAGCTCCGTTCTAGGTGCCATACCGGGGCTGCCCCAGCCCAGCCAAAAACACTTTGACACGCTGGTATGGGACGTGCTGCGTCGCTTCGACCCCGCTCAACCGGTGTTTGTAGAAAGCGAAAGCAAGAAGGTCGGCAATGTATCGATCCCCACCGCATTGGTTGAGCACATGCGAACAAGCCCGTGCCTGAACCTCACACTCCCGCACTCTGAACGGGTTGCTCTGTTGATGGAAGACTACGATTACTTTGTTCGGGAAACCGCCCACTTTTGCCGACGCCTCGATGTGTTGTCCGAGTTTCGGGGCAAAGCGGTTGTGCAAGCCTGGAAAGCCCAGGTCATGCAAGGCCAAGTGGAGCAGGTGGTGAGCGGCTTGCTGACAGAACACTACGATCCGGTGTACTTGCAGTCCATAGAGCGTAACTTCAAACACTATGCTGCTGCGCCGCTGATTCATCCTGCCAACCGCTCCACGGAATCCATGCAGGCGCTCGCGCAGAGCATGCTGCAAACCTCCTAAGAAGCGGGCGCAGGTTCTTGGTCTGGACGCTGGGTTTGCGGCGCATCGCCGGGAATCTGGGTTTTTCGCTCACTCTTTTCTTTGAGCTTGTCTTCTTTTTTGCGCTTTTTGGCCAGCTCTTTCTGACGTTTCTCGTAACCGTAATTGGGTGTTGCCAAGTTGTTCTTTCAATAGTTGTTCTTACTGTACCACCTCGCAACGCGCGACCACCGGTTTGGGCTCCATGGGCGCAGCCGACGCGTGGCCAAGCGGGACGTTCAGACTGGATGCGGCCAGCGTACTGCACCCCGGTAGGCGTGCCAACTGGCATGGCCTAACAGGGGGCCAACCAGCAGCAGGCCGGCGCTTGCCGGGGTGATAAGGGCAACAGCAACAAAAAAACTGATCGTTATCCCCCACAGCACCATCACACCAGTGTTATGGAAGACCACTTCCAGACTGGTGATCGCTGCGGTAACGGCGTCGGTGTCACGGTCCAGAATCATGGGAATTGAGACGACTGAAAGCGTAAATACCAACGCGGCAAAAGCGCCTCCTACCACCGCATAGGCAACCACGAATTCCCAATTTTCCGGATTGAACACTGCTTGAATGACGCCAGAGGTCGACGGCATGCCGGTATTGAAAAACACCGCAAACACCACCAAAGAGGCCCGACCCCACAGCAATTCGAGCACGATTAGCACCAGCACCAGCATGCCCATGCTGCGTACATGAGAATCCCAGCATGTTAGCGAGGACGGTAAGTCGGGTATCAAACCCTGCTCTCTGCGCCGGCTGACCTCGTACAGACCCATGGCCAAAAAGGGGCCTAGCAGCAGACAGCCCGAGGCAATCGACATCGTGTACTCGGGTTTTGACCGGAAAACGGCAGCCAGCACCAACGCCATCGCCCAGAACGACACCCCATAAAAACTGCTGATGCCCGGGTGCGCCACCATATCGCGCCAACCCGCCAGCAACCAATCGCGCAAATTGCCCACTCGCAAGGCGGCAATCTCCTTGTGCGGCGCATCCGACGGGGGTGGAATATAGGGGAGTGGAACAGGTTCCTGCGCTGATTCGTGCATCGAATCAGTCTAGCGCAGACCACCCGACGCGGCTACCCAGGAAAACACTAATGCAGCGCCTGCAGAGCCTGGGAAATATCCTGCCTCAAATCTTCAAAGGCCTCCAGGCCAACGGCAAACCGCACCACCGTGCCGCGCTGCAGGTGCACCGGCCATTGTTTGCGCATGGAGGTGAGGTCGTAAGGGACAACGAGACTGATCGGCCCACCCCAGCTATAGCCGAGCCGAAAGAGTTGCAGCGCATCGCAAAATGCGTCTACCTGGTCGCGGTTGAAGCGGGCGTCCAGAACCACGCTAAAGAGTCCAGCCGCACCGCCTGCCCCGTTCTTGCACAGTGCCCTCCAGTGCCTGTGGCCCGGAGAATCTTCCAGAGCAGGATGCAACACCTGGACAAATTCGGTCTGGCCTTGGCACCATTGCGCCAAGGCCCGTGTCACCTCATCATGGGCACGGTAACGCAAGTCCATGCTGGGTAGCGCGCGCAAGATCAGCTCGGCATCGTTGGCACCGACCCCCAACCCCAATCGCATGTGGGTGAGCTTGAGCCGCAAATGCAAATCCTGATCGCGCGTCGTCACACTGCCCATCAGCACGTCACCACCACCACTAGGGTACTTGGTCAGTGCATGGGCCGAAATGTCGACACCCAGGCCGGGCTGGATGGTGGGCAACAAGTCAAATGGCGCAAATGCCAACCCGGCACCCCAGGTGTTGTCAAGCGCCACCAAGACCTTCTTGCGCTTGCATATCTGTACCAATGCCACCAAATCCGGAAACTCCAGCGTCACAGAACCTGCCGCCTCGACCCAGACGAGACGGGTGGCGGGGCTAATTTTGCTTTCCAGGTCGCCGGGGTCCATCGGGTTGTAGGTCTGGTGGCTGATGCCCCAGGCAGCGAGTTCGCCTTCGGCAAGCGCCTTATTGGGACTATAGACGTTGTCCGGGATCAACATGGCATCGCCAGTCTTGAGCAAGGACATGGCCACCGTTGCCAGTGCTGCAAGACCGCTGGGCACCAAAATGCACTGCCGCCCCCCCTCCAGGGTACTGAGCCGCTCCTCCAAGGCGTAGGTCGTGGGCGTTCCGTGCAGCCCATAGGTATAGGCGGACTTGTCTTTCCACTCCCGACTGCGCATGGCAGCGACCGACGGGAAAAATACGGTCGATGCCTTGTGCACCGCTGGTTGCGGTGCGTCAAAGCCGGACGGAGCGACGTAGGGATGGTGAATGAGGTCAGTTACAGGATGTGTCATACCAGTCGGCCGGATTCAGACGCTCCACTTTTGAATCAGTTGTTCGGGTCGCATCGCATCGTAACCCTCGAACGGCTGGTGAATCCAGGGGTTGGTGGCGAGAAACTCGACGCTGTAATCCGGACTAAAGGTGGAAAGCGCCTTGGTCCAGAGCACTGCACTGCGCAGTTCCGTAATGGGTTTGTAGTTATTTTTGAGCAAGTGGATGACCGCCTTGAGGGTATGACCCGAATCTGCCAGATCATCTACCAACAAGACTTTGCCAGCAATTTCGCCTTTGGGGGTCGTGATGTAGTGTGCAATATCGAGGTTGCCTTGCAACGTCCCTGCATCTGACCGATACGAACTGGTCGACATGATCGCCAAGGGCTTGTCAAAGATGCGCGACAGGATGTCGCCGGGTCGCATGCCCCCACGCGCCAGACATAAAATGGTATCGAACTGCCAACCCGACTGGTGCACCTTGATGGCGAGTTTCTCAATCAGGTTGTGGTACTCGTCGTAACTGACATAAAGGTGCTTGCCGTCTTCAGTCAACATCATTGTGCTCCTAGTGTTATGGCTTTTAGGTGTGTTTCAACAGGGAATATGTCGCCTCAATCCGCAAGGTAAGGATGGCGCATCATGATCGTGTGGTCACGATCAGGGCTGGTTGACACCATGTGTATGGGTACACCCGTGACCTGTTCGATGCGCTGCAAATACAGTCTCGCATTGACCGGCAAGCGCTCGTACTGGGTCACGCCGACGGTGCTGTCGCTCCAGCCATCCATGACTTCATAAACCGGTTTGCAACGCGCGATCTCTTCGGCCCCCATGGGCAAAATGTCGATAACCTCTCCATCCATCTCATACCCCGTGCACAGGCACAGTTCCTTCAGACCATCGAGGACGTCAAGCTTCGTGATGCATAAGCCGGACAGGCCGTTGACCTGCGCCGAGCGCTTCAGTAGGGCGGCATCAAACCAGCCGCAGCGCCGCGCGCGCCCGGTTGTGACCCCTCTTTCGGCACCCACCGTGCTCATGTGGTAACCCGGCGTGCCCGGCACCTCCCACTCAAGCTCGGTCGGAAATGGACCCCCGCCAACCCGGGTGCAATAGGCTTTGGTAATACCCAAAATGTAGTGCAGCATGCCAGGCCCCACACCCGCGCCGGCGGCCGCATTGCCGGCCACGCAGTTGCTCGAGGTGACATAGGGATAGGTGCCGTGGTCAATATCAAGCAGTGTGCCCTGGGCACCTTCAAACAGCAGGTTGGCGCCTTTCTGGTGCGCATCATTGAGTTCGCGCGAGACGTCAGCAATCATGGGCTTAAGCAATTCGGCATGCTCCATGGCCAAGGCATAGACCGGCTCAAACTGCACCCGCCCGTCCTGCATGAAAGGACGCAAACTGTCACCGAAGTCGAATTGGGCCGAGCCCAGATACGTCGTGAGGATATGGTTGTGCAAAGCCAACAATTCGCGCAACTTTGTCGCAAAACGTTCCGGGTATTTGAGGTCCTGGACCCGCAAGGCGCGCCGGGCGATCTTGTCCTCGTAGGCCGGCCCGATGCCGCGCCCAGTGGTGCCGATCTTGGCATTGCCACCTTTTTCGCGGGCCGCCTCGCGCGCCACATCGAGCGCCGCATGAAACGGCAGAATCAAGGGGCACGCTTCACTGATGCGCAAACGTGGGCGAACCTCGACGCCGACTTTTTCCAAGCCCTCGATTTCTTCAAACAACTTGGCAGTGGACAGCACGACGCCATTGCCGATGTAACACTTGACACCGGGTCGCATGATGCCGCTGGGAATCAGGTGCAAGGCCGTCTTGATGCCGTTGATGACCAGGGTATGACCGGCATTGTGACCACCCTGAAAGCGCACCACCCCTTGCGAACTCTCGGTGAGCCAGTCCACGAGCTTGCCCTTGCCCTCATCACCCCACTGGGTACCGACCACCACTACGTTACGACCTTTGGTTGCACTCATTTGAATATTTCTCAGATAATTTTTACGATCCACTGTCCGTTGGCCTGGCTTAGCTCCCGATCGCACTCGAATTCGTCGACTTCGCTCTCATGCCCGGGCAATACGCACACCACGGTCTCGCCCTGGCGCCGCAAGTCAGCAATCGCTGAGCGCAGCGCGGGTTCTTCGCCCCAAGGGGCGCGAATGGCGGCGCGCAGTGCCCTGGGTGCCGCGGCTGCGGCCAGCGCCTTGACGTCGAGGCTGAAACCCACCGCCGGGCGCTTGCGGCCAAAGACCGAACCGACTTCGTCGTAACGCCCACCGCGCGCTAGGGCGTCGCTGGCAGCGGGAGCGTACAAGGAAAACATGGCTCCACTGTAATACGCGTAACCGCGCAAATCAGCGAGATCGAACGAAACGCTGGTACCGCTCAAGTGCCCTGCCAGCCATTGCAACTGCGCGATCGCATCGCGCACCTCGGGCAGGTCTGGCAGGCATGCCTTGGCTTCTTGCAGTACTTTTGCGTCACCATAAAGCTGCACCAGCGCCAGCAAGGCATTTTCCACAACTGTGGGCGCACCGCGACACAGGCTCTTGAGCTCGCTGCCATCCTTGGCCGCGAGGGCCGCATGAATCTGCCCGACCTGTTCCGCTCGCCACGGTGCCAATTTCAGAATCGCATGGACGATCCTGGCGTGAACCATATCCACACGCACCGCGCTCACCTGGGCCGCCTGCAGGCAATCAAGTGCCAGCGTCAGTGTTTCGAGATCGGCCTCCAGACCGGCATGTCCGTAAATCTCGGCACCGAACTGCAAGGGCTCGCGACTGGCGTGGGGACCGCCCGGACGGGTGTGCAGGACCGATCCACAGTAGCAGAGCCTGGCAACACCCTGGCGATTAAGCAAGTGGGCATCGATGCGTGCTACCTGCGGCGTGCTGTCGGCCCGCAAGCCCATCATGCGTCCCGAGAGTTGGTCAACCAGCTTGAAGGTTTGCAAATCAAGCGCTTCACCCGTACCCGATAGCAGGGACTCCAGGTGCTCCAACAGGGGCGGCATGACCAGCTCGAAGCCATAGCAGCGCGCCATGTCCAGCAGCTTGCGTCGTATTTCTTCGATGTGGCGTGCCTCGGAAGGCAACACATCGGCAATGTGATCCGGCAGGACCCAGGCAGACATGGGGAGTAGATAGCTATTAAAAACGCAATTCTACCGGTCTTGACCGGGAATCTTCAGGGCGTGAGCCACCAAATCATCAACAGGCCGCTCAGGATGCTGAGAAGTCCAAAGGTGCGTATCTGGCCGTCCTGCAACTGCAGCAGTTGCAGGAACATCTTGCGCCAGCTCGCGGGTGAGGCAAAGGGAAACAGCC
>JAIPCE010000088.1 GCA_021738345.1 Rhodoferax sp. | reverse complement strand
GGCTTCGACCTCCTCAATGATCGTCCAGGCAGCATCGGCCATATCCTGGGTCAGCTTTTCCATCATGTAACTGCCGGCCCACGGGTCAATCACATTGGTGATATGGGTTTCTTCCTGAATGATGAGCTGCGTGTTGCGGGCGATACGCGAGGAAAACTCGGTGGGCAAAGCAATGGCCTCGTCAAAACTGTTGGTGTGCAGCGACTGTGTTCCGCCAAACACCGCGGCCATGGCCTCAATGGTGGTGCGCACGACATTGTTGTAGGGGTCCTGTTCGGTGAGGGACCAACCGCTGGTCTGGCAGTGTGTACGCAACATCAGGCTCTTGGGATTTTTGGCGTCAAAACCCTTCATGATGCGGCACCACAGCAAACGGGCGGCGCGCATCTTGGCCACTTCCAGGTAGAAATTCATGCCAATAGCCCAGAAGAACGACAGTCGTCCCGCAAAGTCATCCACATCCATGCCCTTGGCGATAGCCGTCTTCACGTACTCCTTGCCGTCCGCCAGGGTAAATGCCAGCTCCAGCGCCTGGTTTGCACCGGCTTCCTGCATGTGGTAACCACTGATCGAAATCGAGTTGAACTTCGGCATGTTCCGGGCCGTGTACTCGATGATGTCGCCAATGATGCGCATGCTCGGTGCGGGTGGGTAAATGTAAGTGTTGCGCACCATGAATTCCTTCAGAATATCATTCTGAATGGTTCCAGACAGCTTGTCCTGCGGCACGCCCTGCTCTTCTGCGGCCACCACATACCCTGCCAGCACCGGCAACACCGCACCGTTCATCGTCATCGACACCGAGACTATGTCCAGGGGTATCTGGTCGAAAAGAATTTTCATGTCCTCGACCGAATCGATGGCCACACCGGCCTTGCCCACGTCTCCCGTTACACGCGGATGGTCGGAGTCGTAGCCGCGGTGGGTAGCCAAATCGAAAGCCACCGAAACGCCCTGCCCACCAGCTGCCAGCGCCTTGCGGTAAAAAGCATTGGACTCTTCAGCGGTCGAAAAGCCTGCATATTGCCGAATGGTCCAGGGCCGCACCGCATACATGGTCGCCTGCGGGCCCCGCAAATAGGGCTCGAAGCCAGGTAGCGTATCGGTGAAGGGAAGATTGGAAACGTCGGCTGCGGTGTACAGCGGCTTGACTGAAATGCCATCGGGAGTGAGCCAGTTCAATCCCTCTACATTGCCACCGGGCGCTGACTTTGCGGCTGCCTTGCTCCAGTCTGCGAGGCCAGAGGTCTTAAATTCAACGTTCTTTTCAGTCATGACAGGGTCCAGAGTGTAGAAGTGCGTTTTGCGAAGCAAGAAGAGACATTGATCTGTATTTTATCCATTGTAAATTTTACATTAATTCATAATTATTCATTAACTATCTTCAAGCACGCTTACAATCCAGGCTATGGAAGCACCGACCCAAGGAATCCGAACGGGGCCCTCCCTATCCCACCGCGCTCTCTATGAAGAGGTGGCTGAGCTCATTCGCCAACGTATTTATCAGCGGGAGCTAGAACCTGGAAGCTGGATTGATGAGCTCAAGATCGCCGAGGAATACGGCATCAGCCGGACTCCACTGCGGGAGGCACTCAAGGTCCTGGCGGCAGAAGGTCTGGTCACCATGAAGGTGCGCAGGGGCGCCTATGTCACCGAAGTTTCCAGCAAGGATTTGCTGGACGTCTACCACCTGCTCGGTTTGCTCGAAAGTGACGCCGCCGAGGCTGCCGCACAGAACGTTACGGACTCCGAAATCGAGGAATTGCAGCAATTGCACGCGCAATTGGAAGCGGCCGCCGGTTCAAGTCCAGTCAGTACGAAGCAATTCCTGACCATCAACGAGCAGTTCCATATCCGGCTTTTGCAAATCGCAAATAACCGGTGGCGCGATCAAATGGTTGCCGATTTGCGCAAAGTCATGAAGCTGAACCGGCAAAACTCGCTGCACAAATTGGGCCGAATCCATGCGTCATTGCTGGAACATCGGGCCATCATGGATGCGCTGCAAAAACGGGACGGACCGGCGTCGGCCCGTTGCATGCGGGACCATTTTGCAAGCGGATTACGTGCCGCCTTGTTGTCCTGATGAACCCCTTGGGCTAGCCGTTGGGGTGGTCTCTGCGGTATTGCAAGGCGGCCCTGATTCGCACGATGGTTTGGTCAACCGGTGCTCTCGAAGACACCTCAAGACCCAGGCTGCGCGCAATGTCGTTGACCCGTGCAGGGTTGAGTGGCATGCCGCCTGCATCAATGGCACGTACCAGATCGGCGGCCCTTTGCCACTCGGGACTCGGGTCGCGACGCCGCCTTAGCAGACGATCAATCCAGGATTGAATCCAACGCATGTGCCAGTCTTCAAAGGGCCTTTGCCAGGCGCGCCACATCGCGCGCCGGCGATACCTTTAGACGATGATCGCTCCAAACCTGCCGCCATTTACGCGCACCCGCCAGACCCCGGCGAAGTCCAAGCATATGTCGCGCAATGCCGTACCATGAAGTTCCATGTTCCGCAAATTCTCTTTCCATGTACGACACCATAGCCTCCTCTACCGATTCACGGGACATCACGTGGGCTGAACGTTCGAAAAAGGCAGTATCCCACTGACTGAGCCACCACGGATTGTGGTAGGCCTCGCGTCCGACCATCACCCCATCGACAAGGGGCAGTTGCTGTAACACCTGCTCGCCAGATGCAATTCCGCCATTGATCACAATGAACAAGTGTGGAAAGTCTCGCTTGAGGTCATGAACAAGATCGTAGCGCAAGGGCGGAATTTCACGGTTTTCCTTGGGTGACAAGCCCTGCAGCCAGGCATTGCGCGCATGAACAATAAAAACTTGGCATCCCGCTTCAGACACTTGTCCGACAAAATCGCGGACGAATGCATAGCTCTCCATTTTATTGATCCCGATTCGGTGTTTGACCGATACGGTCACCGATACAGTGTCAAGCATGGCCTTCACACAGTCAGAGACCAGCGCAGGCTCTGCCATGAGGCATGCCCCAAACGCCCCACGTTGAACCCGTTCACTGGGGCAACCGCAATTGAGATTAACCTCGGCATAGCCCCACTTCTCAGCCAATCGTGCGCAGTGGGCCAGTTCTGCAGGATCGCTGCCGCCCAACTGCAAAGCCAGGGGTAGCTCCTCTACGCTGAAGCCAAGATGCCGCGCCACATCGCCGTGCAAAAGTGCACCGGTGGTTACCATTTCGGTGTAAAGCAATGCTTCTCGTGTCAGCAGGCGATGAAAATAGCGGCAATGTCGGTCCGTCCAGTCGAGCATCGGTGCCACCGAAATTCTTCGCTGCCTGTTGGTGCTGAGGACCTGCGGTAAAAGCTTGGCTGCATGCACGAATGTCGTCCTCAAGACACGCGCCGAAGAACAATTGGCATCAAGGAGTCGCGCACCAGGGTGCGCTGTTGTGCATCAGTCCCATCCAGAGTGCCCAAGCGGAGCTGATGGCCAAGGCGGCGCCGGCCAAACGCACGCCCCAATCACCGCCACCCCCTGGCTTTTTGCTCGCCGAATTTCCGTGCAAACGCAGCCAAAGCCAAGGTCCAATGGTCATGGTCACGCTGGTTCCCAAGGCAAAAAGTGCCATCACGGCCGCACCGGCGACAGCACTGCCCGCCAAACCGGCAACCAGCAATGCAGAGTAAAGCAGCCCACACGGCAGCAAGGCCCATATCACCCCAAAAATAAGCGGCGTCAATTGGCCACGACCTGGCACCAGACCGCGTACCGCATTCCAGACCTTGCGACCGCCACTTTCAAGCCAGACCGGTTGCCGGGCCTGAATGAGCAACACCAGACCAAGTAATGTCGCCGCCACATGGAACAGTGACCAAACGGGGCGAAGTGCTGCACTCTGAATGGTTAGCCAGCCTAAACCTTGCATGGACGCAGCCGCCAAGCCACCCAGACCGGCATAACCGAGCACCCTACCGACTTGAAACTGCAAGATCGAAGCCTGGCTTGACTTGCCGGCAGCCTGACCGATACCCACACACGCAGCACCACACATAGCGACGCAATGCGGCCCACCCACCAAACCCATCAGTAGTGCGGTGAACGCTAGCGAGGACTGCATTCCAGCTTGCTACAGAATTTTGGAAAAACGCGCACGTGTGCGATCCGTCTGCAGGTTGCGATCAAACACCATGGCAACCGCGCGCACGAAAAACCAACCTTGTGGAGTGACTTGAATTCCGTTGTTGTCCAGACTTACCAGCCCTTGATCCGACAGCGCCTTAAGGGCTTCAAGCTCTTTTTCAAAATACACCTTGAAATCGATCAGGTAAGCAATGTCAATCGATTCAAACTGTAGCTGACCTTGGCACATCAGTGCCATGATGACCGCGCGCCGTACCAGATCATCGCGTGACAGGGCCAAACCCTTGATCACCGGAAATCGCCCCTGATCCAGATAGTCGTAGTACTCCTCAAGCGTCTTCGCGTTCTGACTGTAGGTTGCGCCAATGCGACCGATGGACGAGACCCCCAGGGCGATCAAGTCGCAGTCGGGCTGGGTGCTATAGCCCTGAAAGTTGCGATGCAAACGGCCCTGGCGCTTGGCAACCGCGAGCGCGTCATCCGGCAAGGCAAAGTGGTCCATTCCCACATAGACATATCCTGCTCCCATAAAAGCCGACAAAGACCGAGACAGCATGGACACCTTGGAAGCTCCACTGGGCAGTTCGACGGTATTGATGCGGCGTTGCGGCTTGAAGCGCTCAGGCAGATGCGCATAGGCATACAGAGCGATTCGATCGGGCCGTAGTTGCACCACTTGCGCAAGTGTGCGATCAAAGGATTCCGGGCTTTGTTGCGGCAAACCATAGATTAGATCGACGTTGACCGACTCAAATCCCCGCTCACGCGCCGCAGCCACCAGTGAAAAAACCTGCTCCGCCGGCTGGATTCGGTGCACCGCCTTCTGCACCGCCGGATCGAAGTCTTGCACGCCAAAACTGATTCTATTGAAACCCAGCCGGGCAATGGCATCCAGTCTGGCTGCATCGACTGTTCTAGGGTCAATTTCAATGGAGTACTCACCCCCAAGCGCAAGATTGAAGCTGCGCCTAAGCATGGCCATCAGCTCTGCCAACTCGGCATCATTCAAAAAGGTGGGGCTACCGCCCCCGAGATGGAGCTGACTAATGGTCTGACCCAGACCGATACGGTCGGTGTGCAAATCTACTTCGCGGCTCAAATAACGTAAATATGGACCAGCCCTGTCGTGATGTTTGGTAATGATCTTGTTGCAGGCACAGTAGTAGCACAAGGACTCACAAAACGGAATGTGAATGTACAAGGACAGCGGGAGACTCATTGCTGCCGCCCCACTGCGGCGCTGAGCCAGTGCCTGCGCGTAATCATCTGCTGTGAATGCCTCGACGAATCGATCTGCGGTAGGGTAAGAGGTGTAGCGCGGGCCAGATACGTCAAAGCGACGTAGCAACTCGTCTGATACAGGCTCAGCAACTGAATTCATGGACACTCCAAATTAAGCGGCCCAACTTTGCCGCAGATAAAGTAATTTTCGCTTGATTTGCATCAAGTGTTGCGAAGGTGGGTAAACTAACGGTTGACCTGAATCAGAGGAAAACATGTTTGATCAAGATGAAAAAGTCCGTACCCACCTTGACGTGCAGACGAATGTTCAGTCAAAGACGTCTTCCAAGCTTGTTTCACTAAACCTCCAAACCATCAAGGTTGCATGTTCAAACTGCAATTTGCGCGAGCTCTGCATGCCTTTAGGCTTGAGTTCAGCCGAACTTGATCGCATTGATGACATGGTAGCGAGCCGTAGAAAGATCAAACGTGGAAGCACTCTGTTTCGAAATGGTGAGCGTTTTTCAAACCTGTATGCAATTCGTACTGGATTTTTCAAGACCTGCGTGGCATCAGAAGACGGTCGCGACCAAGTCACAGGGTTTCAAATGGCGGGAGAAATCATTGGTCTTGATGGTATCGTGAACGACAATCACACATGTGACGCGGTGGCACTTGAAGACGCTGAAGTCTGCGTAATGCCTTTCGACCGGATCGAGGACCTGTCGCGCGAGGTGAACGCCTTGCAACGGCATGTGCACAAAATCATGAGCCGTGAGATCGTTCGCGAGAATGGTGTGATGCTGTTGTTGGGCAGCATGCGCGCAGAAGAAAGATTGGCCGCGTTTTTGTTGAACTTGGTGCAACGCCTGCATGCAAGGGGATTTTCTCAATCCGAGCTGGTGTTACGTATGACCCGCGAGGAAATTGGCAGTTACCTAGGTCTCAAACTCGAAACCGTCAGCCGAACATTTTCCCGTTTTGTTGAAGACGGCATTGTGGAAGTTAAACAACGACACGTCCGCATCATTGACACTGACGCGCTCAAAGACATTGTGAATCCCAGGTCCTCACACTGAAACCGGTGATATCAGCAGACGCCCTGCTTGGGGCAACCATCGGGTCGGCCGTCAGCCGGTAGTGGACAGCGGTTCACTTCAAATGGCGATTGGGCCAACAAAGTGGTCAAAGCGCTCGACGTTGCGGTCACCGCCCAAAACACAAAAAAAGCCAGCGTGTAGACGGTTTGTGGTGACCAAGCCAAGGGTTGTCCAAGCCAATGCATTTCTTGCGGATCAACGAAGGCAAACACCAAAATCTCCAGCACACCGGCAACCAAGAAAGCTGGCCAGACAATCCACATCAAACGCTGCTGCATGATGCAATCCAATTCAGTGAGATTAACAGTGATGGCAGCGACCAAGCATCAGGGTCGCGGACTGGGAACAGGCGCACCCGTTGCTGCATGGTTTCGACCCTGAACAGCAGGTGCCAAACTACTGGGATTCGTTGCCAGTGTTTTGTTAATTTCCAGACCTTTGCGATAGTAATCCTGATCGATCACCGGATCCGAGCCTGAAACTGCAAAATACAGGGTCACAAAGCTAGCAACGACAACCACCGCCGGACCTGCAATGACCATCCAGACATGACCAAACTTCCACCAAGGGGCTGCTTTTTCCGACTCTGAAGTGCTCATGAACTATCCTTTTTTGAATTTGCGCTCGCGCTATTTCACCATTTTCCATCTGCCGTTCAAGTTCCGTGCGCGCAATCTGGCCTAAATCGGGAGGATCGCGATGACCTTGGGCTCGCCCAAAAAACCCCAGTGTAATTCATTCTCAAAAAGCGGATGCCTCAATGAAATAGACCTCTGTTACATCAGAACAGAGGTCCGATTAAGCACAAAAAGAACTTACGACTCTCCCCGGACACCGCTTACGACCTGAATAGCGGCAAGAGAGTGATGTCGTTCCAGGTGCTACATTCGATAAAATCCGTCACTTGGCCTGAGAATTATTGGAGAGTCCCCAGACATAGCCCGCTAGCACGTGAATCTGACCCTCAGTCAACTTGTCACCCTGCGCCGGCATCTGGTTCATTTTTCCCTCATTGATCATCGCCGTGATGGCAGCCTCTCCGAAGCCATGCAACCAAATGGAATCTGTCAGATTGGCGGATCCCAGGGCTTGCATTCCCTTGCCGTCAGGCCCGTGGCAGGCTGCACAGACAGCAAATTTCTCTTTTCCGAGCTGGGCGCGCACAGAGTCATGCGGACTATTGGACAGGCTCAAAACATAGTTCGCCACGTTTTTCACATCGTCTGCTGAACCGACAGCTGCTGCCATGGGGGGCATATTTCCAATGCGACCCTTGTGCAGGGTTTCCTTGATGTTCTCCGGGGCGCCACCCCACAGCCAATCGGCGTCGGCAAGGCTAGGAAATCCCTTGGATCCGCGTGCGTCAGAACCGTGGCATTGGGAACAATTGTTCATGAACAAGCGCTCGCCGATGGCGCGCGCCTGAGGGTCCCGAGAAACTGCATCGACCGGCATAGCGGTAAATTTGGCATAAAGAGGTGCCACCTCCGCGTTGCCTTTGTCCACCTCAGCCTTATATTGCCCCGCTTGAGACCAACCGAGCTTGCCAGCAAAATTACCGAGCCCCGGATACATTGCCAAATACACCAATCCAAACACAATGGTTATGATAAATAGCCATACCCACCAGCGCGGCAGAGGATTGTTCATCTCGCGGAGGTCTCCATCCCATACATGGCCCGTAGTATTGTCGTTGGCTGTCATGGCCTTGGCCTTTCCACTGAACCACAGCAGTAAAGCGCAGGCAAGAATACTCACCGCGGTAATGCCCGCGACGTAAATCGACCAGAAGTTGCTTGTAAAGTCACTCATTTCATATCCTTAATCGGTGGTTCAATCCTGCTCAAAAGGCAGGTTGGCAGCTTCCGTAAAGTCGGACGCTCGCCGCCTCGACCAAGCCCACCATACAATGCCAATAAAAGTCACGAAACTTGCCACGGTGGCGAGTGACCGAAGGGTATTGATATCCATGGTGAGTACCTCGGTTGCTATTTCAGTGCAAGACCCAACACCTGCAGATAGGCGATGGTCGCCTCCATCTCGGTCTTGCCCTTCACTTCCTCGACAGATTTGGCAATCTGCTCATCGGTGTAGGGCACACCGACTTTGCGCAAGGCACTCATGTGGGCTGGCATGACACTTGCATCCACCAAGGTTTTGGCAAGCCACGGATAAGCAGGCATATTGGATTCAGGCACGACATCGCGCGGATTGTTCAGGTGAATGGCATGCCAGTTGTCACTGTATTTACCACCGACACGTGCCAAATCTGGTCCGGTGCGCTTGCTGCCCCATTGAAATGGATGGTCATAGACCGACTCACCAGCCACCGAATAATGACCATAGCGCAAGGTCTCGGCACGGAACGGACGAATCATCTGCGAATGACAGTTATAACAGCCTTCACGGGTGTAAATGTCACGCCCGGCCAACTGCAGTGCCGTGTAAGGCTGGATTCCCTTGATTGGCTCAGTGGTCGACTTCTGAAAGAATAACGGCACGATTTCGACCAGCCCGCCCACGAGCAAGACCAGCAAAATGAGCACGATCATCAAAAAGTTGTTGGTCTCGATGCTTTCATGAGAGAGACCCGAGGATGCGTTGTTTTTTGACATGAATAAATCCTTATCAGGCGTGCGCCGCAGCGGCTGGGACATTCACACTGACGGCACGCCCAGCGGTCGCTGTCTTGAGTGTGTTCCAAAGCATGATGACCATGCCCACTAGGTACAACAAACCACCCAGCAAGCGAAGCACATAGAATGGGTACGTGGCCTTGACAGATTCGACAAAGGTATAGGTCAAGGTGCCATCGGCGTTGATTGCGCGCCACATCAGACCCTGCATCACGCCGGCAATCCACATTGCAGCGATATAAATCACGATGCCAATCGTCGCGGTCCAAAAATGCACCTCGATCGCCTTCACGCTGTACATCTGCTTTTGGCCAAACAACTTGGGAATCAGATAGTACATTGACCCCATCGTTACCAGGCCAACCCATCCCAAAGCACCCGAGTGCACATGACCCACGGTCCAGTCGGTGTAATGACTCAGTGCGTTGACGGTCTTGATGGACATCATGGGACCTTCAAAGGTACTCATGCCGTAGAACGAGAGTGACACGATCAGGAAACGCAAGATAGGATCGTCGCGCAGCTTGTGCCAAGCGCCGGACAAAGTCATCACACCGTTGATCATTCCGCCCCAGCTAGGTGCCAGCAGAATCAAGGAAAACACCATACCCACTGACTGGGTCCAATCAGGCAAAGCGGTGTAATGCAGATGGTGGGGACCGGCCCACATATAGGTAAAGATCAATGCCCAGAAGTGGACAATCGACAACCGGTAACTGTAGACCGGGCGACCCGCTTGCTTGGGGATGAAGTAGTACATCATTCCCAGGAAACCTGCCGTGAGGAAAAATCCCACTGCGTTGTGTCCATACCACCATTGCACCATGGCGTCCTGAACACCAGCGTAGGCTGAGTAAGACTTCATGGCACCTGCGGGGATCGCCGCACTGTTGACCAAGTGCAAGATCGCCACCGCCAAGATGAAGGCACCAAAAAACCAGTTGGCCACATAAATGTGCTTGACTTTGCGCGTTCCCACTGTACCGAAGAACACAACCGCATAGGCCACCCAAATCAGCGTGATCAAAATGTCGATGGGCCACTCAAGTTCGGCATACTCTTTACCAGAGGTAAATCCAAGCGGCAGGCTAATCGCGGCACTCAAGATCACCAACTGCCAGCCCCAAAAAATAAACGATGCCAGTCCATCACTAAACAGCCGGACCTGGCAGGTGCGTTGCACCACATAAAACGACGTGGCGAAAAGTCCACATCCGCCAAATGCAAAAATCACTGCATTGGTGTGCAGCGGGCGTAAGCGCCCATAGCTCAGCCAGGAAATACCGAGGTTGAGTTCTGGCCAAGCGAGCTGGGCGGCGATGATCACGCCAACCAACATGCCAACCACGCCCCACACCACGGTCATGATGGCGAACTGCCGTACAACACTATCGTTGTACACCGTCGCACTTTGATTAGGAAATGCCATATGTACCTCTTATAAAAATTACCAGGGTCGAGTCTCTTATCCCGTACCTTCGAAAAGGTTGACTGAAATCAAACACTTGCAAAAAGACCCTAAAAATTTTAGGATTCTTTCAGTATCCTTTCGCCCTCCGCATCAATGTCTTCAAACTGACCACGGTCTATTGCCCACCACAAGCCCCCCAAGATAAAGAATACCAAAACGACTGAAAGCGGAATCAGCAAATACAGGATGTCCATCAATGATCCTAGATTCGGTTGGAGGTGCCCGAGTGGGCCACAGGCGGCCGTGGGCAGCCTACAAAAAGCCCATTGTCTGGGTACGTGCATTGAGGCTGCAGGCTACCGCCTGCAAGGAGGAGTAACGACCCCAGGCGTGATGCCAGTGGCCCAATCGGGTGCGTCGAGCTGTCACCCAAAAGGTGATGCAGTTGAAAGCCAGAAAAGTGAGTGTTCATAAGGAGTTGCTATCAAAAATAAGCGGTCAAGTGAGGCACCTTAGAATGATCCCCTGCCACCGGCGTGGTGCGCGCAAGGCGCAATGCGTTTAGAACCACCAAGAGTGAACTGCCAGCCATGCCCAAACCCGCCGCCCAGGCCGGAAGCCAGCCAACGACGGCCAGCGGTATGCAGGCCGCGTTATAGCAAAGCGCCCACCATAGGTTTTGCCGTACCACGGCCATGGTTCGTCGTGAAAGCGTCACAGCCTGAACAATGCACATCAGGCTTTCTCCGAGCACAACAAAATCTGCTCGCCCCTGCGCCAATGGCACGGCTTGCCCGAAGGCAAACGATACATCGGCCCCTGCCAACACGGGCCCGTCATTCAGACCATCTCCGACCATCGCAACTTTCCGATTTTCGGACTGCAACACCCGCAGTGCATCCAGCTTATCCTGCGGTGTGCAGCCGCCCCTAGCCAAAGGTATTGCTGCTTCTTTGGCCACCCGATGGACTGCCTCTGGATGGTCGCCCGACAAAACCTGCACACTGATGCCGGATGCCAACAGAGCTTTTACCGCCATTGCCGCGTCTGCTCGCACATCTTCTGCGATCTCAAAACTTGCAAGCCAGCCCTCGCCATCCGCGAGAAAAACCCGTGATTGGCCGACTTTGTCATCAGGCACATCACAAAACCTGGCCGAGCCCAATCTCAGAGTACGGGGAGAGTCGCCGTCGACACCCGACGCCAAATTACCAGATATGCCCTGCCCCGGATGTTCCACTACTTCATCGCAGTGCCAGCTCGGCGTATGAATGCACCTCACACGGTCCGCAAGCGCAAGGGTCCGAGCGAGTGGGTGCAGCGAGTGTTGCGCCAGCAAACCCGCTTGCTCCAATGCAATGGATTCGGAAATTCCGGCGCGAGTCTGCACGGATCTCAGGGCCATCTCGTCTCGGGTCAACGTTCCGGTCTTGTCGAACACCATGGTGTCGACTGCCGCAAGTGACTCCAATGCCTGCAACCTTCGTACCAAGATGCCTCGGCGCGCCAGTGCTCCGGCACTCGCAAGCATCGCGGCGGGTGTTGCCAAAGACAAGGCACAAGGGCATGTTACCACCAGCACCGCCACCGCGACCATCAGTGCATGGCCTGGGTCAGCGCTCCACCACCAAGCACCAGATGCGGCAGCAGCAAGCAATACAACCGATAGAAAAGGTTTGGCCAGTCGATCCGCCAACAATACGCCCTGAGGTTTGCTGGCCGTGGCACTTTCCATCAATGCCACAATCTCGGCAAACCGTGTCTGTCCTGCCAGACGCAGCACTCGGACCTGGACTGTGCCCGTCATGTTGTGGCTGCCGGATAGTACCTCGGACCCGGGTCCGCGCGGAATCGGGCGCGATTCACCCGTAAGAAGCGATTCGTCGACACGGGTCTCGCCGACAAGCACCACGCAGTCGGCAACAAAGGTTTCCCCGGCGTAAACCCGCAATACATCGCCCACCACCAGCCGTCGGGCCGCAACCCGTTCGATCTTGCCATCCGCCTGCAATCTGTCCACGCTATCAGGCAAACGATTCATGAGCACTTCCAGTGCGCCAGCCGTGCGATCGCGCAAACGCAATTCAAGCCAACGCCCCGTAAGCAAGAAAAAGACAAACATGGTCAGCGAGTCAAAAAAAACCTCCTTGCCGAATGTCCCTCCAGGATCAAAGGTTCCCACGGTGCTCACAACGAAAGTAATCAACATTCCGATGGCCACCGGCAAGTCCATGCTGATGCGTGCATGCACAACATCACGAACAGCATTCTTGAAAAACGGGCCGCAAGAAAACAAGACCACCGGTAAAGTCAAAACCCACGAAGCCCAACGCAACAATCTCTCGGCCTCAGGTGACAAATCTCCCGGGTGCGCAATGTAGGCAGGATAGGCATACATCATGACCTGCATCATGCAAAGGCCGGCAACGAGCCATTGCCATAGGGCCTTGCGGGTTTCCAGCTTGCGGCGTTCGCTAACGAAAATATCATTTGCCGGGACCGGTCGATAGCCGCTGTCCTGAACCGCCTTCATCCAACGCGAAGGCAGTACATGATTCGAAGCCCACACGACCCTGGCGCGGTGGCTTGCTGCACCAACCTCGGCGCTGATCACGCCCGGGATACTGCGCAAGGCATCTTCGACGGTGACCGAACATGCGGCACAGTGCATCCCTTCGATCACGAGATTGGATTCCCAATAACCCTCACCCTGACTTGCGGGACGACTGAATGCACTCCACTCCTGGGGATCATCCAACAGGACTAAATCATCACCATTGGTCCGAGGGCCTTGCGCGGGCTTAGAGGCTAAAAAGGGGATGAAGTCTGAGGTCACAGCGGTGGTGATAATGCAGGGTAGTAGTGTGCCTGGCACAGCGCGCCTGCATCTTGATTCTAATCAAGACGCCACCACGCTGCTTGTTTAAGCTGATCTTACAAACTCGAAGGAATCAACATGTACCAACGCATTCTCGTCGCAACGGATGGCTCTGCGCTTTCCAAGAAGGCAGTCAAAAGCGCGATCAGCCTTGCCGCACTTTGCGGTGCCGAACTGGTCGCTCTCAAAGTTGTACCGCGTTACCCGCAAAGCTATTTTGAAGGTGGCATTGCATTACAGGCGGAAGAAGTGGGCCGAGTGGAAAAGCAGTGGGCCGATGAAGGACAAGCCGTTGTTGATGCGGTCAAGAAGGCCGCGATTGCAAAGGGTGTGGTGACCTCAGCGCTCACCGTAAAATCCGATGTAGTGTCAGACGCCGTCTTGAATGCCGCAAAAAAGCACCAGTGCGACCTCATCGTGATGGCATCGCACGGACGCAAGGGCATCAAGCGGCTGCTGCTCGGAAGTGAAACACAACATGTACTGACCCACGCCACGGTACCGGTGCTGGTGCTTAAGTAAAAACGTTACAAGACTTCGAGTTCTTGCTACGTCGCCTCTTTGAATTGGTCTCGAATAACCATCGCGTCCTCCCAAACTTCAAAAAATGCGTTGAGGCAGTCAGGATCAAAATGTGATCCAGCCCCCTGGCGGAGAAAATCCGATGCTGCTTGCAGCGTCCACGCGGATTTGTAGGGTCGCTCGGACGTCAGTGCATCAAAAACGTCGGCGACCGCCACAATCCGGCTAAATATCGGAATGCTCTGACCGGTCAGCCCAGATGGATAACCGGAACCATCAAATTTTTCATGGTGCCCAAGCGCGATATTGGCGCCGGCCTGCAAAACACGCGACGCACTGCCTCGCAGCAGCTCATGGCCAAAAATAGCGTGCTGCTTCATGATCTCGAACTCGTCCGCATCAAGTCGCCCGGGCTTGAGCAGAATTTTGTCGGCAATGCCCACTTTACCAATGTCATGCAGTGGAGCGGCCTCAAGCAACAAATCCTGATCGGCGACCGGCAAACCCAGTTGCCGCGCAATCAACCAAGAGTAGTGGGCCATCCGCAAGATATGCGCACCTGTCTCAGGGTCGCGGAACTCAGCTGCGCGACACAAGCGGATGACGGTTTCCCGTTCTCGCGCGACGATTTCTGCTGTGGCGACCCGCACTTCTTCAGCCAGCCAGGCAGCGCGATCAGTCAATTGCTTGCGGGCATCGCTGACCACCAGCATATTGCGCGTTCGCGCCAGAAACTCTACTTTGTCTACGGGTTTTGTCAGGAAATCGTTGGCTCCTAGGTCTAGAGCCCGGTAACGCAACTGTTTTTGGTCATTTGCGGTAATCATGACGACTGGCACCCATTCGCGGCCAGGCATCTGGCGCATGCGCCGAATGAATTCCAAACCATCGATGTCGGGCATCATATAGTCGACGATGACCAGGTCCGGCACATGCGCCTCGGCCCAAACCAAGGCTGCAGCCGCTTGGGCAAAGGTATGCGGCTCACAATCTTCGAGCTTCTTCACCAAGGCTGCAAACAGAATCAGATTGATTTCAGTGTCATCAATAATAAGCACGTGTTGAGCCATGGTTCAATTTTTCTGTGAAGGGTAATCGTTATCAAGTTGCGATTTGCAACCCGGTGACCCTGATTGCCGTCAGCAACCCATCCATTTCAATGACCAATCGATTCAGAAGTACAGGAAGGCCCGCGGAATCAGAGTGCATGGCGCACAATTCCATCTGATGCGCCAAATCTCTTGCAGGTTGTGCACCGAACATGGACAAGGTGCCCTTCAATGCATGGGTGGTGTGTAAGACCACCTTCAAATCGCCCGAATTCAAACCATCACGAATTTTTCGAAGGTCTTCAGGCCATTGATCTGTGAAGGGCTGCGCAATAATCTGAAGAATCTCCTGATCCACCCTTCCCAGAGCATCAATGTAGTCAAAAGTGGCCGGTTCTGAGGGCAGCAACGAACCCAAGCTTCCAAAGTTTTCATCGACTTCATGGGATTCGTCGGGGAGAAAATTTACAGGGGGCGCAAAACGCTGCAGCATTTGTTGCAATTCATTGGCCTTGATGGGCTTTGAGATGTAATCATCCATTCCCGCCTCAATGCATCGTCTGCGATCTGCCTCCATGGCATTCGCGGTCATCGCAACGATGGGGGTTCTGGGTCCGGTTTCCAGCGCGCGAATGCGGCGCGTCGCCTCGAGTCCATCCATCACGGGCATCATCATGTCCATCAAGATCACATCGAATCGTTGCTTTGACAAAATGTCTAGGGCAATTTGGCCGTGATCTGCGACCACGACACGGTGGCCCCAGCGCTCCAGCAAAGTGGTCGCCAGCTTTTGATTGATCGCATGGTCTTCAACAAGCAGCAGGTCCAAGGTGTCGTGCACCAGCAACGGTACGTCACTCGCGATGGGTGAGATCGGCACAGCATGGCCCGTTTCGATCTGGAGGCGCAAGCTAAAGTGGAAAACACTTCCTTTGCCAAGCTCGCTCTCGACCCAGATATGCCCCCCCATTGCGGCAACCAGTCGCGCACAAATGGTCAGACCCAAACCGGTGCCACCATATTTGCGCGTGGTAGAACTATCTTCCTGCGAAAATGCATCAAAAATGGCACTCAACTTGTTCTGGGGAATGCCAATGCCCTGATCCTGCACTGAAAAATGCAATAACTCGCCCTCAGTCGCGATCGCGCGTGCCACCCGAACCACGATGTCTCCCTGGTCGGCGAACTTGATTGCATTGCCAAGAATATTGACCAATATTTGTCGCAAACGACCCGGATCACCCCGTACCGAAGGCGTCACGTCCGGTGCGATTTCATACTTCAAGACAAGTCCCTTTTCTTTGGCCCGCAGAGAAACAGTCTTTATCGTCTCGGAAATCGACTGTTCCAGATCAAAAGAAATATGTTCTATCAACAACTTACCAGCCTCGATTTTCGAAAAGTCCAGAATGTCGTTGATGACCCTTAGCAGCGCACCTGCCGAAGATTTCACCAAATTCAGATACTCACGCTGCTCGTTATCGAGTGGAGTATCCATCAACAGGTCTGTCATTCCAATCACACCATTCATAGGCGTTCGGATTTCATGGCTCATATTGGCAAGGAAGTCAGACTTGGCAAGACTGGCGGCCTCGGCATCTTCTTTGGCCTTTTGAAGCTCGGATGCGGCTTGCTTGGCCGCAGTAATGTCCGTGAAATAGCCATTCCAGACCCATCCACCATGCGAAAGTTGGCGTGGATGGGCCTCACCATGCACCCAGACAATCGCCTCTGTTTGCAAATGGACCATCCGAAAATCAACTGCCTGCGGGCTTGCATCCGCATCAGCAACACCTAACGCACCGGCAAATAGCGCACGGTCATCGGGATGCACCCGCTCGGGCAACAGCCCCGAGGTGGCTAGAATCGCATCGGCTGTCAGACCGCAAATCGCCTTGATCGTATCGCTCATGAAGGTAATCTTGAACCTGCCTGTCGATTCGACATAATACTGAAACACTGCCACAGGAATATTTTCGGTCACCTCTCGCAAGCGTGCATCAGCTTCCTTGAGAGCAGTGACATCCTGCCAAATTCCGGTAAAAATCGTTGCTCCATCACGCGCCAAATCAGACTCTGGGTTGATTTCAGCGCGTATCCAGCGCAATGCACCACCCGTCAAACGGATGCGGTATTCCCCGCTCCAGACACTGCGTTTACTTGCCGCATCCTGCACCCCATCGCGGACCCGCCGAC
>JAIPCE010000087.1 GCA_021738345.1 Rhodoferax sp. | reverse complement strand
CACCGAGCGACGAAGGCGTTGATCTGGAACAGGCTGCGCGCAACGCACTGTACCTGCTGGAACCCGAATGTGCCAGCCGCGGGGTGACGGCCTGGGTGCAGGTCCAGATGCCCGCCCGCGTGCGTGCCGATCGCATCGCCCTGGAGCAAATTGTGCATAACCTGCTCACCAATGCCCTGCAGGCGCTGGACGCAGTGCCGCAGTCCGAGCGTGCGCTGGAGGTGCATATCAGCCGCGATCCGGGCATGGGTGTGCTGCGCATCGTCGATACCGGTCTGGGCATTGCGCCCGAAGTCTTGCCGCATGTGTTCGAGCCCTTCTTCACCACCCGGGAAGGCGGGCTGGGGCTGGGTTTGAGCCTGTGCGAGACCTTGGCCAGCAGCCTGGGCGGTCACCTGCGTGCGCAAGGCCATGTGCCCAGAGGGGCCGAGTTAGTTCTTAGCCTGCCGCTGAAAGACGCACCATGAACGTGACGCTGTCGCCGCTGATTCACCTGATCGATGACGACGAGGCCGTGCGCAGCAGTCTGGCACTGCTGATTGGCACCGTCGGTTTGCGCGTGCAGACCTGGGCCGACTCACAGGACTTCATGCGCCGCTTTGACCACCAAGACATTGGAGCCATCGTGCTGGATGTGCGCATGCCGGGCATCAGCGGATTGACGGTGCTCGACAGCTTGATTGCACAAGGCGTGGACCAGCCGATCATCATGCTCACGGGGCACGGTACGGTCGAGTTGTGCCGGCGTGCATTCAAGTCGGGTGCGACCGAGTTTCTCGAAAAACCGGTGGATGATGAAATATTGCTGGACGCGCTGCAAAACGCAGTCCGTCAGCACGTACGTTCACGCCAGCGCAATCTTGCCAATCGCCATGCGCAAGAGCACTACGGGCAGTTGTCCGAGCGTGAGCGCGAGGTGCTGGGTCTGATTGTGGAGGGTCTGACCAACAAGGAAATCGGACGTGCGCTGGGTCTGTCGCCGCGCACCGTCGAGACACACCGATCCAATGTGTTCGCAAAACTCGAGGTGGAATCGCTGGCGCTGTTGATTCGCAACTATGCTGCACTGGTGGCCCAATCGGACACCTGACACTCCGTATTTCTACGCAGGTCAACGCGTAACCGCACGAATAGCCAACCGGCGCAGGCCAATTTACAGTTCCTGCAGGGTGTGGACATGTTGCTTCACATCCCACAATTTCTGGAGAAAAACCATGCGTTTCAGTACCTTTGCTAGCGTCCTCATGTTGTCGGTCACTGCCTCAGGCGTCAATGCCCAGGCGGTTCGTGTCGAAAAAAACATGTCGCTGGAACTTGCGACCAAGATCGCCGCGGCAACGGTCGCAGCCTGCAGTGCCGACAAATTCAACGTGACGGCCACCGTGGTCGACCGCGCTGGCAGCGTACGTGCCGTGCAGCGTGCCGACAACGCCGGACCCCACACCTTGGCCGCCAGCCAAGCCAAGGCGTTTACCTCGGCCTCGGGAAAAAATACCACGCTGGCGATGTGGGAAGGCGTGCAAAAGAACCCTGCCGCAGCCAATGTGGCCCTGATTCCCGGCTACCTGCTGCTCGGCGGTGGTGTGCCGGTCAAGGTGGGTGACGAAGTGATTGGCGCCGTGGGCGTGGGCGGCGCACCGGGTGGGCATCTCGACGAGAAATGCGCCATGGCAGGCATCGCCAGCGTCCAGGAATTGCTCAAGTAAACGGCCTTGATGCAACAGGATCCCGCAATGGCAAAAACCTGCAAGACATGGGCTCTGGCGGCATGGTTCGCCATGGACTTTCTGGCGGCTCCGGCGCAGGCGCAAGTGGCCCCCAGTGCCAATGAAGTGGCCCAGTTCACGGGTCTGCATCTGGCGGCGCATACGGGCGATCTGGCGCAGGTAAAGCTGCTGGCCAAGGGTGCCAGTGTGAATGCCCGTGACCCGTCGGGGCGTACCGCCGTGCATGTTGCCACCTTTGCACGCCAACGCGAGGTCATTCGCGCCCTGGCGCAAGCAGGCGCGCAACTGGAGTTGCTGGAAAACGATCGCTACGACGCGGTGACGATCGCGGCTGTTGCCGACGATGAGGACACGTTGCGCCTGCTTCTGTCGCAGGGCGCGAGTGCCAAGCTCACCACCAGTCGCTACGACGGAACGGCACTGATTGCCGCAGCCCATCTGGGACATGATGGGGTGGTGAATCAGCTCATCGCAGCCGGTGCGCCGCTAGACCATGTCAATAACCTGCATTGGACCGCAGTGATTGAGGCGATCGTGCTGGGGCGAGGTGGACCACGCCACCAAGAGACCTTGCGCGCACTTTTGGCGGCCGGTGCCAGTACCCGTCTGACCGACAGAGAAGGCAACACCCCATTGGCACTGGCCAGAGCGCGCGGCTATGCCAGCATGGTGTCTCTTCTGGAGCAAGCGGGGGCTAGGTAATCGCCGGTCGGTCTTTGGGTTCGATCAGCTCGACGCGGTAGCCGTCAGGGTCGGTCACGAATGCGATGACTGTGGTGCCGCCCTTGACCGGCCCGGCTTCGCGCGTCACCGTGCCGCCGGCACGTTTGATTTTCTCGCAGGCGGCATAGGCATCGTGGACCGACAGCGCAAGATGGCCGTAGGCGGTCCCCATTTCATAGGTCTCGACGCCCCAGTTGTAGGTGAGCTCCAGTTCCGCATGGTCCGGGTTCGATCCATAGCCCAAAAAAGCAAGGGTGTATTTGTAGGCCGGGTTTTCGGTTCGTCGAAGCAGTTTCATGCCCAGCACCTGGGTGTAAAACTCAATCGAACGTTCGAGGTTGCCGACGCGCAGCATGGTGTGAAGTATTCGCATGCCTTGTATTTTGCCCCGTCCAGACGGTGGGGTGCGGGACCTGATTCCATTGGCTCGCGATAATCGTCGATTCATCGCCAAACCACAGCACCAGCCATGCAGACCTTCACCAAAACCATTCTTTTCACGGCACCCGACGGCCGAGCCCAGTTCCGCGAGGAAGCCATACCCCTGAACCAGGGCACGCCGCAATCCATGCTGTCCGAACTGTTTGCGTCCGGCGGATACCAGTTGCGCACCAGCCCGGTGGGCTTTCGCAGTAGCTTTCACTGCACCACCACACCGCAGTGGTGTTTTATTCTGGGTGGGCTGATGGAGATCGGGCTGCAAGGTGGCGCGTCGCGCATATTCAGCCCCGGACAACATTTTTATTCGGCCGATCTGTTGCCGCAGGGGCAGGAATTTGACCCGGTGGTGCATGGGCACTGGAGTCGCCAGGTCGGCACTGAACCCCTGCTGACGCTATTTGTACGCGGTTAGATGCTCAAGCGATAGGTGCCGAACCACGCTGGCGCTGCGCTGCACCCTGCATCTGGCCGGACAGTAGTCGGTAGCTTCCCGGTTTGGAGGTTTTTAGCGAATCGGTGAGCGCTAGCGCCACATCTTTTGCAGCAATCGAGCGGTAGTTCGATGGGATCAGCGGTTTGAGTGTCCGCGACAGCAGCAAGGCAATACGCTCGCCCTGGCGCACAGGCTGGTTCAGTGCGCCGCGCTCACCGGCCAACATCGAGGGGCGAGCGATCACCAGGGTGGTAAAGCCCAGGGCAGCCAGCGCATCTTCCATTTCGCCTTTGACCCGGTTGTAAAACACCTTGGAGCCGGCGTCTGCACCCATGGCCGATACCACGCCCAGCCGGCTTGCGCCGGCGGCCTGTGCGGCACGGGCCAGCGCCACCACGGCTTCGAGGTCGACCGCCCGAAACGCGGCCTGACTGCCCGCCACCTTGATAGTCGTGCCAAGCGCAATGAACATGTCGTCGGCCTTGGGTAAAACTGTTGGTTTGGAAATGTCGATGATCTGTTGCACCAGCCGGGGATGCTCCAGGCTTAGTGCGCGGCGACCCACCGCGACTACTTTTTTGTAGGTTTTATCGGCTAAAAGGGCCGCGAGGATTTCCCGACCCACGAGGCCCGTTGCCCCCGCCACCATAGCCACCCGTCCGTGCTGCGCCATTGCCGCCTCCTTTGCCTGAACCACCCCGATTGCCACCACCAAAATTGCCGCCGCGCCGCGCGCCACGTTCTGCCATCATATCGACGCTGGTGCGCATCGGATCGGGTTGCCCGCCTGGGGCACTGCGCGGGGCACGGGGCTCGCCGGTTCGGCTCAAGCCCTCGGCAAAGCGGCCTTCGTGGCTGCGCGGCTGCTCGTCACCCACAGGGGGGCGTGCCCGGCCTGGGGCATTGCCGCGTGCGCCGTGCGGATGTGGGCGAGGTGTGGGTTCGGCGTTGCGTCCCGCAGTGCTGTGACCGGTGCCGGCACGCGATACTTGAGCACCCCGACCGTTGCCATTGCTCCGACCGCCACCACCGCCAGCAGAACCCGCACGCTCGCTTGCACCTGACTTGCTGTCGCGTACCCGCTGCAGCATTTCAGTGCGGGCGGCTCGGGCTGCCGCCTGCATCACATCGCGGCTGGGAGGCTTGCCGGCACCGCCCCAGATGGTTTGGCGACCCATGGCGATGGGTTCGGCCTTTTCGCCGGGTTCCGGGGCAAAGCCCTCAACCACCTGCACCGGAATATCCTGTTTGGTGAAGCGCGCAATATCCTGCATGAAACCCTCTTCGTCGAGGCACACCAAGTTGATGGCGGCGCCATCGGCACCGGCCCGGCCGGTACGTCCGATGCGGTGCACATAGTCCTCGCAGACATTGGGGATTTCGTAGTTGACCACATGCGGCAAATCGTCAATGTCAATCCCGCGCGCCGCGATGTCGGTGGCCACCAGCACCCGCACATCGCCGCTTTTGAAGCCGGCAAGCGCCTGCGTGCGTGCCGCCTGGCTCTTGTTGCCGTGCAGTGCCAAGGCGCTAATGCCATTTTTTTCCAGGTACTCGGCGACATTGTTGGCACCAAACTTGGTGCGGGTGAAGACCAGCACCTGGCTCCAGTCGTGCTGGTTGATGATATGGGCTAACAAGGCTTTCTTTTTGCCACGCCCAACCGGGTGGATGAGCTGCGTGATGCGCTGTACCGTGGTGTTGCGAGGCGTGACCTGTACGCTTTGCGGGTTTTTCAGCAGTCCATTGGCAAGTTCGCGAATTTCGTCGCTGAAAGTGGCAGAGAACAGCAGGCTTTGCTTCTCAGCGGGCACCAGTGCCAGGACTTTCTTCACGTCGTGGATAAAGCCCATGTCCAGCATGCGGTCGGCTTCGTCTAGCACCAGCATTTGCACCTGACCCAGATCAAGCATGCCCTGTTGTTGCAGGTCGAGCAGGCGACCGGGCGTGGCTACCAGAATGTCGACACCCTTTTTTAGTTTGGAAATCTGTGGATTCATGCCGACGCCGCCAAAAATGACGGTGCTCGACAGTTGCAGGTATTTGCCGTAGGTGCGAATTGCCTCCTCGACCTGGGCCGCCAGTTCGCGGGTGGGTGTGAGCACCAGAGCGCGGATGCCGGTGCCACCAAATTTATTCTGCGCGCTGCGGCTCATCGACAGACGGTGCAGCATGGGCAGCGTGAAGGCGGCCGTTTTGCCGGTCCCCGTCTGGGCACCACCGAGCAGGTCGTGGCCGTCCAGAATGACCGGGATGCCCTGGGCCTGAATGGCAGTTGGCGTCTCGTACCCTTGCTCGCGCACGGCTTTCACAATGGCCGCAGCCAGTTTCAATTCTTCGAATTTCATAGTTTGGCGCCCGTCCAGGGCGCTGGGATATCGGCCCGTCTGGAGCCACTTGGGTCACCAGTCAGTCAAAGGCTGATAGATTCACGGATGGAGCGAAGAGTGTCGATCTTGCTCCCAGCAGTTTGCTGGCGTTGCGGGCAACTGATGCCCCGCAAACAGCGCTATTGTCGCACGTTGGGCGGCATGCGGTGTTGCCGGCTCGAAACGGTCTGGCACACTCGCTCAAAATAGCCGAAGATATGTCCTGGGATCGAAAAACAGAGGATTTGCACCCTTGATCCCAGATTCGCCAGTTATCCGCTTGCTTTCGTAACTAAGTTTTTATGAACACTCACTTTTTTGGCTTTGAAGGGCATCACCATCTGGGTGACAGCGCTACGCACCCGATTGAGCCGCTGACGCCGCCAGCAGCCCACTCTGGCGCGTCCAACCGAGGAATCTAGAATGAAGGAATTTAATTTGCGGCGCTTGGGGGTGGCCCACGATGCTGGCAGCGTCAAGCCTACGCTGCAAGACTGTATTGAAGCGGTGCTGGCGCAAAACGACACTTTGCTGGAGGGCGTATTTGCAGGGCTGCAGTCGGCACTTCTGGCCAACCATGCCAAGTCCTTTCAGGCGCTGCAGAATCCGGCCGGCCATGCGGCCATTGAGCGTGTGCTGGTGCAGCGCGAGGCGATCAAGACGGCCTTTTCGGCTTTGCTGCGGGCCGCCATGTACAGCGGGGAGGGCAGTCAGTCGAGTGGCAAGCCCCTGGTGCGATTTGACGACTTCCAGTTTCTGGAAGAAGAGCAGATCGACGCCAATATCGAATTAGCTATGGCACAGCAAGAGGTTTTGTTGGCAGTCGATCCCGTGCTGCCGACCGTCCATGCCCTGGTTAGTGGCTTGCTGGGCTGGACTACGGTGCAGGCACATTTGAACCCGCTCAAGCCCGAGTCCTACGTGTTGGCGTTGCGCGACAGTTTTCAGCAACAGTTGCAGGACGATCCGCTACGTTCGGTGCTGATGGGTGCTGCGGCAGGTCTATTGGGCACGGGTTTGCAGCACCTCTATCGTGAAGTGATAGGTTGGCTCAGGTCCCAGGGGATTGAGCCTGCGGGTGCGGTGGGTGCCGCACTGGGAGCGCAGGTTCGGACCGCCGACAACTCGGTGAATCGAACACTGTTGACGTTGGACAAATTGCGCAAACTGCTGTCGGGTGAGCTCGACATCGACGGATCGGTTGGCATGCGGGACTTCACCCATACCGTACCAGCCTCGTTTGAGGCGCTTGAAGACCTGAAACTGCTTGAGCCAATGATGCGACGTCTGGCAGAGCGGGCCGAACAAAACAAGGCCGCACGCCGGGCTGGCCTGGCCCCCGATGCAGCGCGGCAGTCGGCACAACTCAGCCAAAGCAAACGCCTGGGCCAGCAACTAGGCGAAGAGGTCGTGCGACTGATGCATGAAAACCTCATGCAGGACCAGCGCTTGCTAGGCTCCGTGCGTCAGAGTCTGAAGGCGATGGAGCCGATCCTGATTCGGCTGTCGCAGGTCGATGCCCGGTTTTTTACCGATCGCCAGCATCCGGCGCGGCAGTTCATGGAGAAGATCACCAGCCGCAGTCTGGCTTTTTCATCGGAGCAGGACGCCGGCTTTGCGCGCTTTCTGAAGACCTTTGACAATGCTGTGCAGGTACTCTCTGGCGGCACCGGAGATGCTGCCGCATTTGCGCGGCTCTTGGCCAAGCTGGAGCAGTCCTGGGAGCGCGACGACCAGGAGCAGCGCCAGCGCACCGAAGAGGCGGCCCGTGGCCTGTTGCACGCCGAGCAGCGCAATTTGTTGGCGCAACGGGTCTCGCAGGAAATGGCTGAGCGGCTGCAAAACAAGAATGTGCCTGAGCTGGTGGTGGGTTTTTTGCGCGGACCTTGGGCCCAGGTGGTGGCCCAGTCCCGCCTGTCTGGTCTGGAAGAGACTGGCGCGCCCGACAGTTACATGGGCGTGGTCGATGACTTGCTGTGGAGTGTGCAGCTTCGGTTGGCGCGGCGCAATCGCAGTCGACTCATGCAAATGGTGCCCGGCCTGCTGCTGAAATTGCGTCAGGGCTTGGCGCTGATTTCTTATCCGCCAGAGCGTGTGGCCGCTTTTTTTGACGCCCTCATCACAATCCATGAGCAAGCCTTTGAAATCCAGCGCGCGGCACCCGAGCCGAGCGCCGGGGTGGCACCGCCCAAACCCCTGGATCCGCGACCGCCAGAGCCGTCCGAGGACGACTTCTGGATGGCAGAGAATGAGGCGCAAGACTCCGGTTACATGGCTTACGACTCTGACAGCGCGCCTGACTTTGCCGAGGAAACGGTTCTGCCAGACTCGGTGGTGCCGCAGGACTGGACTGCCGACAACCTGGCAACCGGCTCGTGGGTTGACCTTAGCCTTGGGCAGGAGCAGGTGAGGGTGCAACTTACATGGGCCAGCCCGCACCGTGCGCTGTTCATGTTCATGTCGGGGGTCGGGCTGGCGCACTCGATGTCGCGGCGCACACTGGAGCGTTTTCGGGAGCAAGGGCTGGTTCGCCTCGTGTCCGACGGCAGAGTCATTGACAACGCGCTTGACGGCGTTGCCAAGGCGGCGCTGCGCAACGCCCTGGACCGGGCAGGGGGTGGCGACTAGCGGCGCCTCGGACGGTCAGTGCGGCGCCACCCCGAGGTGGTGGCAGTCGATAATGCAGTTTTTACCTCTCCAGAAATAGCATTGCAATGGCTCAATACGTTTTCACGATGAACAAGGTCGGCAAGATCGTGCCGCCCAAGCGACAGATTCTCAAAGACATCTCGCTGAGTTTTTTCCCGGGTGCCAAGATCGGCGTGCTGGGTGTCAATGGCTCAGGCAAATCGACCCTGCTCAAGATCATGGCCGGGCTGGACCATGAGATTCAGGGCGAAGCCACGCCCATGCCGGGCCTCAATATTGGTTACCTGCCCCAGGAGCCCAAGCTCAATCCCGAGCACACGGTGCGCGAAAGTGTCGAAGACGGCATGGGTGAGGTATTTGCCGCCAAAGCCAAGTTGGAGGCGGTCTACACCGCCTACGGGGACCCCGATGCCGACTTTGACGCACTTGCGGCCGAGCAGGCCCGACTCGAGCACATCATTGCGGCCTCGGGGACCGATTCCGAGCACCAGCTTGAAATCGCCGCCGACGCGCTGCGTCTGCCACCCTGGGAGGCCAAGGTGGGTGTCTTGTCAGGGGGCGAAAAACGGCGTGTGGCGCTGTGTCGCATGCTGCTGTCCAAACCCGATATGCTGTTGCTCGATGAGCCCACCAACCACCTCGACGCCGAGTCGGTGGACTGGCTGGAGCAATTTTTGCAACGCTTCTCTGGTACCGTGGTTGCCATTACCCACGACCGGTATTTTCTCGACAACGCTGCCGAGTGGATTCTGGAACTCGACCGCGGCCAGGGCATTCCCTGGAAGGGCAACTACAGTTCCTGGCTCGACCAAAAGGGCGAGCGCCTGGCGCAGGAGCAAAAGGGCGAGGAGGCCCGCGCCAAGGCCCTGAAAAAGGAGTTGGAATGGGTGCGCCAGAACCCCAAGGCGCGCCAGGCCAAGAGCAAGTCACGGATTGCACGCTTTGAAGAGCTGTCTGATTTTGAATACCAGAAGCGGGTGGAAACCAACGAGATTTTCATTCCGGTGGCCGACCGCCTGGGCAGTCAGGTGATCGAATTCAAGGGCGTGAGCAAGTCCTTTGGCGACCGGCTGCTGATAGATAACCTGAGCTTTAATATTCCGGCCGGTGCCATTGTCGGCATCATCGGACCCAACGGCGCTGGCAAGTCCACGCTGTTCAAATTGATTGCCGGCAAGGAAAAGCCAGATTCCGGCGAGGTGGTCATCGGGTCCACTGTCAAGATGGCGTTTGTCGACCAGAACCGCGATGCCCTGGCCAATGAAAAGACGGTCTGGGAAGATGTCTCGGGCGGACTCGACATTTTGAATGTCGGCAAGTTCCAGATGCCGAGCCGGGCCTACTGCGGACGCTTCAATTTCAATGGCGGTGACCAGCAAAAGCGGGTCGGCACCTTGTCGGGCGGCGAGCGCGGACGTTTGCACCTGGCCAAGACCCTGATTGCCGGGGGCAATGTGCTGATGCTCGACGAGCCCTCCAACGACCTGGACGTCGAAACCCTGCGGGCACTCGAAGACGCGCTGCTGGAATTTGCCGGCTCGGTGTTGGTGATCAGCCACGACCGCTGGTTTCTGGACCGCATTGCGACCCACATTCTGGCCGCCGAGGGGGATAGCCAGTGGACCTATTTTGACGGTAACTATCAGGAATACGAAGCCGACAAGAAGCGGCGCCTGGGTGAAGAGGGTGCCAAACCCAAGCGTATGCGTTTCAAGGCGCTCAAATAGGGCGTAGGGGCCAGCATGTCCATTCCCCACGCAGCGGCTGACGGCAATCTCCCGGAGGTGTACCGCGCGACGGTCCAGCAGGCGGTTGCTCGCGCAGGCGTGCTCATGGGAAAGTTGGTAGCAGCAGCACGCCAGATTTTGCAAGCGCGTGAGGTCGCGTCACGCGACTTGCGTGAGCGGGACAAGCTCGCCGAGTCGGCGCGTTTGCTGCGACAGTGGGAAGCTGCCCTGTGCAAGCGCTATCCCCAGACCCTGCTTGAGACCTTTGCCCATCCTCCAGTGACCAAAAAGGCCGGTATCGCGGCGCTGGTCAACCTGGAGTTTGACCAGCTCGAGTTGATGGACGAGGCCCAGGTGCTGAGCAGTGTGACCCTGGCACGGATTCAGCAGGTCGCAATGCAGGCGGCCGACCACGCACTGGCCGACCTCAATACCCTGATCTGTCGCACCTTGGGGCTGGAGACGGTGCAGCCGGAACGTAATCCGCTGCGTCCCGACGTCTATATCAAGGCACTTAAAGAAGTGGTGGAGCACACCCACGTTGCAGTACCGACACAAATGGATTGGCTGGGGGCCATGGGTGTGGCTCTGGGGCAGGAGCTGCGCAACCTGTATGTCGATCTGGCCGCACAGTTGCGTGGTCGGGGCGTGGTGTCGGTGGGATACGCCATGGCGCCGGGACAAGGGGTACGTTCAGGGGCGCGTTTCAGTGCACCGCATGCCGGACCTGACTCATGGGACACGGTTTCGCCGGGCCTGATGGCGCAGCACTCTGCGGCAACCCGCCAGCAGAGTGCCCCGGGGGGCGTGGCGTCGGCCCAATGGCGCCAGGCGGAACCGCTTGCCGCCGACCCCGCACTGTTGACCTTGGACAAATTGCGCCAACTGCTCGCCGGGACGCTGCAACCCGCCCCGCAGACCGCCCGGGTCCAGCAGTTTGCCGACCGGTTTGCGCAGGAGTTTGAGAGTGACCCGCAGCGCCAGGAGGCGTTCGCGTCCGACTTTGACTCCACAGTGCCCGCTGCGCTGGAGGCCCTGACAGAAATGCGCCAGGTCGACCAAATGGTGCAACGCCTGGAGTCACGGCGTGACCGGCCGGCGCTGGTGGACACGGCCAGCGACGCATCGGTGGAAGCGGTACGTGGCCTGCTGCGGGCACGTGCGAGCGGCATTGCACAGGCGCTCAGCCTGGAAGTCATCACTCTGATGGTGGACAACATTGCACGGGATTTGCGCCTGCTCGAACCGGTGCAGGCGCTGATTCGGCAGCTCGAAGCACCCCTGCTGCGGCTGGCACTCGTGGATCGACGCATGTTTGGCAACAAGCAGCACCCGGCGCGGCTTTTGATCCAGGAGATTGCACAGCGCAGCCTAGCCTATGCGCTGGTACAAAGCCCGGGATTTGGCGAGTTCATGCACTTGGTAGAGCGCGCAGTGGCACCGCTGCTCGACGTGGAAATTGACAATGCCGAGCCGTTTGAACGTGCCTTGCAGACCTTGCAGGACCAGTGGCGCCAGCAAGACAGCAAGGAGGAAGTGCAGCGTCAGGAGGCGGTTACGGTACTGCGTCATGCGGAAGACCGCAATCTGCTGGCCGAAAAAATTGCCCGCGAGATTGACGGGCATCCTGAGGCCATTGGCGTTCCCGAAGTGGTTATGAATTTTTTGTGCGGTCCCTGGTCGCAGGTGTTGGCCCGAGCGCGCATGGCCGAGAGCCACACACTGGTGGAGAAATACCAGTCTCTGGTGGCGGCCATGTTGTGGAGTACGCAACCGACACTGACCCACAAGGACTATGCCAAACTCACCCGTTTGGTGCCTATGCTCTTGGCCACCCTGCGTGAGGGCCTCGACACCATCCAGTACCCTGCGACCCGGACCAGTGCCTTTATGGAGGCGCTCATGGGCGTACACCAGAAGGCATTTCGAGCGGCTCAGAAAGGAGTCGCAGCGGATGCGATCGCACCGGTCAAGCCCCAAGAGTTGCAAATCGCCCGTCAATTGGCAACAGAGGAGCCATGGGTCGGGCCCGATGAAGCGCGTGCCTCCTGTTTCCTCGCCTTGCCTGAGGGGCTGCCACCATCCGCAGTGGCGCCGACCGATAACACCGCCGGTCCATTGAGCGCATCTGCGAGCCGCCCGGATCAGCAGATCTCCCAGTTTTCGGTCACCCAACTGCCCTTGGGCTCATGGTTGGAGATGTTGGTGGATGAGCGCTGGCTGCGCACCCAATTGATCTGGGCCAGTCCGCATGGCACGCTTTTTCTGTTCACCAATGTATTTGGTAGCTCCCAATCGATGTCGCGTCGCTCGGTCGACAAGCTGGTTGCGACGGGGCGTTTGCGGGTGATTGCCAGCCAGCCAGTCGTGGACGGTGCGCTCAATGCAGTCGCACACCTGGCCATGCAGAACAGTATCCATACCAGCCTGTAACCCATGCGCAGTTTTCGGGCACAACGCACCGAATCACCGTCGATTGCCGTACGCGTCAGAATGATGCTACGGTATTTCTTGCCATGGCCGTGGTTTCTTTTGCAGGGCCGCGCGTTTGCATGTGCGCTGTTTTGCTGCTTTTCCGGTGCGGTGGGTTCACAGGTCGATGCACCGGCAGAGGGCTGGTTGGTTGGCCCCCAGGATATCGCCCTTGCTGCCATCGCGCCCTGGGCTTTCGCACTTTTTCTTGGTCTGGTCTGGGCGGCCATCGCGCGCAGACACCATCGGGCGTCAAGACCCGGTTGGCAATGGGCCTCCATGCGCTGGCCGCTGGCATTTTCCGCGGTGTCACTGGTGCTTGGTCTGAGCCTAACCTGGCACTACGTGGATCACCTGCGCCGCGAAATATATTCCAATAACTGGTTCAAGTTTCAACACCACTCAGACCAGTTGGAGTCCGACATCAAGGCGCGCTTTGATCTGACCCTCGGTGCCTTGCGCGGGTTTCGCGGTGCTTTTTTGGCCAGTAAGCAAATCAGACGCGAAGAGTTTCATGAGCTGGTGCAATCCATTGATCTGCAGAGCGAGTTCGCTGGGGTGCGTGGCTTTGCCTTTGTCGAGCGCATCGAGCGAAAAGATGCCGATGCTTATGTGGCCTTGCAACGTCGCCAAGGTAGCCCAGACTTCAGGATTCATGGTGGCGGCGATCGGCCCGACCTTTTTGTTGTCAAGTACGTGGAGCCCCTGAAGGACAACCGAGCGGCATTGGGGTTTGATGTCGGGTCAGAGCCGGTACGACGTGAAGCCATGGAGCGTGCCATGCAACACGGTGTGGCGTCACTGTCGGGCCAGGTGTTTTTAATTCAGGACGGGCAAAAGCGCGCTGGCTGGCTGTATTCCCTTCCTATCTACAGCAGTGTGGTGCCGCCCGAAACCGAGTCCGAGCGGAGGCGTCAATTTCGCGGCATTGTCAACTCGCCCCTGGTGGTCGACGAACTGCTGGAGCCGGTGCGTCATTCCCCCCGGGGTTTGGTGGCATTCAGGTTGTTTGATGGATTGGCCGGACCCGACAAGCCGCCACTTTTTGACAGCGCTCTTACGGCGTCAAAGTCCGGGTATCAAGAGGCTTCCAAGCGCTCGGCGCAGCCCATGTTTATGTCCGAACGGGCACTGTTTGTGGGAGGCAGGTTGTTGCAGTTGCACACCGCAGCGACCCCTGATTTCGAGCGCAGTGTGGACTTGAAGGCACCGGTCCGCACGGCGTTTCTGGGCAGTTCGTTGAGCCTGCTGGTCAGTGCCGTAGTGTGGTTGTTGCTGTTTGGCCGCGCGCAGGCGCTGTGGCTGGCACGCAGCATGACTGCCGAGCTCGAGCGTGAGAAAGAGCGAGCTGACAGCATTCTGGCAGGTACCAATGTGGGTACCTGGGAAAGCAATGTGTTGACCGGCGAATCGCATGCAAACGCGCGCTGGAGCGCCATGATGGGATTTCAACCGCATGAAGTAAAGCCCAATTCCGATACTTTTTTTGCCCGACAGGTGCATCCGCAAGACAGGGAAGTGGCTGATAAGGCTTTGCAGGCGTGCATTGCGGGTCTCACAGAACGTTACGACTGCGATATCCGCATCCGTTGCAAGGATGGGCGTTGGATCTGGGTGCGTAGCCGCGCCAAGATCATGAGCCGCACCCCCGACGGCCGGGTGGAGTGGATTGGCGGCATTCACACCGACATCACCCAGGAGAAAGAGGCGCAACTTCAGTTGCAGCGCAGCGAGGCGATTTTGCGCGGTTCCATTGATGTGGTCAATGAGGCTTATGTGCTGTATGACCCTGAAGACCGGCTGATCCTGTGCAATGACAAGTACCGTGAGTTGTATGCCACGTCAGCCGATCTGATCGTCCCGGGTGCGCAGTTTGAGCACATCATTCGGGTTGGCGCCGAGCGCGGTCAGTACGCACAGGCGGTGGGACGGGTCGAAGAATGGGTGGCTGAACGTATGCAGCAACACCGCGCTGGCAACACCACGGTGGAGCAGCGCCTTGACGATGGTCGCTGGCTGCGGGTGGTGGAGCGCCGTATGCCCGATGGTCATCTGGTGGGATTTCGGATGGACATCACCGAACTCAAGGTGGCACTCGAGACCGCACAGGCCGCCACCTCGCAGCTTGCCGTGGACCGCGCCACGCTGCAGTCGGTGCTGGATTCGGCGGTTGACGTGACCATTTTGGGACTGGACCTGGACCTCACGATCACGGTCTTTAACGTCGGTGCAAGCCGAATGCTGGGCTATGAGCCTGCGCAAGTGCTCGGCAAGCGCGGCATCAACCGATTCTTTGACCAGAACCAGTTGGCATTGATGCGGGAGTCGCTGGAGCTGGTGTTAGGACGCGAACCCTCTGAAATCGAGCTTTTGAACGATGTAGCACAGCGCGCGATTCGCTCGGAGTGGACTTTTGTGCGGGCCGATGGCACCACCTTCATTGGTTCCCTGATGATTTCCCCGATGCTCGATGTGCATGGACAGCAGGTGGGATACCTTGGCATGGCACAGGACATCACGCGCCAAAAAGAGTACGAAGAGTCCTTGCAGCAGGCGATGCACCTGGCGGAGCAATCGAACATTTCCAAGAGCCAGTTTCTGGCCAACATGAGCCATGAGATTCGCACCCCCATGAATGCGATTCTTGGCATGCTGCGCCTGTTGCACAACACGCCCTTGACCGATCGACAGCGCGATTACGCCGAAAAAACGGAAGGGGCCGCACGCTCGCTGCTGGGTCTGCTCAATGACATCCTGGACTTTTCAAAAGTCGAGGCGGGCAAGATGCAACTAGACCCGGGTCCGTTTGAGTTGGAGCATCTGCTGGCAGACTTGTCAGTGATTTTGTCCAGCAACCTGGGCTCCAAGAATGTCGATGTGTTGTTCGATGTAGATCCCGGCATTGCCCAGAACCTGATCGGTGACGAGCTGCGGTTAAAGCAAATCCTGATCAACCTGGCGGGCAACGCGATCAAGTTTACGGCCCAGGGGCAGGTGGTTCTCGAATGGCGTTTGCTGCACCGAACGTCCCAGCAGGTGAAGCTTCGCATCGCGGTGCGCGATTCAGGGATTGGCATCGCACCCGAAAACCAGGCGCGCATCTTTGAAGGTTTTTCACAGGCCGAAGCCAGTACCACACGGCGCTATGGTGGTACCGGACTGGGATTGGCCATTTCGCGCCGCCTGGTCCAGCTCATGGGCGGAGAACTGGTGATTGCCAGCGAATTGGGCAAAGGTAGTTCTTTCAGTTTTGAGATCGAACTGGAGGTCGCCCACGGACAAGCACCGGCCCCGGCGCTGACCGACGGCGATTCGCAACCACCGTACCGCGTCTTGTTGGTCGATGACAACCGTGTCGCGCTGGAGATTGGCGCGGCGCTGATGCGCTCCATGGGCTGGGAAGTGTTGGAGGCGTCGGATGGACCGCAGGCCATTGCGTACGTGCGGGATCGGCTGCAACAGGGTACGCCCCGGTTGCATGCCATATTTGTCGACTCGGACATGCCTGAGATGGACGGGTGGCAGGTGATTCGGCACTTGCGCAGTCTCCATGCGGACAAAGAACTTCCGCGCCTGCTGATGGTGAGCGGTCACAGTAGGGACAGTCTGGCGGATCGTACCGTGCGCGAGCAGGAGCTGCTCGACGGCTTTCTGGTCAAGCCGCTGACGACCAACGTTCTGCGCCGGGCGGTGTCGCTTGCGCGCGCGACGGCGCTGCCGCTGGCAGCGCGAAACCTGGCAACTGCAGTGCAACGGCTGGCGGGCATGCGTATCCTGCTGGTGGAAGACAATCTGATCAATCAGCAAGTGGCCCAGGAACTGTTGGCCCAGGAGGGTGCAGTGGTGCGCCTGGCGGCCAATGGACAACTTGGGCTGGATGCTCTGACCCACGGGCATGGCGACTTCGACGTGGTGCTGATGGATTTGCAGATGCCGGTGATGGATGGGCTCACGGCCGCCCGCGCAATCCGCGGTCCCCTGGGTTTGACCACGCTGCCTGTGATCGCCATGACCGCCAATGCCATGGCCAGCGACCGTGAGGCCTGTCTTGCGGCCGGTATGAATGCCCATGTCGGTAAACCCTTTGACCTGAATCAGCTCGTCATGGTGTTGCTCAGCCACACGCACGGTGAACCCATGGCTGCTGTCCGTCCGAACACGGTGTTGCCATCCATGCCGGTGACTTACCCGGTGGGCCAAGCGGCGGACGTCTGGCCGGATAGCGTGGACGTCGACGCGGCGCTGGCGCGAATGGGCGGTAACCGCGACCTGCTACGGCGCACCCTGCTGGCATTTGTCGACGATGCGCAGCAGGTGCCCGAGCGCGCAATGGGCTTGAGTGAAGCCGGCAAGAATGACGACGCGCGGCGTGAATGGCATGGTTTGAAAGGCCTCAGTGGCACCCTCGGGATCTCCTCGCTAGCGCGCTTGGCGGCTCAACTGGAGCGTCAGGTCGCTGCCGGTAGCCGAAGCGCAGACCTTCAGGTGGCAACCACAGAATTACAGCGCGAGCTGGCGCGGCTGCTGCCAAGCTTGCAACAGATCGCTGCCATGCTGCTGCCGGCGCCGACCTTGCAGGCCGAGGATGACGGTTCGCAGCCGTCCGGCGCCGCACAGCATGATTCGTCTGAGGTGGTCAAGCTGCTGG
>JAIPCE010000086.1 GCA_021738345.1 Rhodoferax sp. | reverse complement strand
GCTGGTGTTCCTGACCCTGGGCATGAATGCGGCGGCCATCTGGTTGCGCTACCGCTTGCGTAAAAACATCAAGTGGTAAGCCCCAAAGCCTTTTCAGAGACCAAGACCCTATGAGCTCAGTCATCACACTGCCCAATAATCCACCCGCGCTCAAGGCGGAGTCAGACAAGCTGGATTTCTATTACGGCGACTTCAAGGCCCTGAAAAGCGTCACCATGCCGGTCTACGAGAACCGGGTGACCGCGCTGATTGGCCCGAGTGGCTGCGGCAAGTCGACCTACCTGCGCTGTTTTAACCGAATGCATGACCTGTACCCGGGCCACCGCTACGACGGAAAAATCCATTTGCACCCCGACGAAATTGACATTCTGGACCATTCGGTCGACCCCATCGAGGTGCGTATGCGCATTTCCATGGTGTTTCAAAAGCCCAATCCCTTCCCCAAATCGATTTTCGAGAACGTCGCCTATGGTTTGCGGGTGCGCGGCGAAAAGTCCAGCACCTATATTGAAGACAAGGTGGAAGCGGCCCTCAAGGGCGCAGCCTTGTGGAAAGAAGTCAAGGACCGCATGCTGGAGCCCGCCACCAACCTGTCGGGCGGGCAACAACAGCGGCTGTGCATTGCGAGATCACTGGCCACCGACCCCGAAATTTTGTTGTTTGACGAGCCAACCTCGGCGCTCGACCCGATTGCCACTGGCAGCATTGAAGAGCTGATCAGCGAAATCAAGCAAAACGTCACGATCCTGATCGTGACGCACAACATGCAACAGGCGGCACGCGTGTCTGACTTCGTGGCCTATATGTACCTGGGGCAGATGGTCGAGTACGGCGTGACGGGCGACGTTTTCATGAAGCCCAAATGCCAGGAGACCGAGGATTACATTACTGGGCGATTTGGTTGATTTAAAAGGCTTCAACATGAACGATAAACACTTATCCACGCAATTTGACTCCGAGCTCACCTCGGTCTCCACCAAGGTGATGGAACTAGGTGGGCTGGTGGAATCGCAAATCCGCCAGGCCATTTACGCGCTGTCGCAGTTCAGCATGGAGGCCGCCAACCAGGTCTCGGACCAGGAGCACAAGGTCAACGCCATGGAGATCGAGATCGACCACGATCTGTCCTCCATCATTGCACGGCGCCAACCCACCGCGCGCGATCTGCGCCTGCTGATTGCCATCTCCAAAACCACCGCCAATCTGGAGCGGGTCGGCGACGAGGCCGAAAAAATCGCCCGCATGGTGCGCTCCATCATTCAGAGCGGCGCGCCGCGGACCCTGCCGTCGCTCGAACTGCGGGTGGCTGCCGACCTTGCCTCGGCCTTGCTCAACAAGGCGCTTGATGCGTTTGCCCGGCTCGACGTTCCGGCGGCGCTCAGCATCCTGAAAGAAGACGATGTTATCGACGCCGAGTTCGACGGCTTTGTACGCAAGCTCATCACTTACATGATGGAAGATCCACGCATGATCTCCCCGAGTCTCGATCTGTTGTTCCTGGCCAAGGCCATCGAGCGCATCGGCGACCACTCCAAAAACATTGCCGAGTTCATCATCTATGTGGTCAAGGGTGAGGACGTGCGTCACAAGACCATGGAAAAAATCGAATCTGTACTGCGATGAGAACAATACCGACGGTGCTGGTGGTGGAGGACGAGTCTGCGATCGCAGAGCTGATTGCGGTCAATCTGCGCCACAACGGCTTCAAGCCGATCTGGGCCATGGACAGTACAGGAGCCCAGCGCGAGCTTGACGACTCGGTACCCGACCTGATCTTGCTCGACTGGATGCTGCCCGGTGAAAGTGGTCTTACGCTGGCCAAACGCTGGCGCGCCGACCCGCGTCTCAAGGCGGTCCCGCTGATCATGCTGACAGCCCGCGGTGACGAGGTCGACCGCGTGGCGGGGCTGGACGCCGGCGCCGACGACTATATTGTCAAGCCGTTTTCCACCAAGGAGCTGCTGGCCCGCATTCGGGCCGTCTTCAGGCGCCGCACACCGGAGTCCCTGGGCAAACCGATCTCCCTGGGTGGACTGACACTCGATCCCGAGACCCACCGCGTCACGTTCCATGGCCAGCCTCTCAAACTCGGTCCGACCGAATTCAAGCTGTTGCACTATTTCATGGGACATGCCGAACGGGTCCACAGCCGGGGCCAGTTGCTGGACAAGGTGTGGGGCGACCATGTGTACATCGAAGAGCGCACGGTTGATGTGCATGTCAAGCGTCTGCGCGAATCCATGGCCGGTGCGGGCGCCATGGTCGAGACGGTGCGCGGCGCCGGGTACCGCTTCACGGTCAAACCCGAGCAGGCCGTCGTCGCGTCAGCCTGAGCGCGGCGCAACTCCTCCCCCATGGCCTGGCGGATTCTCTCCCTTGCGCTTGGCCAGTTGCTGGCCGCGGCGATAGGCTGGCGGTTTGCGCTGCATGGTGACGCGCCCCTGGGTGCTGCACTGGCGGCCCTGCTGGCTGGCTACGTCTGGCTGATCTTCGATACGTTGCGGGGCGCGCGCTTATTGCGGTGGTTGCGCGCCGGTGCCCAGTCGGAAGTGGTCTTGGGCAGTGGGCTGTGGGGCGAGTCCCACGACCGCATACGCCGCCTGGTGCGCGATGGCGAACGTCGCGCCACCCAAAGCGACGCCCGTCTGCACGACTTTCTGGCGGCGCTGCAGGCGTCTCCCAACGGCGTGATTTTGCTCGACGAACAGGGGCGCATCGAATGGTTTAACCAGACCGCCAGTGCGCACTTTGGTCTAGATGTGCGGCGTGACACCCTGCAGCATCTGGGCAATCTGGTGCGTGACCCCGGGTTTGCAGCCTATTTTGCCGGACGCGATTACCAAAGCGACCTCACGATGTTTGGTCGGCAAAACTCCAGTTTTAAACCCGTTCGTCTGTCGGTGCACCTGCACCCGTATGGCGAGGGGCGCAGTCTGCTGTTGTCACGCGACATCACCGCGCTGGAGCAGGCCGAGGCCATGCGGCGTGACTTTGTGGCCAATGTTTCGCACGAAATTCGCACGCCGCTGACCGTACTGGCCGGATTTGTCGAAACCCTGCAAAGTCTGCCTCTGAGCGAAGACGAGCGCCAGCGCTACCTGGGCTTGATGGCCCAGCAGTCCCAGCGCATGCAAACGCTGGTCAGTGACCTGCTGACCTTATCCCGGCTAGAGGGCAGCCCGCCGCCACCGACTCAGGAGTGGGTGTCTGTGTCGCAACTCATGGCTCAGTGCGAGCAGGACGCACACGACCTGTCGCAGGTGCTCTGGCAACAGCCACACCGGCTGACGCTCAACATAGAGGGCGACTGCGACATCGCCGGAGCCGGCACCGAGCTCTACAGTGCTCTGTTCAATCTGGTGGGCAATGCGGTGCGCTACACCCCGGTGCAACAGAACATTGCGGTGACCTGGAAATCATTGCCCGATGGTGACGCGGTGTTTGCAGTGGAAGACACCGGCCCTGGTATTGCCCCGGAGCACCTGCCCCGTCTGACCGAGCGCTTTTACCGGGTCGACCGCAGTCGCTCGCGTGAAACCGGCGGCACCGGACTCGGGCTGGCAATTGTCAAGCACGTGGCGCAGCGCCATGGTGCCGATCTGCGGATAGAAAGCGTTCCGGGCAAGGGCTCCAGGTTCTCGATTCGCTTTCCCCACGCCCGGCTACGCGCCGCACAGTTGACGTTTAGGTCAGGGTCTGCGCAGCTCTGACCCGCGCACTTTGGCAATCAGTCCGCGCTTAGCCCGATCGGGTTGGGTTGGCGCTTTTCCACGGCATGGCGCAGCAGAGCGGCGCTGCGATAGATGCCGTGGGCGAACTTGCCATAGGGCAACGTGGCGAACAGTGCCATCACAGCGCCCAAATGCAGACACAGCAGCAGCGCCAACGCCGGTGTGCTGCGCCCTAACCACAGCGCCATGCCGCTGCTGGCAACCAAAAACAGCAAGGCGATGAAGCCAAGGTCCATGGGCCTTTGGCGGGCGTCGCCGTGCAAGGGGTGGCGCGCGCGGTTCTGGTACCACAGGCCAACGGTGCCCAGCATGAGGCTTACACCACCCACTGCACCCAGAAGCTTGGGCAAGGACGGAAGATCATAGGGTGCGGACCAACCCAGCAGGTAGTGGTACAGCGTGGCGACGCCAGTCGCGGCAAAGCACAGCGCAAAGCCGTAAAAAGTAAGGTGGTGGTCGCGGCGGCGGCGCAGCGTGAAGGCGTCGTCTTCGTTGTTACAACCTTCGCCGTGGCCACCGTCCAGGTAGGTGAGTCGCAGAACGTCGTGCGCAGCCTCGGTGGCTGCCGCTGCGCTGAGGTCTGCGCCGCTGGTCGCGGGCTTGATATCGGACCAGAAGCGACGCATACCCATGGCCAGCGCACACGCCACAAACAGGAACACCGGTGCAAACAAGCCCACCAGCAGATTGTGCGGGAACAACTGGTAGAAATTACCCTGAAACTGTGCACCCCACAAGGCACCCAGACCACCTTGCAGCAACACCGCCAACACCAAAAACAGCGACAGCGCGGCCACCAGTGCCAGCGACAGCGTCAGGCCGTTGCGCTGGTAGAGTTTGCCCAACGCTGTGGGCCAGGCATAGTCGGTGTAGGTTTGGCCGCGCACCATGGCCATGGCCTTGGGAATGTTGACGGCAAAGGCGTGTGGCGGCGCATACTGGCAGGCATGCAGGCAGGCCCCGCAGTTGTGGCACAGGTTGGCCAGGAAGTGCGCATCGGCGTGGCCGAATTCGAGCCTGCGCGTCATGGCCGGAAACACCGCGCAAAACCCCTCGCAGTATCGGCAGGCATTGCAAATTTGCAAGACGCGAGATACTTCGGTCTCGGCCGCGCTGGGCACCGCCACGATCGGAATAACCCGGCCAGAAGAAGGTGACAGGTATTGCATGGTTCAGACCTCGTCTTTCACGGCACCCGATTGAACGGCTTGCCCGGCAGCGGCCAAGGCAGCATTGCGCCCGGCGATGCGGCCAAAAGCGGTGCCGATGGACATGCCAACTCCGGCCGTATAGCCCTTTCCAAGCACGTTACCGGCCATCATTTCGCCTGCCACAAACAGGTTGCGGCTGGGCTGGTTGGCAAAGCGCACGGCGGCGGTGTCGTCCACTTTGAGCCCCAGGTAGGTGAAAGTCACTCCAGGGCGTAACGCGTAACCGTAAAACGGGGCGGTATCGAGCGGACGCGCCCAATGGGTCTTGGCCGGAATCACGCCGACGGTGTGGCAGTCGTCCAGGGCGGTATGGTCAAACTGACCCACCCGGCACGCTGCGTTGTAGTCATTAAGCGTCTGCGTGAAGGTGGTCTGATCCAGCCCCAACAGGGCCGCCAGTTCGGGCAAGGTCTGGGCGCTCACGCCAGGAAATACCGGTGGCATAAAGCGCCCAATCGCCTTGGCATCGATGATGGAATAGGCGATCTGACCCGGTTGATGGGCCACCAGGCGCCCCCAGATGGCGTAGCGCTTGGGCCAGAAGTCTTCGCCTTCGTCGTAAAAGCGCTGGGCGTCCCGGTTGACCACCACGCCCAGTGACACGCAGTCGATGCGGGTGCAGATGCCACCGTCGTACAGCGGTGCGCGTGCGTCAATCGCCACCATGTGTGCCTGGGTGGCGTCGCCAATGCCGTCGGCCTGCTGGTAGTTGAGCAGGTGGCGCAGCAGCACGCCCTGGTTGTAGGCCGTGCCGCGGATCAGAAAGTTGTCGGCGGGCCACTCGCCGTGTACGTTCTGGCCCCAGGCTTCGCGCAACCACGCGCGGTTCGATTCGAAACCACCGGCCGCCAGTACGCAGGCCCTGGCCGTGATGCGCTCGCCTTGGCACCAGGCCGCCCGAAATTCACCTTTTTCAAGGTCGAGCCGGTCTACGGGTGACTGGTAGCGGACCTGCACTCCGAGCTTTTCTGCGCTGCGGTAATAGGCGTTCACCAGTGCCTTGCCACCGCCCATGAAAAACGCATTGGTGCGCGCGACGTGCAAGGCGCCCGAAAGCGGCGGCTGAAAATGCACGCCGTGCTTGCGCATCCAGCCCCGGCAGGTGGACGATGCACGGATGGTCAGACGCGCCAGGTGTTGGTTGGTAAGGCCCCCTGTGACCTTCTGCAAGTCCTGCCAAAACTCTTCTTCAGGGTAGGCGTCCACCAGTACATCCTGTGGCGCATCGTGCATGCAGCGCAGGTTGCGGGTGTGCGATGAGTTGCCCCCGCGCCAATCGCGTGGCGCCGACTCCAGCATCAGCACCCTGGCACCCGTTTCTGCCGCCATCAAGGCAGCACACAAGGCGGCGTTGCCACCGCCAATGACCAGCACATCAGTGTCCATACCCTTGCTTCTCCAAATCAGATGGACAGATTGTCGGGGCAGGCCCAGACACGCCCCCGGTTCTTGAGGCTCCGGACCCGCGCGGTCAAATATTCAGGTCGCGCCGTGCTTGCCGGGCTGTACCCGTACCAGATTTCTTACAGAGCAATGCCGCCCGATACTTCGATCACCTCGCCATTGATATAGCTCGCTTCGTCACTGGCCAAAAAGGCGTAGACATTAGCGATTTCCTCAGGCTTGCCCAGGCGGCGCATGGCGACCTTGGCGGACAGGTCGGCCAGCACCTTTTCGGGCATGGCGGCGACCATTGGGGTGTTGACAAAACCCGGCGCCACGGCGTTGACACGCACTCCCTTGGGGCCCAACTCACGGCTCCAGGTCTTGGTAAAGCCAATCACGCCGAATTTCGACGCAGCATAGTTGGTTTGACCAAAGTTTCCGTACAAGCCGACGACTGAACTAGCGTTCAGGATCACACCACTGCCCTGTGCCAGCATGGTATCGACGACGGATTGCGCACAATGGAAGACGCCGCGCAAGTTGACATCAATGACCTTGTCGAATTGCGCCAGGGTCATCTTTTGCAAACGGGCATCCTGTGTAATGCCTGCGTTATTGACCAGCACGTCGATACGGCCAAACTGCGTCTTGACCAGCGCCACCACCTCATCGACGCGCGCGCGTTGCGTCACGTCCACCACATAGCCCTCCGCCTTGGCGCCCAAAGCACGGCATTGGGCCACTGCGTCGTCCACGCCTGGTTGTTTGAGGTCACAAACGATGACGATCGCGCCCTCTTGCGCAAACTTGAGTGCGGTGGCGAGACCGATGCCCTGGGCCGCCCCGGTGATGATGGAAACTTTGTTGGTAAGTCTTGCAGTCATATAAATTCCAATGCGTGAGTAAGTGAAAACCCTAATAGTGTAAGGCTTGGATATTGCACGAAATTGACGCGCCCCTGTCGACATGGAGGTTATGCTTTCAGCGTCTACCTTGCGACCAACCGAGGACTTATGAATCATCTTCCCATTTACGCCTTGCCCGGCCTGCTTGATGACGCGCGCCTGTGGCGGCACCAGGCCGCACATTTTGCGCTGCGCCATGCCTGGCACACGGCGGACCTCAGCGGGCACGACTCGATTGCTGCCCTGGCGGCATCCACACTGGAGAATGCGCCGGCACCGCGCTTTGCGCTGGTGGGCTTGTCCATGGGCGGTTATGTGGCTTTGGAGATGCTGCGCATGGCCCCCGAGCGGGTGCTGGCGCTGGCGCTGTTGGACACCAATGCCCGTGCCGACTCGGCACAGTCCACCGAAATGCGCAACAGCATGGTGGCCCGGGCGCAATCCGACTTCACAGGCGTGGTCGACAGTCTGACACCGCGCCTGGTGCATCCCTCGCGCCTGGACGATCCCGAAGTGGCTGGCTGCATCACTGATATGGCGCACTCCTTGGGCCCGGAGGTTTTTGCCCGTCAGCAACGCGCCATCATGGGTCGCATCGACAGTCGGCCGTTTTTGCCCCGGATTCTTTGTCCCACACTGGTGCTGTGTGGCCGACAGGACCTGTTGACACCGCCTGATCTGCATGAGGAGATGGCGGCAGGTATTCCCAACGCACGCCTGGTCATCGTGGAGGATTGCGGCCATATGTCAGCGCTGGAGCAACCGCAGGCGGTGTGTCGGGCGATGGATGAATGCTTGGCCAGACTCTCGGACTAGGAAAGCGGCAAAGCACGTCTGCTGTGGCACACACGCCAAAAGATGCGCTCACTGCGGAGCTTGGCCATTTGCCGATCGGCGCAGCCATTTCAAGACCGTTTCATGCAGGACGGCGGGAGCTGTGGGTTTGCTGATGAAATCGTTCATGCCTGCCGCATAACAGCGCAGTTTGTCTTCGGCAAAAACGTTGGCCGTCATGGCGACAATCGGCACCTGCGCACCCTGCGGGAGCTTGCGCAGTTGCCGGGTGGCCTCGACTCCGTCCATTCGGGGCATTTGCATGTCCATGAGGATCAGATCGTAGCGTTGGCTGCGCGCCCGCTCAAGTGCCTGGATGCCATCTTCGACCCAGTCCACATCGAGCAAGGCGTCCTCAAGCAAGATCGTGGTGATTTCACGATTGATCGGCTCATCTTCTGCCAACAAAATGCGCGCACCGGCAAAGTCGCTTCGCAACTGCGCCTCCGCGCTGCCCTGCGCCAGAAGTTCCGGTGGAGCCTGGTCTGAGCTTCCGATTTTCAGCACGGCAGTAAACCAGAAAGTGCTGCCGCCCCCCGGAGTGCTCACTACGCCGACCTCTCCGCCCATGAGTTGGGCCAGTTTTTTGGTAATGGCCAAACCCAGCCCGGTGCCGCCGTATCGACGAATGGTGCTGCTGTCTGCTTGCTCGAAGGCGCTGAACAGGCGCGGCAGGGCTTCAGCGGCAATCCCGATGCCCGTGTCTTGCACTTCAAACCGGACCTGTGCATGCGTATCGGTCTGCGACAGCAGTGCGGCCCGGACGGTGACCTCGCCGTGCTCGGTAAATTTGATGGCATTCGCTGCATAGTTGAGCAGGCACTGCTGCAAGCGCACCGGGTCGCCTACCAAATGGGCAGGTAAGGGACCGATTTCATGGCTCAGCTTGAGCTGCTTCTCGCGCGCGCGGTCGTGCAGCATGGACGTCACATTGCCAATCAAACCCATGACATGCACCGAGGACTGGTCCAAAGTGAACTTGCCGGCTTCAATTTTTGACAATTCCAGAATGTCGTTGATCAGGGCAAGCAAGTGCTGGTTTGCAGCGTCGAGCTTGCCGAGCCGGTCCAGTTGTGCGGGGTCGAGTCCGGCGCGGCGCATCAAATGGGACATGCCGGTAATGGCATTGAGCGGCGTGCGAATTTCGTGCGACATATTGGCCAAAAACGAGGTTTTGGCCACATTGGCTGCTTCGGCCGCATCTTTGGCCTGCGCCAATTCCTTGGTACGTGCGTCGACCAGATTTTCCAGATGGTGGCGATAGCTCTCAAGCTCATCGGATGCCACTTTGATCTCCGTGATGTCCTGCACGGTGCCGATCGCGCGCACCGCCTTGCCCTCGGGGCTGAATTCACTGGTGCCATGTTCCTGCACATATTTGATGCGACCGTCGGGCAGTAGCAGACGGTGGGCAACAGCGTAGGGAAGATGGGTCTCCAGGGAACTGGCGAAGGCCTCTTTTACGGAGGTTCGATCTTCTGGGTGCACGACTTCCAGAAAGGCGTCGTAACTGGCTCCGAAGTGCCGGGGATCTACCTCAAAGATGCGGAAAACTTCGTCGGACCATTGCAGGTGTTGCGTGAGCAGGTTCAGTTCCCAACTGCCGATACGCGCGAGCCGCTGTGCTTGGCTGAGCACGGCTTTGCTTTGGCGAAGTTGCACCTGTTGCCGCGCCAGATGGAGCTGCAGGTACACAATTGCGCTACCCAACAACAGAAATGCCGCAATGATTCCGAGAATGCGGTCCCGTTCCCTGGAACCGCGCTCCAGCAAGGGCGCGAGCAGAGTCTGTTGGTCCAGGCCCACTGCAACAATCAAGCCATTGACTGGCAAGCGGCTCCAGCCGAAGATGCGGGGCGCCTGGTCGAGCGAGGCCGGTGCACGAAAGGCGCCGATGGTCGGCGCGTCTTTTTGCAGGAAGGGACGGTCCGGGGGTACGGTTTTGCCGAGCGCACGCTCCCAATCCACACTTCGGGCCAAAAAACCGCCTTTGGAGTTGAGCAACACGACGATGTCCTGGGTCGACCGGCTGGCCTTGCCGATTTGCTGCGACAAATAGGCGGGCGACAAGCCGATGATGATGACGCCGGCGAATGCGCCATTTCTGAAGATCGGACGGGAGACCAGTACATTCCAGTCATTGGAAACACGGCCAAAGATGGGGTCGGAAATGTCCAGGGCGTCAGAATTACCCTCGGAGTGGACCTTGAAGTGGGGCCGATCCCCGGCAAAGACCTGCCCCGACACACCCTTGGAAGAGTAGACCACATAGCCGTCGCCACCGATCACCGCCACATGGACCAGCGAAGACTGCGGGAAGGTCGACTGCACTGTCTGGACCGTGGCGGCGAAATCGCTGGGGCTGAAGTTCCAGGCGTCGCGCAGTTGTCGCAGTGCCAGATCGGTGTTGCGGACGATGAGCTCCGTTTGCACGCCCATGGAATCGGCAAGTTGCATGGCCCGTTTTTCTGCCTGCACCAGCGCAAAAGCCTCCAGATCGGCCTGCCCCGACTCAAAATTGAACCACAAATTGATCGAGGCGAGCACCGACAGCACGCCTACCATTGCAGCGATCAGATCGTGACGGATGGAAAGCTTTTTTATGGGCATCACAGTGGAATCAAGTGTATCGCAGCGGCATTCAAAACCGATGCGCCATCCTGTGACCCTTTCCACACTTTCGCATGGGAACTGGACCTGGTTTTTAGTTTTTCGGTGCCCTAAGCGGGTTTAAACTCGTTGCTTCACAGCATGCTGACACCTGAAGGATTGTTCATGAAAACTGCCCACGACCTAGTCGTTGCCGCCAAAGCCCATACGCAGGAAATTGCATTGGCCGACGCCGAGCAAGCCATTATTGATGCGGACGTTCTGATCGACGTGCGCGAGGCTGACGAATACGCCAACGGCCATCTGCCTGGCGCGATTCACGCCTCTCGCGGGCTGCTTGAGTTCAAGCTCAGCAGCAGCTCCGAACTTAGTTCCCGTGCGCTCAAAATCGTGCTTTACTGCAAGACCAGCGGCCGCGCTGCGCTGGCCGCACAGTCACTCAAGGAAATGGGCTACCTGCAGGTCAAATCGATCGCAGGTGGCTTTGACGCCTGGGCTGCGGCTGGCAAACCGGTCGCCAAGCCTAGCATGCCCACGTTTGATTAGGGGCTGATCAGCCGAATTTGGCGAACAGCTTGCTATACGGCCCTTTGAGTTTTCCAAGCGCTTCTTTTACCGCGCTCGCATCTTCTTTAAGCACCGCCGCTTCAAGCTGAGCGACCGATGTCTCGACTGCTTTCAGCAGTGTGGTGAACTCCGGATTGGTGGACAGGCTGGCGGGGGCTTGGCTACCGAGTCGCTTGGCGAGGTGGGCCAGTGCACCGGTTTGTGACGCCATCAGCAACAGACCTTTGGGTTTGGCAAGCACTGCCTCGCCGTCGTCGAGCAGATGTTCCATGACCTCGTGGTACGCATTCATGTGGTCACTGAATACCACCACCTGGTTGCGTTGGCGCATGGCAGACATGACGTCGCGCGCATGCTCCAGTGTGTTGTGCGCAGCTTTGAGCTGGTTGGCATTGATCTCATCAAGCGCTTTGGCGTAGACCTTGCCCACTTCGGCAACCGAAGCGGCAAAAGCCGGGTCGCGGTCATAAGGCGCGACCGGCTTGGCGCCAAACTGGGCACCCAGTTTTTCCCAGCCTTGTTGGGCCTGCAGCAGCGCCTCACGCGATTCAGACTGCGACGTGCCATTGGTTTTGTAAAGCGCCATGCGGTACGGCCCATAAGCCGCCTGCATTGCATCGGTAATCGGGTCAGCAGCCCAGGCGGTGGCGCCAACGCATAGCGCCGCTGTCATTGCTATCCATTTCAATTGAAGAAAACGAGGCGATCGCATAGTAAAAATCCTGCAAGTTCAAGAAGCCTCAAGTATGCCAAGACTTGGTAAAAGTTACGTTATATGCGCATCAAGTTATGTAAAGCCGGTGCCAAAACAGCGCTTGTATCGCGCGCACCGTGGTCCACTTTATGGCACCCCTGGCGGGATGCAGTGCAAGGCGCTCCTAGTGCAGTGTGATAGGGCTGTTTCCGAATCCCTTTGTGGCACACGTGCCTATTCACGGTGCAAGCGCCACAAGTACCGCGCCGAGGCTGAACAAGAACAGGCCAACTTGCATGCGCAACGCAAACAGGCTCACAATCGGTTTCACCGGAAACACGTGCGTCTTTTCGATGGCAGCCCACTTGTGAATGAATTTGTCTGCCTGATTGGCTTGAATCGCAAATTTCAGGAAATCTCTACGGCTGCGGTAGCGCACCATCGCCACATAATGCCAGTCGTCAGCACCTTCGGGCGCAAAAAGCGTGCCGCTGCGCCGCCCAATGAACAGCAGCAGATTACCGTTGCGCAACAGAGGCCAGACGATGGACTTGCCATAGCGTTTATCGGCTTCGCGCGGATCGTCGCCATAGTCGTAGCCAGGCGGATAAAGCGCCTTGGGACGGTAACGTACGAGGTTTTGCATGATGAATTCCTTGCCATCATCACTGGCAAGGAGTTGGCGCACGTCTTCCAATTCCGCCTTGCCCCGGTCGCTGGTGTCGGTCGCTAGCAATGCCCTCAGGCCCTCGCTGATTTCATCAGGGGTCATCGGCTTGCCATTGCCGCCATACCAAACCACGAATGTGATATAGACGAATACAAGTGCAAGGACAATGGTGATCCAGGTCGAGAACATGGTGTGCAGCTGCCTTCAGAAAGTGGATTGAATAGAAAACGGACCTTTGCCAAGGCACGGTATCACGGCCAGAAATTTGGCTTTAAAAACCCCTTTTCGCCACTGCGAACCAGCGGATGACGGTGGTGCTTGGGGGTACGCAGGAACGGTTTCCATCGCACCGTTGCAAACAGTAAGGACGCGCCCTAGTACAGCTTTTTACGCTCGACTGCCACCGAGTTGGCAGGCAGACTGAACAGCATTCCGTCCTCACCCACCGTGATGGGCCGGTCATAGTATTTTGCCGCATCACCCAGAAAAGCGGGGTAGGCGAAGCGTAGCGGCAAGGGGGGAACAATGTGGTTGAGTACCAGCTCTTTGGCTCCGGCCGCGGCGGCCTGGGCGGCAGCTTCTTCTGGTGTCGTGTGGTAGTTGAGAATGTCTTGCATGATGCGCGACATGTTGTTCATGCCCTGGCTGGAAAACTCGGTCTCCAGGATCTTTACCAGCGTGGGTTGCAGGGCCTCGTGGACCAAAATGTCGACGCCCTTGGCCAGGGATTGCACCGACGGGGTCTTTTTGGTATCTCCGGTGATCACGATTGAGCGCCCTTTGTAGTCAAAGCGGTAGCCCACCGCTGGATCAATCGGGGCATGGTCCACCCGAAAGGCCGTGACCTTCAAGCCGCGGTCCTCCAGTACCACCACATGATCACCTTGGCCGGCAGCGGGCAATGCGAAGGGCATGCCTTTGCCACCACTACCACCGGGTGGCATGATCTTGGGCGAATGGTGGGCCACGCGGTAGCCGAAGTCGAGAACATACGCGGCCCGAAAACCATCCACGACCTGCTCAACACCCACGGGTCCATAGACCGGTGTGGGCGTCTGGAAGGTTCCCACGCCCCAGCGCTGCAAGAGAAAGGGGCCAATGCCATCGATGTGGTCCGAGTGGAAGTGCGTCAAAAAGATGGCTTCAATTTTGGCTGCCGGAATGCCCATGTAACCCAGGTTGCGCGCGCTGCCCTCGCCGGTGTCGACGATGAAGAGCCGCTCGCCGGCAATGATCGCGGAACAGGGCCCGGCGCGGCTGGGGTCGGGAAACGGAGAGCCGGTTCCGCACAACGCCAGGTGCAGACCATCGGGCAATTCGGCAATGGTATTGCGCCCGACATTCTTATGCACCATTTGCGCCAGCAAGGCGGTGGCAATCGGGCCTTGAAATGTCCAGACCAGCACGGCGCAGGCCACCGCTGTCAACAGCGCGCCAAATATCCAGCGAATTTTTCGTTGCATAGAAGATGTGTTCTCAGGGCTGTGGAAATGTCGAATGTACCGTTGATGACGCACGCTGTCGGGATGCCGCCGGTTCGCTCACGACCCCCTCATCGACGCCGCACAGAGCGTTTGTTGCCTTTGGTGAGCCAATAGATGGAGGCCAGCAGAACCATCAGCACCAGTCCTGCCGGCCCGTAACTTGGCAACCAATAATTCATGATGCCGTTGATCAGCACTGCGCCCGACGGACTATAGCCCGCTGGCATGGGCAATACGCCGCGCGTTTTTTCATAGGCCAGGTAGTCCTGTTGCATGCTTGCAAAACGCTCGGGCATTTCGAGCTGGAGGTCATGGGTTTCACCCGGGTCGCGCCGAATGTCATACAAGTGCCACTGCCCATCGCCCACCGGTGGGTCGTTCTTGCTCAGCTTCAGGTCCCCTTTGAACAGCGCCTTGTTGCCTGAGAGTTCATAGCCTAGCGGCTCGTCCTGGGTGCGCACCTGCTCCGTTTCACCTCGGACCAGGGAAACCAGGCTCCTTCCGGTGATGGGTTCAATCGCCTGTCCACGGTAGTTTACGCCCGGCAATGGGACCCCCGCCAGCTCCAGCAGAGTGGGCGAGATGTCGGTGACATGGGTCAGCGCGTGCGCAATCTGGTTGTCGCGACCACCGGCCACGCCTGAAATGACCATCGGCACCCGGATGCCCCCTTCGGCCGCATAAAACTTGTAGCCCGCCAGCGGCGACACCGAGGCACTGGCCCAACTCGGCCCAGGTATGCCGTAGCCCCCCTTGCCGCCGAGGCGGTCAATGTGTTGCGAATATTGGGTCCACAACCAGGGCTGTGCATCTCTATAGTCGCTGCCCTCGGCGCCGTTGTCTGACAAGAACACGAACACCGTGTTGTCGTAGTCGCCCGTCGCCTTGAGGTAATCCAGGAGCCGACCCACCTCGTGGTCCATGGCCTCGGCCATGGCGGCATAAATCTCCATCTGTCGCTGCTGGTAGATCTGGTCCTTGTCGCTCAGTGCATCCCAATCGCCCGTGGTGCCCATGCGCACCATGCGGGTGTCAGGTGGGATGATGCCCAGCGCGATCGCGCGCTTGCGCCGTTGCTCACGCAATGCGTCCCAACCGTCCCGGTATTTGCCCCGGTATTTGTCTACAAAGGCTTTGGGGGCCTGGATTGGCACATGGTTGGCCTGAAAACCCAGATATGCGAAGAAAGGCTGGGTGCTTCTTGGCTTCGTATCTGCTTGCATATACGCCAGCATCCGGTCGACAAAGTAGGTCGACGAGTAAAACTCGGCAGGCATCGTGGCGGGCTTGCCATCTTCGAACCATTCGACACTGGCTGAGTGTGGCAGGTAACGCTGGCTGGGTACCCAGTTGTCCGAGCCGGTGTCGCCCTGGATGATGGACCGGTCAAAGCCACGGCGGTGGGGCAAATTATGCGGCTCCGAGCCCACATTCCATTTGCCGGTGATATAGGTGCGGTAACCGCTGTCTTGCAGCAAGGTGGCAAGGGTCACCACATTGTGCGACAGCGAGCCCAGGTAGCCGGGCCGGCCCAGGTGCTCGCGCGGCATGGCTTCGCGCAGATTTCCGACCCCGTTGAGGTGGTTATCCACCCCGGTCAGCAGCATGGAGCGGGTGGGGGAGCAGGATGCCGCTGCGTGGAAATTGGTAAAGCGCGTGCCTCGCCGCGCCAAGGCATCGATGTGGGGTGTTGCAATTTCGCCGCCAAAGGCACCCAGGTCGGTAAAGCCCCAATCGTCCGCGACCAGGACGACGATGTTGGGGCGACCAGACCCGCCGCCTGCCCCACTGCCGGGCGGCAAAGGGGCGGGCGGTGCAGCACGCACCGACAGGTTGAGCAGACCAAATGCCAGCCCAACGAACGCCGCCAGCAATTTACAGAGCCTATGCATGGGTATATTGCAGTTTACAAATAGGACCCGCCATCTCTGGGCATCCGCCGCTTGCGGCGCGTTAGCGACAGAGCTTGTCGACGGCGCTGACCAATACCGTAGGGTTGAAGGGCTTGGTCATCCACGCATCAACCCCCGCTGCCCTTCCTTTTTCACGCAAATCGTCTTCATCCGCCACGGTCAGCATCAAAATGGGCATGTGCCGGTAAGCCGCGATGTGCCTGACCGCTTTCACAAATTCAATTCCGTCCATCACGGGCATACTCCAGTCGCATACCGCCATGCCGACAGAACGTCCGTCCAGCAGCGCGAGTGCTGCCTTGCCGTCGGCCGCTTCAATCACTTGGTAGCCAGCGCCCTTCAGTGTTCTTGCTGCGAGCAGCCGGATGATGTCCGAGTCGTCTACGACGAGAATGGTTTTTGACACAGGAACTCCAACTTGAAAAATCGATAAGACACGAGGTTGTAGCTGATTTTTACAGCGAAATTTGAAATTTGAAAACTATCGAACGCGCTGCGCCTGGTGGCGCTGCCAATCAATCGCCTGCTGCCCGAAGCCCCCGGGGCCAAAGTCAGACCAACGCATCAGGACAGCAGCCCGAGTCCAAGAACATGCACTTTATCCCTGAACTTCGCGACCTGCTCATTGCGGACCACCAAGGTTTTGGGTCCAGCGCGCAGGCACAGGGCGCTGGTCTCTTTGTGCGTGGCCACGAGCTCAGCGGTATCCGCATCGCGGCATTCAATGAGCACCGCGCCGGCACCGGTCTTGAGCGCATGGCCGTCTCGCGCGCAGCGCTGCAAGAAAGAATCCACCAATTCGGGCAAGGGCAGATCGTCGTGGTCTTCCAAGAATTGCCGCAACACCCCGATGTCGTGGCCTTTCTCGATCGCGGCCACCGCCTTGGGGCGGTCAAGCTGCCAGATATCGTCCTGCAGGGGCTGGGTCCAAAGTTCCAGCAACAGCGTGTCTTGCGGTTTAAGCGCACCGCGTATCCGTTTGACCTGCAAGCTAGGCATGACCGAGATCGCGATGTCGCTCGGCTGCGCCAGCGCTTTGTAGGTCGGCTCGAGTCCCAGGATGAAGGCCCCCAACGCCGTAATTCTGAAGCCATGCAGACCGTCGTAGCGGCTAAGAAATTTGAGCTCGTCGGAGCCCCACAGACCGCCATAATCGTTGCGGCGGCCTGCCGGGTCGGCATAGGCGACATCGACGATACCCAGCGTGGCCGCATATTCGAACACCACCGCTGCGATATATCGCAATTGCAGAATGTTCCAGCCATGGCTGCCCGCGTACCCCAGGCTGCCGTACTGGCGCTCGCCGATATACAGCTTCCAGGGGTCATGGGTGACTTCAAAGTCGTGATCGGCCGCCTGCATATGGCGCGAAAAATCATCG
>JAIPCE010000085.1 GCA_021738345.1 Rhodoferax sp. | reverse complement strand
CCATGGCGTAGGAGCCGTAGCGGCCCGATCCGTCCCCGCTGTCACCGTCGGGCAGCATGAAATGGTTCATGCCTCCGATCCGCACTTTGCCATCCCATATGCATGCAGCGATACAGGAGCCAAGAACCGTCATCACAATCAGATCTTCATTCGAAACATAGTACTCACCTGGCAGGACCTTGACTGCATCGTATTGAAAGTGATGGTCTGCGTAAAAAAAAGAGGCTTCTCCGGGTTTTCTGGCCTGTGCCTTGAGTTGATCCACCCTTGAAACGCGACCGTTTGGCAACACTTTTCCGAGTGCCGAGCCAAGTACAGTTCTGGCCGCAGCTTGGGGAATGCCAGCGGGGTAAGAACTCATATTGACACATTCACTCGAACAAGGCCACAGATCCTACTATTGAGCCAGGTATACAAACAATAAGGGAGGTCCCGCGCTCGCTGCCTAACAAACCGGTCAAAACTAGCGTCGCTCATACACTGTCTTTCCTTTGAGGACGAACAAATCACGTGAATCGCTGAAGTTCTCGGCGTGTCCTACAAACAACAGACCACCCGGTCGCATGACCTTGTGGATACGCTCCAAGACCTGCCGCTGAGTTTGCGAATCGAAGTAGATCATGACGTTGCGGCAAAAGACCACGTCAAAAGCTTCCTTGAAAGGCCAATCATCGTGTATCAGGTTAACAATCAGGAACTGTATGCGATTCAGAAACTCTGGTTTGATTCTGGCCATGCCTTCGTTAACCCCTTTACCTCGCAAAAAATAGCGCTGCATACGGCCGGCGTCGACTCCTTTCATTCCCTCGATCCGGTAAACCCCCTGCGCAGCTGCGGCAAGAACCTTCGAGTCAATATCGCTAGCCAAGAGTACAAAACTAGCGCGTGGACCCAGCGCATCGACAGCGGTCATGACGATCGAGTAGGGCTCCTCTCCGGTGGATGCCGCACTGCACCACACTCTCCAGGATGTGCCGGCAGGCCTGGATGTGAGGAAGTCAGAAAAAATTTCAAAATGGTGCCGCTCGCGAAAAAAAGAGGTCAAGTTCGTGGTCAGCGCATTGACGAACTCTTGCCATTCCGTCCCATCCGTGGTTTCCAACCAAGTCAGATAGTCGCGAAAGCTCTGGTGCCCGGTTTCTCGTAATCGCCTGGACAAGCGGCTATACACCATCGCGTGCTTGCCATCGTGAAGACTAATTCCTGCGCGTTTGTAAATCAAGCTTTGAACACGGTCAAAGTCCTGGTCGGTCCATGCAAACTCACGACCCGCACCGACGCCACCACCACCGTCTACCGCTACATCGATTACCGCCTTCGGCTTGCCAAAGGGCACTTTAGGTCGCATAAAGTTGCATGGATCGGACGGAAGACGGCGGGTTGTCAGTTACTCATCCGAGCTCACCAGCCCCATGTCAGGTGCCGACATCAAACGCTCGATGTCGAGAAGTATCAGCATGCGGTCCCCAAGGGAACCGAGTCCCAGTACCGCTCCATTGTCTATCACACTGTCGATGTCTGGCGCGGATTTCAGGCTTTCTGGGGGAAGCTCCATCACGTCGCTCACTGAGTCGACGACGATACCGACAATACGGCTTCTAAGGTTGAGCACAATGACCACCGTAAAGGCGTTGTATTCGGCTTTGGAGCAATTGAATTTCAAGCGCATGTCCACAATGGGAACAATCGTGCCGCGCAAGTTTACGACGCCTTTAATGAAATCAGGCGCATTTGCCACCCGTGTCGGCGGCTCGTAACCCCGAATCTCCTGAACTTTCAAGATATCAATGCCGTATTCTTCCTGGTCCAAGCGAAAGGTTAAATATTCTCTGGCACCAGCTGCTGTCAACTCGTCAAGTTTTTCCATCATCCCCATCATGGTTCTCCTAATGTACTAACGCGTCTTCAGTGCCGTGACCTGCGAACCAAAGCACCGGTATCAAGAATCAAGGCAACTTTGCCATCACCCAAAATGGTCGCACCCGACACATTGGGCACCTTTCGGTAGTTGGACTCCAGATTCTTGACGACCACCTGCTGCTGTCCCAACAGTTCATCGACTAGCAATGCCACCCGGCTGCCATCCGCTTCGACAACTACCATGATGTCGCAAGATTTCTCAAAATCGAATCGCGGCACCTGGAACACCTTTTCCAGCTCAATGACAGGCATATATTCATCCCGCACCTTGACAAGCTGCGAGCCTTGCCCCACGGTGCTCACTGCTTCAGCCTTAACCTGAAAGGACTCAACGACCGAGGACAACGGCAGAATATAGACCTCGTTGCCGACCCCCACAGACATTCCATCCATGATCGCAAGAGTAAGAGGCAGTCGGACTGAAACCTTCATGCCATATCCCACGGCCGATTCAATTTCTACGGTACCGTTCAGCGCTGCGATGTTTTTCTTCACCACATCCATGCCAACCCCCCGTCCAGACACGTCAGTGACCACTTCGGCGGTAGAGAATCCAGGTGCGAAAATTAAGGCCCAAACGTCCGAATCGGACATTTGATCCGACACATCGAGACCGCGTTCACGTGCCTTGTTCAGTATTTTCTCGCGAGAAAGGCCCCTGCCATCGTCCCGCACTTCAATCACGATAGATCCGCCCTGGTGAGACGCTGAAAGCGTGATCGTGCCGGTTTCTGGTTTACCAGCCGCCAAACGCTCTGCCGGCATCTCAACGCCATGGTCGCAACTGTTCCGCACCAAATGGGTCAGGGGATCGGTAATTTTTTCGACAAGTCCTTTGTCTAGTTCTGTCGCTTCGCCCTGGGTTACGAAGTCGACCTTTTTGCCCAGCTTGCCTGCCAAGTCTCGCAGCATACGCGGGAAACGACTAAACACGATCGACATGGGAATCATGCGGATCGACATGACTGACTCTTGCAAATCTCGTGTGTTGCGGTCCAGATCAGCCAAGCCAGTGAGTAATTGCTGATAGACAGCAGGGTCGAGCGCTCGGCTATTTTGCGCCAGCATCGCCTGTGTAATCACCAACTCCCCTACCAAATTGATCAGTTGATCGACCTTGCTGATGGCGACCCGAATGGTTGCCGCCTCCGGCTGATTGGCAGCATTGCCGGACGGGCCCTTGGGGGACGCCTTGACCGGAGCCTTGCCGTCATCGCCATGTACGGGCAAAAGTGCTGGCGCACCAGGAGATCCTTCGAAAAAGCCAAACCCAGGCAGAGGAGCCAACGGCGCACCTGGTGGAGGATCATCAGCATAACTGGGGGCAGGTTCCATGGCAGCGGTGCTGGACGGAAAAACCGCGCCTGCAACGGCATTTACTGGAACAGAAGGCGTGAGCTCTTTAATCGTGACATGCTCCCTTGAGACATGAAACACAAACAGGTCCAGCAGATCGTCGTCTGTTGACGCAGTTTCGACCGCGAAAACTCGCACACTTTGATTGGCACTCGGCACGGCCACAACCGTACCTAGTCCGGGAATATCACGGAACAGCTCCTGAATTGCATCGGCATGCTCTGGGTGCTCCAGCGGACCAATGGAGATTTCAAGTGACCTGGAGCCCTTGCCTTGGTTGGTAGACGAACCAGGTTCAGACGCTGGTTTTGCGGCAACAGGTACGGGAATCGGCACAGGCGTCGGTGCAGTCTCACGCTTCAACGGCACCGGTGCAGGCACGGGCGCGCCACCGGACACCAACTCACTAATACGACGTACCAAATCTGCGGTCGGTGTCACCGCACCCTCGCCGCCTGCCTGGTGCCGTGCCAGCAAACTCCGTGACGCATCGGCAGATTCAAGCAGTACATCCACCATCGCGGAATTGGGCTGAATCTCATGGCGCCGCAGTCGGTCCAGCAAAGACTCCATTTTGTGGGTTAATTCAGCAACGTCCGCGAAACCAAAGGTCGCTGCCCCCCCCTTGACCGAGTGGGCACAGCGAAAAATACCGTTCAACTCTTCGTCGTCAGCAGTGTCGAGATTCAAATGCAGGAGCATTTGCTCCATCAGGTCAAGATTCTCACCCGCTTCTTCAAAGAAGATCTGATAAAACTGACTCAGATCAAAGTCGCTACCTGCAGTGCCGCTTTCCTGATGCATTTCAGCCATATCAAACTCCTATCTTGTTTCCAAAGGCTTTCACCTAAATCTCAACGAATGACCTTTTTCATGACCTCAAGCAAGCGTGCCGGGTCAAAAGGCTTAACGAGCCAACCTGTCGCACCCGCCGCTCGGCCGGCCTGCTTCATCAAATCGCTGGACTCCGTGGTGAGCATCAAAATGGGGATCGTCTTGAACTGGGGATGTTCGCGCAATTTGCGGGTGAGGCTCAAGCCATCCATCCGCGGCATGTTCTGATCCGTCAACACCAAATCAAAGTGCTGGTGTTGCGCCTTTTCAAAGGCATCAATGCCATCCACAGCTTCGACCACCTGGTATCCAGCTCCCGTGAGAGTGAAAGTGACCATTTTGCGCATCGAAGGTGAATCATCTACAGCGAGAATTAAGGGCATTTGAAGCTCCGGCAAGTCCGATTGGGGTATAAAAATCTGGCGAATTAAAACAGTTCAACGGATCCGGCGTCCATTTCGTCCTGGGTCACCGGGTTGGGTCGGTCAGGCACCTCTTCCACAAAAGGAACCGCCTCACCATCTTCAGAACCCATGGACTCGGCAGCTAAGCGGTAGGCACAGCCCTGCAATATTTTCGAGGTGTGAACAATCAACTGCGACGCCATATCCTGAAATTGCAGCTCAGTCACCGCAGCACGCAAGGCACCACGAACCGCATCGAGCTCCTTGGACTCCTTCAAGGCCGGATCCTCCAAATTCGCGCTGGCACTGGTGAAACGCTCCATGAGGTTTTCCATGGTGTGCGCCAACAGACTGTCAAGCCGCGTCAAATCGTGGACAACCACCAGCAACGAATCCTGGACCTCCGCCACCAGCATCACTGGCAATTGCACAGCGGGCACAGTAGGGGTAGTAAGGCTTGACTGCATGGTCTTCATCCCTCAAAACAACAATGTATGTCGTTCTCGAATTTGATTTTCAGGTCTCCAGATTTCAAACATCAAGGTTAGCAGGATTCCAGAGCATTCGGTACATTTTGGACTGCGAATGACCAAAAAATCCGTCTTCGATTGCGGTACCTCATCCCGCGTGGCCCACATAATCCGATGGTTTGCCCCACTTGCACTTGATTGAATGCCGCTTTGCCAATGAAAATTCTCCACCTTGAGGACTCGGTGCTCGACCATCAGTTGGTTTGCCGTGCGCTACGTAAAGACAGTGTCAGCATTGAGGTCGACCGCGTCGAATCCATCGAGGAATTTACCCGGCTTACCCGCGAAGCATCGTACGACATCATTCTTGCGGATTACCGCTTGCCAGGGTTTACCGCGCTCGACGCTTGGGCCGCTCTGCCCACAGATCGGCCATCGCCACCCTTCATCTTGTTGTCTGGCACCATTGGTGAGTCGGCAGCGGTGGCCGCGATTCACCTGGGTATCAGCGACTATCTCCACAAAGACGAATTACACCGATTGGATCGCGTCATTCGCCGAGCCCTGGAGGTGCGTCAAGCAGTGCATGCCAAGGAGCAGGCGGACGCCGAGTTGGCTGCCTCAGAGCGCCGACTCGCGGGCTTTGCCGAACATTTACAGAGCGCTATCGAACAGGAAAGAGCGTCTATTGCGCGCGAAATCCACGATGACATCGGCGGATCGCTGGCTGCAGCCAAATTGGATTTGGCGTGGCTGTCACGCCACGCTACGGATACCGCTGTGCAAAACCACATTCAAGCCGCCACCGACATGTTGCAGCACGCGATTGGTGCCAGTCAGCGCATCATGATGAACTTGCGTCCCTCTATTTTGGATCAGGGCCTGTTTGCCGCGGTGCAATGGCTAGCGACAGGATTCGAGCGGCGCACCGGCATCAGCACGCGCCTTAACACCAACCATGAAAGCCTTTCCCTAGGCAAGCCGATTGAACTGACTGCCTACCGTACCGCGCAGGAAGCACTCACCAACATCTCGAAGTACGCGTGCTGCAGCAAAGTGCAGATCGAACTGTCAGACGCGGAAGGGGTATTGACCCTGGAAATTTCAGATAATGGAAAAGGCATCAGCACGGTGGAAATGCAAAAGCCAAGCGCCTATGGACTCAAGGGCTTGCAGGAAAGGGCAAAAACTGTAGGCGGCTGGCTCGACATCAGTACGCGTGAGGGGCATGGCACCTCGATCATTTTGTCGGTACCACTCACACCCGCTGGGCATTTTGTAGAAGAGGAGCACGATCAATGATCAAGGTTATTCTTTGCGATGACCATGCCATGGTTCGCCGTGGTATTCGCGACACCCTTGCCGACGCCGTCGATATTCAGGTGGTCGGGGAAGCTGGCAACTATGCCGAGGTCCGCGAGATGCTGCGCAATACGCCATGCGATGTCCTGATTCTTGACTTGAACCTTCCGGGCCGTGGTGGCATGGAAGTGCTTGCGAGCCTGCGCGAAGCCGACTCCCCGATACGGGTGCTGATAGTTTCCATGTTTGCAGAAGACCAATATGCACTGCGTTGTCTGCGTGCAGGGGCGCAAGGCTACTTGAACAAGGCGGGAGATCCAGCCCATTTGATCACCGCGGTGCGGACTTTGGCACAGGGACGCAAATATGTCACTGCCGAGGTCTCGGAGATGCTGATAGAGAACCTGGCGTCACCGTCCACCGAGACCTTGCACTCCACCCTATCAGAGCGAGAGCTCCAAACCTTGCTCAAGATTGCCTCAGGCAAACGGCTATCTGACATCGCAGAGGAACTAATGTTGAGCCCAAAAACGGTCAGCGTCTACCGATCGCGCTTGCTTGAAAAACTCAAACTCAGCAACAACGCCGAACTCACGGTGTACGCCATTCGCAATGAACTGGTGTGAATCTTGCCTGCCCTCAGCTTGGCGATCGATCAGGCTTTGGTAAAAATATCGATAGCACGTTCCATCAGAGCCATGAACGGCTGGTCGAGCATGGGCAGCGTTACCGCAATACCAATCAAACCCACGACCAAGGTCACGGGAAATCCGATGGCAAAAATGTTCATTTGTGGCGCAATACGCGACACAATCCCCAAGGCCAGATTGGTAAACATCAGCATGCCCACCATAGGCAGCGCAATCCACAGGGCGCTGGCAAACAGCTCGGTACCAAACTGGAATAGTTTCATGCGCGCCAGGGCAGTCAGAAAATTTTGGTCGATCGGAAAGGCCTGAAAACTCCGGTTAATAGCCATCAGCACCATCAAATGCCCATTCATCACCACAAACAACAGCGACGTCAGGTGCCCAAAAAAACGGGCAACTGCACTCGACTGTGCATTCAGAGACGGATCAAAGAAAGCGGCAAAATTCAGACCCATCTGAAAACCGACCACCTCGCCGGCCAGCTCCACCGCCGCAAATACCAGCCGCACGGCAAACCCGATGGCTAGTCCGATCCCGATTTGCTGCACCACTGCACCCACGGCCGCCGGGTCATTCAACCCAATAATCGGCATTTCAGGCAGGCTGGCCTGGGACGCCAACGACACCAGAAACGCCAGGGATATCTTGGCCCGTGTCGGAAAGGCGCGCGACGAGAAAACCGGCGCAGACGTAAAAACGGCGAGGGTACGCAAAAAAGGCCAAAAAATCGGTGAAACCCACGCTGCGATTTGGGCTTCAGTGAACGTAATCAAGGTGCGCCCACACGCCTAGACGACCGAAGCCGGGATCGACTCGATGGTGCGCCGAATATATTCCACCAGCATCGTCAACATCCAGGGTCCGGCAATGGCAAATACCGCAATCACGGCCACCAATTTCGGCACAAAAGCCAGCGTCGCTTCATGAATTTGAGTGACCGCCTGAAACAGACTGACCAGCAAACCGACCACCAAAGCGGCGCCTAATACAGGCGAGGCCACCATCAAGAGCATAAGCAGTGCCTCCTGCCCCATCGTCAACACCATTTGAGCGTTCATGGCATCTGTCCCGGTTCAAGTCACAAAACTGGCTGCCAGCGACCCCACCAGCAAATTCCAGCCATCAGCGAGCACAAAAAGCATCAGCTTGAATGGCAACGCCACCAAGACCGGAGACAGCATCATCATGCCCAATGACATCAAAATGCTGGCCACCACGATGTCAATCACCAGAAACGGGATAAATATCATGAACCCGATCTGAAAAGCGGATTTGAGTTCGCTGATGACAAACGCAGGCACCAACACCCGAATGGGCGCCGCATCAACCTTGCTCTCGGGCGACAGTTTTGCCAGCTTGGCAAACAATGCGAAATCAGACTGGCGGGTCTGTTTGACCATAAAGCTTCGCACCGGTGCCTCCGCTCTTTCCAGCGCCTGCTCGAAAGTGATGGCATTGGTGGAATAGGGCAGGTAGGCATCAACGTAAACCCGGTCCAGCGTAGGGCCCATGACAAAGAAGGTCAGGAACAAGGATAAACCGACGATCACCTGGTTGGGCGGCGCAGATTGGGTGCCCAATGCCTGTCGCAGCAGGGACAGCACGATGACGATCCGGGTAAAGCCGGTCATCAACAACAAAATCGCGGGCAAAAACGACAGAGAGGTAAAAAACAACAGTGTCTGGATCGGCACCGAGAAGCTCATACCCGACTCGCCCGATCCGATCACCAGCGGTAACTGGCCCGCTGTCTGCGACAAGGCCGTCGTCGCGGCAAACAGGACCGTCAGCCCCAGCGACGCTTTCACCAACACCCCCCAGCGCCGCAGGCACAGGCCAAGCCTCAGATACCAATCGGCCATCCCCGCGAATGAGGCAATCCAGGGTGATGCAGTCCGTTGTGGATTCCCGCCTTCGCGGGAACGACGTATTACCATCATGATTCGGCGTGTGCGATGGCGGTCTCGGCTCCAGACCTCAGACCGCCAGGACGCGGCGCCTGACCACCCGCCTGGGCCACATGCAGGCAGGTAATTGCCTGCGGTGTCACGCCAAGGGTCAGCCACACCCGTGCGCCCTCGGGACCGGCTTCGACCGTCACCACACTCTGGTTCGGGCCGACGGCCACGGCCGAAATAAACCTCGACTGCTCGGTAGATAGGGCCGTGCCCACAGTGGAACGTTGTTTGAGCCACTTCACCGCGAAAGGCAGGCATGCAAGTACCGCCAAAAAGAGCCCAACCAACAGCAAGGACTGCGTCATGTCCTGCACTTAACTTTTGCTCACACGGCGCAGGCGCTCCGAGGGTGTCACCACGTCGGTTAACCGGATGCCAAACTTGTCGTTTACCACCACCACCTCACCCTGCGCAATCAGGTAACCGTTGACCAACACGTCCATGGGCTCACCGGCCAACGCATCCAGCTCGACGACAGAGCCTTGCCCAAGCTGCAAGATATGCTTGATGGGCACCTTGGTGCGGCCCAACTCCACGGACAACTGCACCGGTATGTCCAACACCATATTGATGTCGTTGACCGTCCCGTCCGGCCCCGATCCTGCATTCGAGGAAAACGGCTTGGGTGCATCGCCTGCCAATATGCCACCGGATGCCCCACCCGAGCCGGATTCGGCCGACTTTTGCTCCAGCAAGGCCTCGGCCCAGTCGGCCATGCCGTCGTCCATTGATTCATCGGGTTTATCGTCAGATGCCATTTCGATCTCCTAGCCAATTCTGGTCATTGCCGCGCAAGGCTCTGTCAATCCGAATGGCGTATTTGGCATTATGCGTGCCGTAATGGCATTCAAAAATAGGAACACCATCAATGGTGGCCTGAATTTTGGGTTCTCGGTCCAATTCGATGAAATCGCCCTTCTTCATCGACAACAACTGCTCTACCGTTGCATCTGCCCGCGCCAATTCGGCCACCAACGTGACCTCGGCAGCCTGAATTTCACGTGTCAACACGGTCACCCAGCGGCGGTCCACCTCGATCGAGTCGCCCTGGGTCGAGGAGTACAGCACATCGCGGATGGGCTCCAATGTGGAATAGGGAAAGCAGAAATGGATCGCCCCAGTGATGTCGCCAATCTCCAACTGGAAAGACGTCGAAATGACGATTTCGCTCGGCGTGGCAATATTGGCAAACTGTGGCTGCATTTCCGAGCGCTGGTAGTCCAGCTCCAGCGGATAAATGCCCTTCCAGGCCTTCTTGTACTCGGTGGTTATCACGTCCACCAGGCGATTGATCACCCGCTGCTCGGTCGCTGAGAAGTCGCGCCCTTCAATGCGGGTCTGGAACTTGCCAATGCCACCGTACAAAGTATCGATGACACCAAAGACCAGAGCGGGTTCACACACAATCAATCCGCTGCCGCGCAAGGGGCGAATGGCCACAATATTGAAATTGGTCGGCACCGCCAGTTCGCGCAAAAACGCGCTATACCGCTGCACCGACACCGGGCCGACTGAAATTTCCGGGCTGCGTCGGATGAAGTTAAACAAACCTACGCGCAGGTTGCGTGCAAATCGCTCGTTCACGATCTCCATCGTGGGCATACGCCCACGCACAATGCGCTCTTGGCTCGAAATGTTGTAGGGACGAACTTCCCCGTACTCCGCAGCCTCTTCGACGGTCTTTTGACTTTCTCCAGTAACGCCCTCCAGCAGGGCGTCAACTTCTTCTTGGGAAAGGAATGACTCACTCATTTAGGGTCACGTCCTGCGATCACTGAACAATGAAGCTGGAAAACAGCACACCTTCGACCGGCACTGCCACCGGGGGGCGACGCTTCACCGGCTTCTTCTTGGTGCTTGTCGTGGCGACCTCCTCTTCGTCCTCATCGTCTTCGCCTCCACCAAAGGGAATCGATGCCTCCCTGAGGATCGATTTGGCCAACTTTTCCTTGCCTTCAAGCGTCAACAGCTCGGTTGACGTTCTTTTTGAGATTTGCTTGAGAATGCCATTTCGAATGGTGGGCAGAAAGGCTTTGACGGAGTCTGAGGCCTTGGCATCCACCACCTCCAGCGTAATGCCAATCTGGGCCACCTTTTCACCGCCCGGATCGGCCAAATTGACCACCATGCTGTCCAATGGAAGGTAGACGGGGGCAGTTTTGGTGACGTGTGCCGCCGCTTTTGCAGGAGCCGCCTCGCCCGCCTCGTCAGCCGCTGCCCGCTGCTTGCTGATAAAGAAAAACGCACCGCCAGCCGCCAGCAACAGCACAAGCACCACACCCACGATGATGATCAGCATCTTCTTGCTCTTGGCCGGAGCCTTGGCGTCCCCGCCCGCTTCAGGTTTGTCAGACACAGTATTTCCTTGATTTCATGAGTTGCCCTGCATTATTTACCGATAATGGCACAGTCCAGGGCCAATTTGCCAAGCAGGACTTAGACAAACAAATCCAGCGAACCACCCGCCACCGAACCTATGGGGCGACGCACTGTGGTCTGAGTCGTCTGAGGTGCCTGAGGTTCCGACACGGCCAGATGCCTTACACCCTCTCGTGGTCGACGCTCCCGGTTGCCCGACTCACCCGAGGCATTGGTGCCCACCGACATGCCCGATAGCACCAGCCCCTCTCTTTGCAACAAATCCTTGAGGTGGGCGCTCGCGTTCTCGAGAAGTTCGCGCGCTTGAAGTTCATCGGTGCGAAACACCACTTGCGCCTCGTTGCCGCTCGTGCTGATGCTCACCTGCACGGGCTCAGTACCCAGCCCATCGAGCGTCATCTCGGCATTTTTCACATCTCGGGAAATCCAGAAGGCCACTTGCTCAGCCACCACCATTTCTGTCGTGGGGGCCTGCACCGGAACGGCCTCACCTGCCGGAACCTGGGACCCAGTTGACGTAACCTGTGCGCCAGGATTGCCCTCCGCCGTGTCGCGTCTGAAGATCGATCGTATTCTAGGGGCATCGTCCATCCGGACCAAGACGTTTGCGAGGGCTGCCACATCTTCAGAAGCCACCGTCGAACTGGCGCTGGTAATCCAATTCGGGTCGGGCTGTACCTTTCGAAGCTCTGGCAGGCGCTGGGTATCCGTCTTTTGCAGTGCTTCGGCGCTTGATGCCGACTGTTTGGCTGCGGTATCGGACTGCGCGCGCGCAGGTTTGCGTGCCACTGGCAGCAAATGTTCAAACAATGCTTCCTTCTGGCTCAGAGCCTTGGCGGGGACATCTGCTCCCTCTGGCCTCCTGCCTGGTGCTGGATTGGGTGCCCGCGCTTCAACCAGAGGGGGCTCCAAGATGGCACCACCCAGCCCGGCGTCGCTGGCCGCCTGTGGTACCTCAGACAACGGAACTTGCGTTGCCGCTTGATCCAGCGCCACTGTGTCGGGCAGTGCTCTTTGTAATTTCGCTTGCTGTCGAGCCAAGTCCAGGGTCGAAACCTCGTTGGCTTGCGGCCTCAGACCATGCTCCGGCTTGTGGTCCACCACAGCCGTGGCGCGACTTTGCCTGGTGGCATCAAAATCACGAAGCGACCGCATGGCCGCAGCCGCTGCATCGTTGGCGGAGTCGCTGCTGGTCTGCGCCACGTTGACTGGTGCGGCATCTGGCATCATTGCTGCGCCGTCCTGGGCGGTGACTGACTCCGCCACCTCCTCGCTCTCCACCGACGCGTCCAAAGACTCCAGGCTGGCCATGATCGCCAGGAAGCCGCTGGCTGCGGAATCTGCCGGGCTGCCACCTGCCTCGCCACGTCTGGTTTTTGCGTGCGCCGCGGCAGGGGCGCCTGCATGGGTGTGCGCCACACCGGGTTTGTTCACGATGGCGGTTGTCATAGAGCTTCTCCATGCGCCCACTGGGCGCGGTTGCGGATATAGACCATTGCAGCAAATTCATCGGTGACGCGTTGCTCGCGACGCAATAGCGTGCGCGCCACCACCGCCTGACGCCCCTCAAGTACTTGCTTCAGCCCGGCAAGGCGCACCTCTGTCTGCAGCAAAACTTTTCTGGCACGCTCAACCTGGGCTTTGGCATCGGCAATAGCACGCGACTGCAGTTGAATCGCCTGCTGCAGGCGCTCGACAAACTGGTAATGGTGGCGAATCAGTTCGGCGGACAGCACGCCGCCAGTGGTACTGGTCAAACGGGCATCGGTGTCTGCCGCGTAGCTCTCAAGCTGCGCCATCTGGTCGTGGGCAAAATCCAGGTCGCGCAGAACCTTGGCCACGCCACGGGCTGCATCGTCCCGTTTGCGGGTAGCGAGTTCTATGGCGAGTTCAATAGCGTTGGGTTGCGACATAAGGGCTCATCAGAATTGCGTGGGGTTATTGCATTGGGCCATCCGAGGGCTACTGCAACGTCGTGGCATAGTCCATGTCGTCAAGCACGGTGTCTGCCATGGCCGGCTGGTACATGTCTTGTTGCAAGAACTTGTCCATGCGATCGTGCAGGGCAATCGCTTCATCAAGCGCAGGATCGGACCCCTGCGCATAGGCGCCAATCTGCACCAGATCGCGTCCTCGCTGGTACTTGGAATAAATCGACCGAAACCGCCGTGCCAATTCAAAATGGTCCTTTGACACCACGTTGTGCATCACCCGGGAGGCCGACGCTTCGACATCAATGGCTGGGTAATGTCCAGACTCGGCCAAAGTGCGCGACAAGACGATATGGCCGTCGAGAATCGCCCGGGCTGCATCGGCAATCGGGTCCTGCTGGTCATCGCCCTCGGACAGCACGGTATAAAAGGCGGTAATCGACCCCACCCCGTTGAGGCCGTTGCCGCTGCGCTCTACCAGCTGTGGCAGCTTGGCAAAACAGGATGGCGGATAGCCCTTGGTAGCGGGCGGCTCGCCGATGGCCAGTGCAATTTCGCGTTGCGCCATGGCGTAGCGGGTGAGCGAGTCCATCAGCAGCAGCACATGCTTGCCCTGGTCGCGGAAGTTTTCTGCAATGGCCGTGGCGTAGGACGCGCCTTGCATGCGCAGCAAGGGGGGCGCATCCGCCGGCGCGGCCACCACGACCGAGCGGGCCCGGCCCTGCTCACCCAAAATGTCCTCGATAAACTCCTTGACCTCTCGGCCCCGCTCGCCGATCAGCCCTACCACAATGACGTCGGCCTGGGTGTAGCGGGCCATCATGCCCAGCAACACGCTCTTACCTACGCCTGAGCCCGAGAACAGGCCAATGCGCTGGCCCCGACCCACGGTCAGCAAGGCATTGATAGCCCGCACCCCAGTATCCAGCGGCTCACGCACCGGGTCCCGGTCCATGGCGTTAATCGGTTTGCGGTCCAGCGGCCTGGATGTCACCGCCGCAATCGGTCCCATGCGGTCCATGGGAGATCCCTGCGAATCCACCACCCGGCCCAGCAAACCGTCGCCTAGGGGCAGGCGCAACATGCCTTCATCGGCAGCCGCCATGTCTTCACCCGGTGCGTGCAAAAGAGGAACCGGAATAAACGCCGGCGCAGGCGCCACCGCAGCCCCGCTGGAGAGTCCGTAGACATCGCCCGCTGGCATCAAAAAAGCCCGGTCACTCGAGAAACCCACCACTTCGGCCAATACCGGCTTACGCCCTTTCATGGTCACTACGCACTGCGACCCGATGGGTGCGCGAATTCCATGGGCCTCCAGCACCAAGCCGGTCAAGCGCGTCAAAGTGCCCCGCACCTCCAACGCACTGTCGCGCCGCACCCGCTGCCGGGCATGGTCAAGGTAGCCCTGCCAGCGGGACGCGCTATCACTGTGCACCATCTGCGACCTCCCATGACGACTCCAGCCCCAGGCTTGCGACCGCACGTGCCCAGCGCCGCTCCAGGGTACCGTCCACCACAGTGCCAGCCGCCTCCACCAAGCAGCCCCCGCGCGACACCGCCGCATCTGCCACCAGGGTCAAAGACAGATAGGAAAACTCTTGCCGCAATACCTCGGCCAAAATATCCAGGTCCATCGGGTTGAGTCGAATCAGGGCGGCTTTGCTGTCCATGGCCAGCAGCCCTAAAGCCTCGCGAATGACTGGCTGCAGCGCGTTGGGGTTGGTCGCCATTTCGTGGCGCAGCACCTGGCGCGCCAACTCGCAGGCCAGTTCCAGCACGCCTTGGGCCATGGCCTGTTCGGCTTGCGCAATCTGGCTCTGCACGGTGGCAAAAAGTTGGCCGAACCGGGTGGCCGCTTCCCTGCCCTGCTTGGCTACGTAGTCGTTGATTTGCCGCTGCCCCTCCAGCGTGCCTTTGGCGTTGCCCTGCGCAAAACCCTGGGCGTAGCCCTCACTAAACCCGGCTTGGCGTATTTGTTCCGCCTTTGTCTGCTCTTCGGCGAGCTCCTGGGCGCGCAGCTTGGCGGCGAAGCGCAGCGCCGTCTGGTCGACCGGGTCGAAGTCGTATTCGGTAACCCGGGCTATGTCTTCGCCGGAAATGAACTTGGTTTGTGCACGTGACATCAGACCATGGCGTCGTCGCCACCTCCGCCGCCAATGACAATCTGGCCTTCGTCGGCCAAGCGCCGCACGGTCTTGAGAATTTCCTTTTGCTGCGCCTCGACCTCGGACAAGCGCATGGGACCGCGCGACTCCAGGTCTTCCCGCAAAGTCGCCGCTGCGCGTGAGGACATATTGGCCAAAATCTTTTCCTTGAGCTCGGGTTGCGCGCCCTTGAGCGCCACAATGAGCACGTCCGACGACACTTCCTTCAGCACCATCTGGATCGCCTTGTCGTCGAGCTTGATCACATCGTCAAACACAAACATCTTGTCCATGATCTTCTGGGCCAGGTCGGCATCGTGGCTGCGGATCGACTCAATCACGGTGCCCTCAATGGCGGTACCCATCAGGTTGATCATCTCCGCCGCCGTCTTGACACCGCCCAAGGACGACTTGCGAATCTTGTCGCCGCCAGCCAGCACCTTGAACAGCACCTCGTTAAGGTCTTTTAGCGCTGTGGGCTGAATACCCTCCATGGTGGCCACCCGCAGCATGACCTCGTTGCGTTGCCGTTCCGACAAATTCTTGAGCACGTCGGCCGCCTGGTCATAGTCCAGGTGCACCAAAATGGCCGCCACAATTTGCGGGTGTTCATTGCGCAACAGCTCGGCCACCGACAAGGGGTCCATCCATTTCAGGCTCTCAATGCCCGACACGTCGCCGCCCTGCAAAATGCGGTCAATCAGCAGCGCTGCCTTGTCGTCCCCCAGCGCCAGCTTGAGCACCGAGCGCACATAGTCCCCCGAGTTGGACACCAGCAGGCTCTGCGATGCAGCCACACCCGTAAACTTGCCCACTACTTCATCAACCCGCTCGCGCGAGATCTGGGTGGTTTTGGCAATGGCCTCACCCAGCTTCTGAACCTCTTTGGGCGAGAGGTGCTTGAACACCTCGGAAGCCTCGGCTTCCCCCAGAGACATCATGAGGATGGCAGCGTCTTGTAGTCCGTCGTCGTTTGGCATGGCGCTATTTTGCCTCGTGCCTTAGGCCGGCGCTTCTCCGTTGATCCAGGCCTTGACAATATTTGCGACCGCAGCGGGGTTGTCACGCGTGAGCTTGCGAGCATCTTCCAGGCGCAGCTCGGCTTCGCTGGCCTGCTGCGTCTCGGCGGCACTGCCCGGGCCAGTCAATTGCGGCCGTGCCGGTTGCTCAGACTCAATGGCATCCAACTGGTTGCCACGCTCCTCGGCCGTGGTCACCCTGCCTGCCACCGGTTGCCCCATGGACTTCATGGCCGGACGGATCACGCCCAACAACACCAGTGCGGCCAGCGCCAGCGTACCCAGGGGCCATGCCAGACTGCGGGTAAGCTCCATCACTTCGGGCTGGCGCCAAACCGGCACTTCGACCACTTCCACTTTTTCTGGGGCAAACGCGGCGTTCAGCAGGTTGACGGAATCCCCCCGGTCCTTGCTGAAACCCACTGTTTCGCGCACCAGAGCGGTCATTTTCTCGATCTGCTCGTCACTGAGCGGCACGGTCGTGGTCTTGCCCTTGGCATCGGTCACCGACTGGTTATTGACCACCACCGCCGCGTTGATACGCTTGATGACCCCGGTTGCGCCCTTGACCACACGCACGGTCTTGTCGACCTCGTAGTTTGTTATCGATTCGCGCTTGCTGCCGCCCATGCCAGCGGTTTGGCCAGCAGCCGCAAGGGTTTGTGCTGTGCCATTGATGGGGGCCGATGCCTGCGCCGGCGGCTGGTTGGTGGTGGCACCAGGCACGCCAGATGGCGGCGCATTGCTCGCGCCATTGTTGCTTTCTACCGTTTGCTGGCTGCGCACTGCGCTGGCATCGGGTGATTGATTGGGCTTGTGCGACTCGGTGGTCGACTCGGTCTGAGAAAAGTCCAGCTCGGCGGTCACCTGTGCCTTGACATTGGCCTTGCCCACAATAGGCTCCAGAATGTCGAGAATGCGCCGGCTGTACTGCTGCTCGATCTGGCGCACATACTGCAACTGCTCCTGGTCACCACCCAAGGCACCACCGGAACCGTCAGGCGGGGTAGACAGCAACTTGCCCGAATCATCGAGCACGCTCACTGCGGTTGGGTTCATCTCGGGCACGCTGGAGGCCACCAAATGCACAATGCCAGCCAACTG
>JAIPCE010000084.1 GCA_021738345.1 Rhodoferax sp. | reverse complement strand
GGTGCAGCGAATTTGGGGTCGGATCCCGATTCAGGACAGTCGCCCGACCGGAGCGCGAAATCTCGAACGAAATCGGGCTCTGACCCCAATTTTGCGGGCCGGAGCGATGGTGCAGCGAATACAACGCCGCCCGCGCACGTTGGTGCAGCGAATTTGGGGTCGGATCCCGATTCAGGACAATCGCCCGACCGGAGCACGAAACCTCGAACGAAATCGGGCTCTGACCCCAATTTTGCGGGCCGGAGCGATGGGGCATCGAATGCAACGCCGCCCGCGCGCGATGCTGCAGCGAATTTGGGGTCGGATCCCGATTCAGGACAGTGGCCGGACCGGAGCACGAAACCTCGAACGAAATCGGGCTCTGACCCCATATTCGCGGGCCGGAGCGACATGACAGGCCGATTGCTCACTGTCACCTCCGAGCAAACTGGCGAGTTTGGGGAAGTTGGGGTCACGTTGACGGAGAAGGTTGGGGTGATTCATGCGGACTTGAGTGTGGGGGCGAACGTAGCGTCTGCTGTGCCGCTGCAAGCAAACGCTAATATGTCATCGCCGGGGGTAAAACTGCATGGTGCCGGCTTTATCGTTTCTCCGGAAGAAGCACGCGCACTCGGCCAGGGAAGCTTGCCAGGACTGGAGCGGGTGATTCGCGAGTACCGCAACGGTCGCGACTTAACCGATGCTACGCGTGGTGTGAAGGTGATCGATGCTTTTGGAATGTGCGCAGATCAACTACGTTCGCAGTACCCTGCGGTTTACCAATGGCTTATGGAACGTGTCAAGCCGGAGCGGGACCAGAACAACCGTGCGACCTACCGAGACAATTGGTGGATTTTTGGTGAACCGCGCAAGGACCTGCGTCCAGCGCTACACGGCCTCCCGCGCTACATAGCCACCGTAGAAACCGCCAAGCACCGCACCTTCCAGTTTCTGGATGCCAGCATCCTCCCAGACAACAAGCTCATTGCGATCGCCCTGGCCGATGCCTTCCACCTGGGCGTGCTCTCCAGCCGGGCGCACGGCAGCTATGCACTGGCGGCAGGCAGTTGGCTCGGGGTAGGAAATGACCCGGTGTACGTCAAATCCCGCTGCTTCGAAACCTTCCCCTTCCCCGACCAAGACACCGGCCTCACCCCCGAATTACGTGCCCGCATTGCCAACCTGGCCGAGCAGATCGACGCGCACCGCAAAAAGGTGCTGGCGCAGTCGGGAGCGGTTGGGGTCAAGCTCACCCTCACCGCCCTTTACAACGTCCTCGAAGCGCTCAAAGAAAACCGCCCCCTCAGCGCCAAAGAAAAACTTATCCACACCCACGGCCTGGTCGGCGTGCTCAAAGAACTGCACGACGAGCTGGATGCCGCCGTGCTGCAAGCCTACGGACTCACCGCGCACGCCAACACCGACGACATCCTCAGCCACCTCGTCGCCCTAAACCAACAGCGCGCCCTGGAGGAAGCACAAGGCACGGTCCGCTGGCTGCGCCCGGAGTTTCAAAATCCAACCCAACCAACCAACGAATCGCTGTCCACAGCACGTCTCTACCCGCAAACTCCACAGCCGCAACAAGCCAGTTTGATGCTTGAGAGCACAAAATTTGGGTCTGCGCCTGCGCCCGAAGGGCTAACTTCCGCCACCCAATTCACCGAACCACCACTCGCCTCCGTTGTGACCTGGCCCGCCACCTTACCCGAGCAAGTGCGTGCCGTAGCGCAGGTGCTGTCCGGCAGCACAACGGCACTGACGCTGGAACAGATCGAGGCACGCTTCAAAGGCAAAGGGGGCTGGAAAAAAGGCCTACCTACCTTGCTTGCAACCCTGGAAGCGTTAGGCCGGGCGCAGCCAACGCAGGTGGCTGACACCACCGTCTGGCGGGCCTGATGATGCGCGCCAATGCTGCCCACCAGCAGTACGGTATCGAGGTACACGTGGGGACTGAGCAAGGTCGGGTATCGGGTAACGCGCCACTGGCATCTCCAGAATCAAACCGGCAATACGGCGTCACGACTCGCTAACGCGGGCTGACCCAGTTCGGCAAAATTGCTTATCTTGACTACACCGTCCGGGAAGCGTGCAACGATTTCCAATTGTCCTCCCATAGCCTCGATATGGCTGCGCAAAGTCGACAGATACATGTCGGTGCGTTTTTCCATTTTGGCGATCGATGGTTGTTGAACATGCAGTACATCGGCCAGCATTTTTTGCGACAGCCCACGTGCCTGACGCAGTTCGTTCAGTGGCATCTCAGCCAGCATGGTGTTCGCACTGGCAGCAGAGCGTGCCTGAGCCTGCGGTGTCATGCGAGCACGTAACTCGCTAAATTGCTTAGCCATCGATCAGTCCTTCCTTTCGAAGTTGCTCTATATGTTGGTCGTAAAGTTGATCTGCGACAGGAATATGAATGTCGTACCAGCGATCGTCCCCTGTTTTATCTCCGCCGATCAACAAAATCGCCGAGCGACTTGGATCAATCCACCAATCACCAAACCAAAGGACCGCGTCTTACCAACGCATTCAATCAAAAAACTCCTCGTCCAGTTTTTTGATCAGGATCGTCTCTTCCACCCGACAACCGATGTCGAATCGAATCATCAACCGGCTCAGTAGCGAACCGTCGACCAACACAATACGTTTACTCAGAAGTTCGGCGGTCTCCTTCGCGGCAGGAGAAAAAGCCGATGTGGTGACAAACAATCCTTTGGATGCCTTGAAACGGTCGAGCGATCCGAAAAAATCTCGAATTTCCCCGGAAGACACCTTGTTGTCGGTGTAACGCTTGGCTTGCACGTAAATTCGGTCCAAGCCCAAAGCGTCTTGGTCAATTACACCGTCCACGCCACCATCGCCACTTTTATGAAGCTCTGGACAGGCTAGGTGAGCCTATCAAAGCCCTTGGCGAACCCGCGAAATCACTGATGGAAAGCTACCTGCGGCATATCAAACGGCTGCGCAAAAAGTTGCGCAAGGAGGTCGGCGCACATTCCAAAATGGTCGCGGTCGCTCGGGATGTCGTAGCTGCTGTTATGAATGGCGAAAAGGTGGTGATTTTTTGCCACCACATTGCTACCGCTCAAGAGCTCACCCTGTACTTGGCCACCCAATTGCCACCCTTGTCAACCAAGGACAAACTCGACATCACGGTACGGAAGGCGGCATGGCAGCGCGTATTCGACGAGTCTGAAGACTCGGCTGAGGGACCACAAAACCCGGCATTGCGAGAGACCTTCATCGACTGGCTATGTTCCGACATAATTTTTGCCCAAACGCAAAGTTGGTTCACCAGCTCACCTCGCACGGTGGCGGCACTGCAAAAAGCGCTACTGCAAACGCCAGCTCGGCACCATAAGGGCGCCACCATCAAGGATGCTACGTTCAGCCTGTTTAAAGGACTACTCCATTCGAAGTCTGGCAAAGCCGTACTACTGGCGGCGGCCGATTACCCGGAATTAATGCCCGGTGCACCTGCTAAAAATTCACATGGTCGAGTATTGGGTGTTTGCGAGCCTAAAGGCAATGCTGCCCTATTTGCGCGCAATAACCAGCCCGATACCGTGATACAGGTGTTTGGTAGCCCGTTTGGCCCGGACGTGCTGGTGGTTACAGACAAACTGTCCGAAGGCGTGGATTTGCACGGGCATTGCCGCCATTTGATTCACTACGAGCTGGATGCCAGCCCCATCCGCACCGTGCAGCGCAACGGGCGTATCCGCCGGGTTAAAAGCTGGGCCGCAGTAACCGGTGAAAAAATACGCTACGCCTATCCATCATTTGGTGGCACGCGGGATGAGCGACTGGTAAACATCATGAAAAAGCGCGTAGCGACTTTCTCGTTGCTGCTGGGTGGTGCTTCAGACTTTGATGCTTTGGACATGGATTCAGTCAGTGCTGAAGACGAAGACTTGCGCAGTGCAGTGGTGCAGCAGGCACAAAAGCAGCTCAAGAAAGAAGGTAGCAAGCTCGTGGCGCGCAAGCCTGGGGCGCTGGACGGTGGTCGCTGAGTGTCCGGTCAGCAATGTGCCTAGGCGCCCGGGTACTGATTCGTCAAGCAGGACTCGCATCAAGCTCAAGAGCCATTTTCGCGTCTTCAAGAACTTGAATCGCAAGCTCTCGGCTTATCGAAGGAAAGTCCTCCAAGAAGACTTCCAGTGAATCGCCAGCCTCCAGATGTTCAAAGATGATGCGAACGGGCACGCGTGTACCGATGAAGACGGGCGTCCCGCCGAGAATATCAGGGTCTGAAATGATGTGTCGGGACTTCATAGCGGGCTCCAAAGAAGGCGTGAGTCTACTGCCGGGCAGCTACTAGGTGCGCCTGTTGCCACTTAACGCCGAAGTCAACGGCGTTGCGCGGGTTTATCGCGCGGCACCTGTGTGAACTGCAAATGCCCAATTCACTTCACTTTGTATAGCTGCTTACGAAAGGTGAATAATGGCTATAGACTTATTTTGTGGAGATATTGCCATGAACGCCGTCATTCAACCCCTTTCTGAAGTCAACCAGCGCGCCAAAAATATCCTGATTCAAGAGCTAGGTGCGGTTGACGCGATGCGGTTTCTCAACCAGTTTCAGGTTGGCAATGGGGATTACACGGCAGAGCGCGAGCATTTGTTTAAGGACGATGCGGTTAAAAGTATTGTGGCGGGGATCAGGGCACAGCGGAGTTGAGGCGTGCCTTTGGGCATGTCGCTGACTTGAAGCTGGAGAGCTGGGCGCAGGATGATCATCGCATCAATATAATAACTATTAACAAACCAAGAAGACCGTCATGCCAACCAGCGTCGCCCTGACCCCGCACTTTGAATCCTTGACCCAGCAATGGGTTGCCAATGGCCGCTACAACAACGTGAGCGAGGTCATCCGCGACGGCTTGCGCTTGCTGGAATCACGGGTGCAGGAAGAAGAAGCCCGGCTGATAGCCCTGCGCGAGGCTGCGCAACAGGGCTTTGCCGCCATTGAACGCGGCGAGTTCCAAAGCTTGCGCTCCGACAAGGACATCCACACACTCGTGCACCAACTCGGACAACAGGCAAAAGCGGTCGCAGTCAAAGCTGGCTGACATGGTCGACAAGGCTACCCCAAGCGCACTCAGCTTACGCCTGTCAGCCCCGGCCCGTCAGGACATCAGCCAAGTTTTGCAATGGACGCAGCACGCCTTTGGCGCTGCCGGGCGCAGCCGCTACGAGGCCTTGATTTCCGCCGCGCTGATCGATCTGCGCGCCGATCCGACGCGAACCGGCGTGCGCTTGCGCGACGATATCGGAGCCGATATTTACACCTATCACCTGGTATCGAGCCGCAAACGGGTCGCCACCAGCCAGCGCGTCGCCCAGCCCCGCCATCTGGTCGTGTTTCGGGTTAATGAATCGGCAATTGAAGTAGCGCGTCTGCTGCACGATGCGATGGATTTTGTGCAGCATGGGGTTTGAACGGGTCCCAGGGTTAAGGCTGGTTTGGTATTATTTTTATAGCGATTCACGCACATTCCATGTCGGATAGAGGCTCAGATGATGCCTAACAATCGCACCACGAATGCTAGCGGCATAGGGCTATGTGGATCGGATTCCGTTTCAAAGGGGCTGCACATTCGCCCTGGGTTGCTGGCGGAAGTCATCCGGCAGGTTTACGCGTCGCCGGATGTTCAATAGTCGCGCTGGCTATTCATCGGCGCCGCTAAACAGTTACCCCCTTGCGAAGGGAAACGGCGAATAAGAGCCCACTGGTCCGGCATTGAGATACCTAAGCCGGACAAGCCGGAACCGAACAACCGTTCGCGGCGAGGGCGCCGCTACCCCTATCGGAGCGTTGAACAACCGTTCAACGGAGCATTATGTTTGTTGGAGCTGCGCCCTCGCCGCGAATGACTTTGATGTTCGAATTCTTCTCATTATTTACAAAGTTTGAATTTGTCAGAGACTAAATTTCGACCATAGTCGGCGGCCAAGCCGCACGCAGCGCCGCCGCATCGCTCAGGGCATGGTGTGGTGCGGGACCCTGCGATACGAGGTAACGCCGTTTGGCCACTTCAAATTCAAGCGCCTGCGGCTTGCCGGTGAAAAAAGTTGTTCGATGCGAAAGCTGTCGTGCGTCAGGCCGCATTGCTGCAACAACTCAGTCAACAGCACTGTGTCGTAGTCAGAATCGGCCAGCAAGATCAGCGGTGCATCAAGCGATAGCAGCCAGTCAAAAAGCCGCTGCCCCGCCGCGTGCCGGGTCAGCCGTCCGCCTTGCCCGAGGGGCGGCAAAATGTGCTGCCTGACCCAGGTGGAACAGGCAGATTCCTGCCAGCCGTCGGTGAATTCGAGGTACAGCGTGTCACCGTTGTCGGCCAGCAGGCCAGCACGCCTAAGCAACTTTCTTGACCTGTCGCACTACGTAGAAACCTGAGGACAACACCATGAACACGACCCACAACACAGAAACCACCTCTAACAACGCACATCCCCCGCGTGTTTGCAGCCCCCGAGGTTGCGGCCCAAGGGGAGACGCAGGCCCCCGTTTCTGGGGCTATGGCGGCTACTTTGCCAGACCTGTGAATATTGAGGAAACAGCCGACGCCTACGTACTCAGCCTGTATGCAGCCGGCCTGGACAAAAGCCGCTTGCGCGTTAGTGTGCAGGGCGATGTACTCGCCATCCGTTACGAGGCCAGCCAGGACGGTGACATTACCCGCAAATTCACCCGTCGCGAGCAACGGCACGGCAGCTTTGAGCGCGAGTTTGCGCTCAACGGCAAGGTGCAGATCGACGCCATTGCGGCAAGTTATAGCGAGGGCACGCTGACCGTGCGTCTGCCCAAGACGCCAGAGGCCATGCTGCCTGAGCATCAAGTGCCGGTGCAATAAGTAGCGTGTCCGAAACGTAACCCGGCTCAGTTCTAAAGCATGCGTGCAACCGCATGCTGATTGTTGGCGGCGGCAGCATCAATGAGGTGTTTGAGGGCGTGGCGGGCGACGATTGGACGACCCGGCAGCGAGCACTGTTAGCCGTTGGCTTTCGCTGCTCAGGAGCCGCCCTGGGCCATATCTCACTGTTCAAACCTGAGTGACCGGTATTGAGAATTCGGCTTTCCCAATCACCTCAATTGGACAACCGGTCCCAATGTTGGGACTCGGTCAATGGCGGGTGCAGCCGAACGGCAGTTCGGATCTACATAGCCGCTGGTCGCTGTGAGCGAACAAGTGTCAGCATTGTCGAATCTCATTTCGCTTCAGGATTGCGGCGGTTGATGTTAAGCCGAACGATGCCCTTTGCTGGCGGGAGTCGATAGGTTGCATTTCTTACAAGTTTCCTTTATGTGGTCTGGCAATCGTCAAATTCAGTGGCAAGGAACGTCGTGACACTACCACGGCCATCAATAACGAAACATACGCAATTGCTGCCTTTGAAGTTGCCGTCAGTGGTTTGTCCATTTAGCTCAACGAGTAGTCGACTCGGTCAGCGCCTCCAAAATGGTTTCCATGTGGTTTGTGAAACGCGTAGCCCGAGTGACCACACTGATGGGTCGCGCCATATCCCAATGATCGGGCACGTTCAGACGGCTGAGCTTGGGGCCGAACGCCGAGGTTTGAAACACAGACTCTGGGAGAAGCACAACACAGCCGAAACGCACTGCAAGCGGAATTTCTCTGGCCGAAGCATGCGACTCGATGAAAGGTAAAGGGGGCTGTATGCCTTCGGCAATGAAGAGTGCATCTGCCCAAGCCCTTGTGACTGTGCCCGGTGCAGGGAGGATCAGACGGCTACTTGCCAACTGAGCAATAGAAACCGTGCGCGCTCGCACCAGGGAATGTTCCCTGGGGGCGGCAAAAACCTGTCGGTCTGTGTAAAGCGTTTTCCAGCGCAAACCGCTTCGCGGCTGAGCCGCCACGCCAGTAATCACGAGATCAATCAGCGCAGCATCAAGAGAATCTAGAAGGGTGTCTGCCATCCCACCCCGAATCTCGAACCGTAGAGAAGGGTGCTTGTTTGATGCTCGCTCGATGGCATCCTCTAAGAGAGTCTCGGTAATGCCTACCCCAACACCGATGCGAATTACACCTGCTTGGTTCTGGCGAAACTCACGCATCTCTGCTGCGGCATCACGCAGCAAGTTGTTGGCACCGTTGGCGTACCGCAGGAAGGCCGTTCCGGCAGGAGACAGTCGCACACCGCGAGCTAGGCGCTCAAATAGGCGAACCCCCAATTGACGCTCCAGACGGGAAATGGCCTTGCTCACGGTCGGTTGTGAAGCGCCCAACGACTCTGCAGCACGGGCAATGTTCTCGACGCGCGCTGCCGCGCAGAAATATTGAAGGTCACGTAGAAACATAGCAATGGCTCCCTTGCCTGCAATCGACTCCGCCAAATTTGCGGACTCGGGAGTATAAAAGAATTACCAATTGGAATAGCTGAATGAACTCAGATGCATTGCTTGAACGTTGAATGCCGCATACATTGCGCCTGAAATCAATTGCCATCTCAAGATCGAAAGGAATTTTGTGACCCAAGTCAGCCACTTCGCAGCGATGAGCCGATCTAGCCGAACTGCTCGCGCCATGTGTACGGTTCTGCTCTTGTTCTGCGGACTTTCACCCGCATCAGGCCAATCGGAATGGCCGACTCGAAGCATCACTCTGATCGTCCCGACGGCACCCGGCAGTGGTGCAGATGCCTTGGCGCGAATCGTCGCACCTGCACTGCAAAAGGCACTGGGACAACCTGTGGTGGTTGATAACCGCGCGGGGGCAAACAGCCAACTGGGTGCGCGGGCAGCATCTCTCGCAGCGCCAGATGGCTATACCTTGTTCTTAGGAAGTGCAACAACCCATGCGGTGAATCCGTCGCTGTATGGCAGTGCGCTTACGTATAAGCCACAGGACTTGGAACCGGTTGCGTTGCTTGGCGCAGGTCCAGCACTGTGGCTTGTATCTGCCACCATCCCTGTTACCACTGTAAATGGCTACGTCGAATGGGCCCAGAAGAATACGTCAAACCCAAGTTGTGCGTATGGAAATTCTGTGGGTCAAGTGGCCTGTGAATTGGTCCGTCAGCGAATCGGGGCACAGGGGCAATCGGTCCCATACCGGTCAACCCCACAGGCATTGACGGATCTGGCTGGGGGTATCGTAACGTCTGCGTTTGCCGATGTGCCAGCCGCGCTTCCCTACATCCAGTCCGGCAAAGTAAAGGTGCTGGCCGTTGCACATACTGACCGCCTGTCGGTTCTTTCAAGTTCCCCCACTATGACGGATTTGGCGCATCCGAGCCTGCAGGTGCTGTCCTGGACAGGGGTTTTCGTCCCCAAGGGTACACCTCAATCTATACAGAAGCGAATTAATGCACTGGTGGAAGCCATTAACAACACCCCGGAAGGCAAGGCCCAACTGGCACGAACCGGCGGTGTTCAGTTGCCGGGCGACATCGCCTATGTACGTGGGTTCGTGTCCCAGGAGGCCAGTCGTTGGCAAGCTTATATCCGTGAAACCGGCATCAAGCCGGAGTGATCAACCCTCGTCAATCTCCTCGTATTGAAAGTCGATAGCTAATGCGTAAAAGTCGAAATGCATCTCTGACAAGGTGGTTGTCCACGCTACTGGCTTGCGGTGGCGCTCTGGCGCAGGGCCCTGTTGCTGCCCCGTTTGCTGAGGTCGAACGCACGATCACCGAGGCCTATTCGGCCACAGAGAGTAACTTCGGGATGGCCGTTCATGTCTACGACAGACAAGATCGCCTCGTGTATGGCTACACGACAGGGGACTTTCATCCGGACAAATTTGTTCCGGTCGCCTCGGCGTCGAAAATCGTCACTGGAATATTGATTCTGTCGCTCGTGCAACAGGGTGAACTGTCGCTTGGCGCCACCACTCAGCAAGTTCTTGGCTGGTCGGGTGAAAAGGGAACGATTACGCTGCGTCAGCTTTTGGGCCAAGTGTCAGGGCTGAAGCCAAGCGCCTCATGTGTCAATGATGTGAAGACCACCTTGACAGCCTGTGTGGATGCCATTCGCGACGACGCTTCTGCTCTGGTTCATAGCCCTGGGACCCACTTCGACTATGGTTCAAGCCACTTTCATGTGGCCGCGCGAATGGCCGAGGTGGCTACAGGAAGGAACTGGAACACACTCTTCTCCGAGACGCTGAGTAGACCTCTTGGTCTGTCCCCGCAGACTACGTTCTACACCTCCCCTTGGCTGGGGAGGGTCGGTGCTGGTGAGGACAACCCGCGCGCAGCGGGAGGTTTAGTTGCATCGCTAAGGGACTACGCGAAACTTCTAGCCATTCCATTCCATCATGGCGAGTTTTCGGGTCGGCAATTTATGAGTGCCGAACTAGCGGCAGTGATGGGTACCGAACCCAACCCGTTGGCAAGTGTTGGAGGGTCACCTATGGCGCGCGCCACTGGAAAGCCCATTCGGTATGGTTTGGGTGCCTGGGTCGAATGCCTCCCTGCGCAACCAGAGTGTCCGGTTTTATCGTCGGCTGGGGCGTTTGGTTGGACGCCATGGATGGATCGCGAGTCGGGCTACTACGCTGTGATCGCCATGTTCCGCCCTCCGGGTGGTGGCAGTGCTGCTGCAGGAGTCGTGGACTTTTCGGTGCAACTACAACAAAGATTGAAGCCATTGCTTAGCGCTGCAATGACAGTCCGTAGTGCTGGCCGTTTAGAGGGGGCGCGACCCTTCAAGCCCCCTGAGTGAGCATATTTACACAAGACCAATTGCAGACAGCCATTCAAAAACCAAAGGAGACAAAATGAAACTATTACCGACTCGATTGACCGCTATTGCTCTTGCCGCAGCAGGTATACCCATCGAATTTGCCCTTGCTCAGGATGCTGAAAAACCCCTCGAAAAAGTGGTGATTACTGCACGCAAAAGGAGCGAGCCGTTGCAGGAAGTGCCGGTAGCTGCAAAAACGTTTTCTGCGCAGACGTTAGCGGATGAAAACATCGTTGATCAGAAGTCTCTGGTAGCTCGGACGGCAAGCGCATCCACCGTAGAACAGGGTGCATCGTTTGCCAGTGAGGTGGTCCTTCGGGGCGCGGGTGTTGGGCGCGCAGTCAACGCTGAAACGTCCACAGGTTTGTACAGAAACGGTGCCTATGCCGCAGGAGGAAATATTGGTGGCCGGGCGTTTAACAAGATGGACTTCTTTGATGTTCAGCGTGTAGAAGTGATGCGGGGGCCTCAGGCGGCACTCTACGGCCGAGGCGCGGTGGGCGGAGCCATGAACATCATCAACAACAGGCCATCAGCAGTTGCATCACGTGCATTGACGCTGACTGGAGGCCCCTACGACTCCTTCGGTATGGAAGCGATCATCAATCAGCCTATTTCGGATGCGGTGAACATCCGTGCCGGCCTCAAGACGTCATCGTCCAAGGGTGGGGCTGTCCGCGACGTCACGACCAGCGAAGCATTGGACTCGGACCGCTTTGATGGTGCGCGAGTATCTATGGAAATCAACCCTGGCGGAAGCTTCAACTACAACCTGATGGTAGATGGATTTTCTGAATCAGGGCCAAGTTTTGGGGTGTTTCAGTATGAACTGGCAAAACCTGAAACTCGTTTCACGCGCAACTATAACTCTCCCGCACGGTTTGGTAGAAACGAATGGACTGCCATCGGCGAAGGGGTGTGGGACCTGGGTGGGCCGACGGTCGTTGCATTGACACAACTGAAACGTCGCAAGGCCTCCACATCCGATGACTTCGATCGTTTCAACGTCGTTAGCAACGCGAATCTGCAACGATGGCAACGCCTGTCTGATGACGATATGGAGCGATTCGGGCAAGAACTGCGCATTCAAGGAAAGGATGGCCAACGTCTACAGTGGCTCGCAGGTGCTGAGTACCTCAGGCTCAAGGACAGGTTTACCGTTGACTTGAACGGCGCTATCGCGCGCGCGCGCCAACAACTCAATAAGTACTACGGTGTCCGACGATACATCTATCGGCATGTTTGGCCTGTTGGGTTATGACATCACGGATCAACTCAATCTCACGGGTGAGTTGAGGCAGCAACAGGACAAGAAAGACTTTGAGTTGCTGTCCACTACAAACACATTTCCCACCGGTACCGCACCGACATTGCAGGACACCGGCCCAGCGACCACAAACACGCTACGTCAAAACTATGAGCGCACCTTCAACAGTCTTGCGAAAGTTCTGGCGCTGCGCTATAAGGCAAACAGCGCACTGAATGGCTATCTACGCTATGGTGAAGCCGATCGCCCAGGTGGTTTCAATAACGACCCCGACCGCAACATCGCAACCAGCACACCTGCAGGACCGCGATTTTCAATTCCATACGAGCAGGAGCATGCCCGGACCATGGAGTTGGGCATCAAAACTGAATGGTTCCAGCGGGCTTTGCGAGCCAATCTCGCAGTCTATCGCTCGGAAATGGAAGGAATCCTTCTCAACAACAGTGTCAGTAGTGCGCCACCGGTATCTTCCACGACACGTGTGATTCAGTTCATTGAAAATGGTGGTGATGCGCGCATAGAGGGAGCCGAGCTCGACCTCTATCTGGAAGTTGCCGCGCCAGGTCCAGATGGCAGGTTCATTGTTGAGGGCTCGACCAATGTCACTAGCACCCGCATTACAGCGGGCCGGTTCGATGGTAAGGACATCCCGCAAACTCGGCCCAAGGCCAGCAGTCTGGGGCTGACTTACCAGTTTCGCCCCGCAGGTTTGGCTCGTGCTTTTGTGAATGTCAACACGCAGCAACTCAACGGGGGGTTTCAGGACCCCGCAAATGTCAGTCCCATGGATAAGGTCGACATTCTCAACATCAACCTGGGACTACGCGCCAAGAACTGGTTTGCCGTACTGAACGTTGCCAATGTCAACGACTATCTGTACATCACCAACTACAACAATGCGCAACGAACCACTGGCTACACCAACCCTGCCTCGCACATGGTCGTTCAGGGCCGGAATGACGTTCTGACGATGCAAGTCGACAGCGACCTGGTTGCGCGCTGGTTGTCGCAATGGGATGCCATCGGGTGGCACCGCACCGGTACGCCTGGCGACCGCCGGGCGCTGGAATGGTTGAGTGCAGAGCTTCGAGAGATCGGGTTACCTGCCCAACGGGATAGCCTGGGGTTAGAGCGGCGCACTGACACATGTTGCGTGCTTGGAATCAGGGACGGTGGGATGAAGTTTCTTGGAAGTTCATTGTTTGATGCCCCAACCACCCCTCCTGGCGGCATACATGGGAGGTTAGTCCCAATCGAGCAGGATGGCGAAATCGGGTTTACTGAACTGCGGCCCGACGCAGCCACCACTGGCGGAGAGCCCTTTGCACAGATCCGCGCCCGCAGTCGGCACTCCGCCATCGTTGTTGCAACCAGGTCTGGCGATGGCGAGCTTGCACCGTTGAACGCACCTGCCTATCGTTCGCCCTATGGTCCGCCCGTCATTCAAGTGGCAGGTAGGCACATGGAAGCTTTGATGCATCTCGCTTTACACGCGGCGCATGCCACGGTGGAGATTCAAGTTACTAGCGTTTCCACGTTCAGTTGGAACTTGGTGAGCAAGTTCTCGGGAAGCAATGAATCGCTGTCGCCCGTGCTGGTGATAACGCCACGTACCTCCTGGTACGAATCGGTGGCCGAACGTGGCGGTGGATTGGCTGCCTGGCTGGCGCTCGGGATTGCTGGCACGCAGTCCGGGCAGGGTTCAGCCGGCCACGGTTTTCTTCGCAATGTAGAGCTTTTGGCGACCACCGGTCATGAAATAGGCCACTTGGGTATTAGGCATCACCTCTCCGAACGTCTCTCAGTTGCCGACACCCCGCGACCCCATGTTGCCATTCACCTTGGTGCCAACCTCGGCGCACAATCGCCTCAGGGACTGAATCTGCGGGCAACCCAGCCAAGCCACGCGTTGACGATGCAGGCAGCGCTGATTGCAGCGGGATATCCTCCTGAACACATACACATCCGACCCATCGAGTCGGCTGTGGGTGAAGCGCGTGACTTGATCGCCAATGGCATCGACACTTTGTCGCTGGTTGGCGAGAACCTGCTCTTCCATGCCCCGGGTGACCGCTGGCCTGGCGCAGTATCGCTGGAGCGCACAACCGCGGTCGCCCAGGCCGTAGTAGCGTGGACCTTGAATGGAGGGAAAACATGATGTACCGAAGGCAATGTATGGCATGGCTCACGGGGTCATTGCTCGGTGGATGCGTCAATCTGCCACCGCAGCCAACTGTGATGCGGGCCATTACAGAGGAGGAAATTTCCACTCTGATTCAGAAGCTGGTCATTTGGGGCTGGCCCCTGGCGACCATGGAGCGCACACGCCTGGTCAGCTTGTACCGACCGGTGGCGGGCGGCGCGCCAACTAGCCCCAATGTACTTCGGCATGCTCAGCGTCTGGCGACACATAGAAACCGCAACGTGGTGATGCCCAACAACGACACACTTTATTCCTCGGCATGGCTGCGACTGAAGGGCCGGGCATTGTTGTTGACGCTCCCGGATGTGCACGACCGATACCGATCATTTCAACTTATGGATGCACACACCGATACGGTGTCTGTCATGCATGAAGGAACGGTGTTGTTAGCCGGCCCAGGGTGGTCGGGCGAGGTACCGAATGGCGCGCAGCTTGTTCACACGGGGACTGACCTTAACTGGCTGCTTGGCCGCACGGCCGTGCACGGGCCTACGGACCTACAGGCGGCGACATACAGCCAGATGCTGGCGACTTTGCGCCCACTCGAAGGAAATCCGACGCTGCCACCAGAGTCTGTGCCGGTCGATTTTCTGCCTCCTCAGGATCCAGCCTCTCCCGGTCTGGTCTTGCTGGATGAAATCGTGGGGCTGAGCGCGGACAACCCCCGTTTGATCAACCAGGCTTCATGGCGAGCACTATTGTCTGGCTTGGGATTCACGGATGGACACAGTCCAGCACAAACCATCCGGCAACGCGGTTTGCAGGTTGCTGCAGAGAGTGGAGTCGCGCTTGCCGCTGCAGCGGTGCGTAAGCGTGCAGCACAATCATTGGCTGCTGGAGCGCAAAGCCCAGGCTGGGTAGTCGATGGGGTGGGCGTCTACGGTGACGATGACTTGTTGCGCGCGGCCACCGCTTTGCGCGGGCTGGGAGCCTTGCCACCAACAGAGGCGCTTTATTTCAGTATTTCTAGGAGTCATGACGGTTCGAACTTGAACGGCAGCCGACATGTCGCTCTCGTCATGAACTCGGATCGTTTGAAAGACCTAGGGACGTTCTGGTCACTGTCTTTGTATGACGCCAGCAACTTCTTTTTCGTGGACAACGCGATCAACCGTTACGCAATTGGCGACCGAACGCTGGGTCTTCAGCGGGAAACTGGAGGAGTTCTTCAGATCGACATTTCACACGCTCCACCACCGCGTGGGTTGGCGAACTGGTTGCCCGCACCCATTGGAGATTACGTTCTGATGTTCCGCATCTACCAACCCAGGGCAAGTAGTCAGGCGTTATTGGAATTGCTAGCTGTTCCAGAAGTAGCTTAAGGAAACCAGTGAGTAATTTGATTTGGCGGGATTGCAATGTAACAAGAAGCGAACACGAACTCACCTGGAAAGAGATCCTCGCTGAGATTACGTTAGATGACATGCACCGGGTGAAGGAAAGCTGGGTCTTTCTGGCGTTTCACAGGCGCTTGTACGCCGTCCGATCCAGTAGCGCTTGCGTGATGAGGCGCAAGGCAAGAAGACTGGCGGCTATGTTTCGGGGTACCGACATTCGCCAATGACAGTAATGGGGCGATCGCTCTGAATGGCTACAACTGGTCAAACGCTGCTGCCTGGTTTTGCGATGTGGTGACCAGAATGCCGACCGTCGTTTTGCAAAATCTAACGCCCGCTTTGGAGGCACCAGAGCGCAAGTCGCTACTACCGCAATGGGTCTACTGGCGCCCGTCAAGTGAAAACGGGAAATATTTTGGTCGACTGACTTCAACAGGCACATACCGGTAGTAGCCATTTGTGATCCGCCTTATCCAAGCCGGGCATTGGCTTTGGCATTTCCCCGGCACGCGGGCCACCGCTGTGGGAGGACTGCGACGCGCAGACGGATGAAGGGGTGCTGCAGATCGAGCCAGACTTGGCAACAGATTGGAATGGGGCTGCACAACGCGCACCGGATTACGAGGTGGATCAGCGCGTCAGTTGGTGAGTGATCGAATGGGCGACTCTGACTCTATGCTGGGTAGACCTGCGCCGAGCCCATTCCTCCCCAGGACAGCGCCCTTCTGGACGACGCTTTTTCATGGCGAACCTGCCATGCGGGCAGGAAATCCAGGGTTTCCCCGGGATTCGAAGCCTGTTCAAGATGCGATACTGCCGCTCGTGCAGTTGAAAGGTCTATCCGTAAAATATGATGAATCCTTATGACACCCCATTGCCCGCCGAATTCGAGATCGGTATCGCCGAAATCGACTTGCAACACAGTCGGCTTTATTCTTTGCTGGAGCGTCTGAGGCACTCCATCGACAAGAATTACGGTTACGCGGTCAACGCGATCCTGGCTGAGCTGGACATGGAGACCCGGATTCATTTCTCGGTGGAGGAGAGCCTCATGCAACTCCTTTCCTTTCCAAAGACCGATGCCCATGTGTCGGCACACCGCGAATTGGCGAAAAAGCTCAAGCGGTTCCGACAACTCGCGCAGGACCACGATGTTTCAGAAGACCTGGCGGGCTTCATCAAGATGTGGCTGACCGAGCACATCGATACCTTTGATCGTCAATTCGTGGCGCATTTCCTGAGCAATGGCATCAATGCGGGGGCCACCACCAGCTAGGCAATTTGGCGCCAAAAAGTCACAGAACGACTCGATTTGGCCAGGTCTTTCGCAAATATCTGGAGTGCGGTATTTTTACCCACGGCTTTGCCAGAGCTTGGTGTGACGACTGTGGACACGACTACTTTGTCGCCTCAGACATCCTAATCCGCCTTGGGAGAGCATTTCAACTTTCCGGAAAGTCCTGGCACTCGTGCAAGAAAATCGGTGCCACCACGATTCTGACGGGATCAGGATGTCTGCATTTCTGGCGTGCGTCATTTTCTGCGGGTAAGCAGGGCTCTTGCCGTGCATGTGCTGGCAAAGCTTGAACCTGGTGAACCGTGTGCCACACGCAGAGTTTCATTTGCCAGCTTCGTTCGATTGGAGCGCATTCGGTCGACTCGCAAAGAGGGCATCCGTGCAGGGAAAGCGCAGCAAGCCCCGACCCTGGTTGGCATCACCTGCACGACTACAAGGCGACTTGGCTGGCATGCAGCGCATGGTGAAACTCGTTCAGGGGCATGGGTTTGCCGAACAGGTAGCCCTGGTACATCAAGCAGCCGTGGCGCTGCAAAAAGTCGCGCTGCTCGGTGGTCTCGACCCCCTCGGCGATGACTTCTAGCCCCAGGCTCCTGGCCAGACCGATGATGGTTTCTATGACCACCAGGTCTGAGGCCTGCTGACCGATATTGCGCACAAATGATTGGTCAATCTTGAGCTGGTCCAGCGGCAAGCGGGTGAGGTAAGACAGCGACGAGTAGCCTGTGCCGAAATCATCCATGGAAAAACGCACGCCCAGTGCCTTGAGTTCATGCATTTTTTCTATGGTGTCGCGGATGTTGTCCAGCACCAGGCTCTCGGTCAGCTCCAGTTTGAGCGATTGGGGGCGGATGCCGGTCTCTATCAGAATGCTGTGCACCTGCGCGACAAAATCCGGAGAACGAAATTGCCGCGCGCTCACATTGACGGCCAGTTGAAGGTGGGC
>JAIPCE010000083.1 GCA_021738345.1 Rhodoferax sp. | reverse complement strand
GCAATGATGTCAATCTTGCTACTTGTGAGAGAGGGGATCAGCGCACTAAACGGCATTCCCTGGATTTCAATGATTAGCTTTTGGTCTTTTGCTATGGCCTGGGTCAGGTCAACTATGACCCCCTGAATGCTGTTGGTCTTCGTGTCCAAAAAGGTAAACGGGACACCTGTAGGAGTGGACCCCGCCTTTAGTGCTTGTGCGTGCACTGGTGTACCAATAAATAGCACAGTCAAAGCTGCGCAAGTGAGATTCTTTAACAGTGAGCTCATCATACTTTTCTCCTATTTACGTTAATGGGGTACCACCTGACCCTTGTGACGGAGTCTTGTGGTCAATTCAGACACTTGGCAGTCATCAATGGCACGAGTGGCAAACGGTGTCGTTTTAGCGTCCTACACACTGTTGACATGTCGATTACAAAACAATAGTGGCGAACTGTCAAGCGATATTGGTGAGTTGTAGAGCGATCTTCGCATATCGTTATGCAATACAATAGAGGAACCAGATCAAACCCTATTCGACCGGTAGACGAGTCGAATTCAACCTACATGAGGTAGATGTATGAAAGTCATCGTGATAGGTTCCGGTGTTGTTGGTGTGACAACAGCCTACTACTTCGCGAAAGCAGGTGTCGAGGTAGTAGTTGTCGACCAACACCCGGAACCAGCTATGGGCGCAAGTTTCGGCAATGCCGGTTCTATGACAGCAAGCAGGGCTGGCCCTTGGGCGTCGCCTCGGGCACTTGCGAAGACACTTAAAGGCTATTACTCAAGCGACTCGGCGTTCAAATTGCATCTGAGCAATGACCCGGCTCTGTGGGCGTGGCTCGCTGGGTTCACGAAAGCCGCTTTCTCAAATCACACTTCATCGAAACGCCAATCGATGATCGAATTGGGAATAGCAAGCTCAGCCGAGCGGCAAACTTTGGAGAGGACTATTGGACTTGCATATGGTCAAATTCGTCAGGGGCTTCTGACTGTCTATGACAGCGACAAAGAGTTCAAACGTGCACGAACTGACTTGAGCACACTCCGCTCACTTGGGCTAGAGATGGAAGCGCTCAGCGTTGCCGAATGCGAAAAGCTCGAACCTGCCGTGGACTGGGACAACCTTAATGCGGTCGGCGCGATCTTGTCAAAGGACGATGCCACTGCTGACTGTCGCGAGTTCACCTTGTCCTTGGCTAGACACCTTGTTGGCATGGGTGTTCAATTTCGACATGAGTTTGTAATTAAGGTCATCCAAATGAGGCCAGGCCATTGCGAAGTATCGACTGACAAGGGGGGCATCACCGCCGATGCAATCGTGGTGGCGGCTGGCATCGAGTCCATGCGTTTACTTAAGCCCCTGGGCATTGCGCTTCCAATGTATCCCGTCAAAGGATACTCAATCACACTAAAGCAATCGACTTCACTGCTGCCGAGTATGTCAATCTCAGATGAGGCGCGAAAAGTATTTATGTCGCCAATCAACAATCAACTACGCGCGGCGGGCATTGCCGACATAGCAGGATACGACATGACAATATCTCCCGAACGTATTGGAGTCATCCGCAGAACAACTGCAGATTTTTTCCCGAATTTCGCGGATGCGCCCGAGGAGTTGGTATGGTCAGGGCTACGCGCGATGACGCATGATGGCCCCCCCCTTATGTTCGGATCCCAAGACAGCGGAGTTTGGGTCAACTCAGGACACGGATCACTCGGATGGACGTTTGCCTGCGGTGCGGCTAAAATCGTAAGTAACATGGTGCTTCAAAAGAAGCACGAACCAGAGAATCCATACTTTGGTCTGTCGAGGCGATGACATGCAACATATCTGTGCAGGAAACAAAAATTGGTAATGAACAATACGCATTCGCTTCCTCCGGACGATGATCCAAGGGATTCGCCGCTTTTCAATAATTCGCTTGAGAAGGGGCTCGCCGTCATCTTGGCAATCGGGAACCATCGGCGCGCGATGAATTTGCCGGAAATTGCAGGGGCGACTGGCATGTCAAAGAGTGCCGCCCAAAGGTTCACCTATTCACTTGAAGTTATGGGCTACCTAAGAAAGGATGCGGACAGGAGGAAGTTCTTCCTAACCCCGAAATGTTTGGCATTGGGGTTTGGCTATCTTCAAGCCAATTGGCTAATTGACCATGCCAACCCGTTTTTGCTAGAGTTGAACAGAAAATCCGGAGAAACGGTAAATTTGTCTGAACCTCTTGAGACAGACATGGTCTTTGTTGCGCGGTTTCCCAGTCAGAAAAATATTTCAATTCATATGCCTGTCGGACGCAGACTGCCGATGTTTTGCACTGCCTCGGGAAGAGCATACCTTTCTGCTTTGCCAGTCAATGTTGCACTAGACTACATTGCTAAATCTGATCTGACCAAGATTGCACCAAATACGGAGGTAAATCCAAAAGTACTGCTTCAAAGAATTTCGGACGCAAAAGTTGCAGGTTATGCATGGGCAAATGAAGAGTATTTCAGAGGCGACATTAACATTGCAGCACCACTCGTCGATGCAAATGGTGGCGTGCTTGGTGCAATCAATATTTCATTGCCTACAAGCCGCTGGACACTTGAAACAGGGCAACAGGAACTGGCCCAATTGCTCATAGAAACCGCCAGAGCTATTACCACCTCCCCACCACGCTAGTTAGTGCGATCGGCGTAAATTCAGGCAGGCACTTCTTTCGCTGTGAACGATGCATTTAAAGGACAGCTTAGCCAATTGGCCGAAGTCCGTGCGTGTGAAGCTTGAAAGACGTGACAGGTGTCTCTCAACGTCGGCTTCCCGATTTGCAGATGAAATCTGTAAACCACTGTCACAGTGCCGTAAGTCAGCAGTGGGCACGTTGCCGAAGTTGCCGACGTTCAGCTGGTCGGTACCTCAAATCATGGAATTAGACTTCTCGGAAACGGATACTGGCGGACGGCGGCTCCAGCTGCCAAGCGGGTCTACCGGTTTCTCCATTGCTGACGTTCATTTTCGACCGTCGGCTTCCGAGAAATTTGGTTGACTCCAGAAGACCCTCAGCCGACCGTCGACTTTCAGAACTGCCTTCTCGAAACCGGGCATTCGCATGTACAGACCGACAGTCGGCTATGTGGTTACCATTTCATCAAAGTAGGCGCCTGCGTTTGACCAGGTCCTGCCGCTCGTGATGTCGCCTCCACTGGGGTCATAGAACGAACCGATTTCTCCATTCCAGTCACTCAGTCCGAAGCGATGAAACTTCGTCCTGATCGGCTCCAGAGCAGCGGTTGCGGTCGGTCGCCGAACACAAACAAATTGAACAGTTTTCTCCAAAGCGGTCATAGCCGGACCCAGTCCAATTTTGTCATTTGCCCAACGCCAAAACTTCGAAGCAGTCATTCGCGGGTGAGGATCAGTTTTTGTCCGTGGCGGTCAGCACTGCAGCGGTTGCTGACGGCCACCAATGCCCGGTTCCGGGAAGTCCAAAGTCAGCATTTGGAGCGCCGACCAGTCGACCGTCCCGAACTTCGGCAACGTGACCAAAGCGGGTGCTCGCAGGCGAGAAAACCGGGCGTTCGATTTCGGCTGCGCAACTTATACCTAATTGAGCGTAGCGTCCTGCCTTAACCGCTCAATTGCCAAGTCCAGAAACGCGCGAACCCGCTGCGGCGCTTGTCTGCCTTCTCTGTGCACGATATGTACAGGTATGTACAGGCAAAGCAGCCGGTTCATAGTCCGGCAGTACCGTCTTCAACTTGCCCGTCCGCAAGTGCTCGGCTACTTGATACGAAAGCAGGCGAGTTAATCCAAACCCACCCACGGCTGCTGCAACGGCAGAATCGTTGGTTGTCGTAATCATCCGGGCCTGAAGCCGAACGCTTCTGGGCTCACCGTTTTCTACCAACTTCCATTCTGGATTGGGAGTCACGCTGCTGGCCGAAACAATAGTGTGCTGGTGTAGATCATCCGGTGAGATCGGAATGCCATGCTTGGCGAGATATTGAGGAGATGCGCAGATGACTCTCCTGACTTGCCCCACACACATCGCCTGCATGGTCGAATCCGGCAACTCCCCAATGCGCACAGCAACGTCCACGCCTTCATCCAGCAAATTCACGACACGGTCCAGGAACAGGCAGGACGCACTCACCTCGGGGCAGCGGATTAAGTATTCGGTGACGATGGGCGTGACGTACATCCCGCCAAACAGCACAGGAGCCGTTATTGTTAACCGTCCCCGGGGAGATGAATGCATGCCACTGACGGACTCATCCGCTTCGAGCATCTCCGCCAGGATGCGTTTGCAATCCTGCACGTAGCGTTCACCTGCGTCGGTGACACGAACAGTACGGGTGGTGCGAGTCAGAAGTCGAAGCCCCAGATGAGTTTCAAGCTCATTGATGGCTCGGGTCACTGCTGGCGGAGACATGTTTAGCTTGCGCGCAGCCCCTGCAAACCCATTGGTGTCCACCACAGCGACAAAACATTGATCAGGTGAAATCTGTCCATAGTATTCCGATCGATGGAATGGTGAATTGATTCTATAGGTGATTCTCTATTTTCAAAGAACTAAATACAGTTCATCCATTCGCTGATAACGCAGCGAAGACAAATCCCAAACAACTGTAACCATTGAAGGAAATCACCATGTCCCGTATCAGCATCCCCACCGTTGACAACTCCGTTGAAGCATCCAAGCCCCTGCTTGGCGCCGTTCACAGGCAATTGGGCATGGTCCCCAATCTGATGAAACTGATAGGTCACAGTCCCGCCGCATTGGAAGGCTAGTCCAACGGCGGCCTGTTAGGCTCATCGTCCCTGATCATCACGGCCAATCCAGCGTATGCCCAACAAACACAACACCAAAGGCCGCCATCACATTCCCAAGATGAAGTTCAAGGTGCGAAACTGGCGTGAGTATGACGCGGCACTTCGCTCTCGTGGCAGCCTGACTATGTGGGCACCCCCGAGGCGATTGATTGTTGGGCAGCTGAGCCACGCACCACGCGCGGTGGACAGAGCAGCTATTCGGATCTTGCCATTGAAACCAGCCTGATGTTGCGCTTGGTATTTCGTCAGCCGCTGCGACAAACAGAAGGCTTGATGGCATCAATTCTTGAGCTACTGGGGTTGGATCTGAAGGCCCCCGATCACAGTACGTTGAGTCGACGCGCCATGAGCTTGAAGGCGATTTCCAAGCAATGCGTGCTGCCTGCGGGCTCAGCGCACATATTGATCGACAGCACCGGTCTGAAGGTGTTTGGTGTGGGTGAGTGGTTGCAGGAAAAGCATGGCCAGAAGTTACGCCGTAGCTGGAGGAAACTGCATCTGGCGGTGGACGCCAACACTGGGCTGATAGTGGCATCGATACTGACAGAGCAGGACGTTGATGACCCATCTCAGGTGGGCCCGCTGCTTGACCAGATCGAACAGGAGATAGGTCAGGTCACGGCCGATGGCGCCTATGACGGGGAACCAACCTACGAGACCATTGTCAAACGTGATCCACAAATCAACGTCGTCCTACCGCCGCGCGCAACAGCACAGCCAAGCGCACAATTCGAGACCAATCCCACAACGCGAGATACGCACCTTCTCATGATTCAAAGCCTGGGTCGCGTGGGCCGGCAGGAGGCCGTCGGCTATGGCACACGTGCGTTGGTGGAAACCACGATGGGCCGTTACAAGTCGATTATTGGACCCAGGCTACGTGCCCGCGATTGGCGAGGTCAGCGCACCGAAGCGGCCGTCGCGGTTGCAGTGCTCAACCGCATGCTGAGTGCCGGACGCCCGAATTCCGTCCGTACTTCAGTCCTGGTGGCATAGGCCACCGTGGGGTTGGGGCAACCTCATCTGCAACGTGATCCGTGCAACAACGCCGAGCAAAATTGAAGACCGCATGTTTTGCCATCTCAGCCAACTGGCGCGGGCGTCCACTGGCCAGCAGGGAGGTTGTGGTCAGTTTGATCGTTTCCACCACCACAAAACAGGGACTACATATCATCGCCTTGACGCAGGTGAAGATCAGGCTAGGTCAGAATAGGGGTTTGAAAAACTGTTTTGGACCTGATATTCATCTATTCCAATGACCACTCGACAACCTATTCCGCATGTTGATTCTTTCGCATGTGCTGTCTATGCTTGGGAGCTAGATGAACTTGGAACGTTGCGTATCACAGGCCCAATTTCCAGGCCTGCAAGCGGCAGACGTGATGTGATCGTCGCACGCCGTGCGCTGCCACCCACGTTTTGCGATGCGTTGCACCGCAACCCTGATGATGGGCATGGTCCTGATCCGGTTGAAGTAGGTCGACGAACCGTGCAGATTCTTCATTCCTCAGCCACCCATGGCTTTCTAATTCAGCTCACCAATCAAAGGCGAGCAGTGGGAAAGTTGGCGGCATATGTCAAATGGTTGGAAGAAGGCATCGACTCGTTACCAGAAGCGTTTGTCCTTTACGACGCGGACGACCGCCTGTTAATTGCGAATCCCCGGTACTCTCAGCTCTATCCAACCATCGCAAACCTCCTTCGCCCTGGAATTACATTCCGGGAAATCTCAACGTCCGCCGTAGAACGCGGACAGTTTCGCCATGCGGAAGGTGCGGAAGATTGGCTGCAACGGCGAATTGAGTTTCACGACAAGGGTGAAGGGTTTTTCGAACAACATTTGAATGACGGTCGCTGGATACAGTTGAGCGAGCGGCGCACGCGTTCGGGCGGCGTTACCAGTATCCGTGCTGATATCACCTTGTTGAAAGAGAGGGAGGAAGCATTGCGACGAGCGATGCTAATTGCAGAGTCAACTTCTCGCTCAATGGCACGCTTCTTGGCGACTTTCAGTCATGAAGTGCGCAACGGGTTGAATGGAATTGCAGGTTTGGCGCAGTTGCTTGCTTTAAATGCTGAATCCAAGTCTCAAAGCAGTCACGCAGACTTGATGCTGCAATCTACCAGGCGCCTTACAGCGGTTCTTACGGATTTGCTGGACTATCTTAAGAATGAAGCTATTGGTGTTGCCGTCAAAGTGGGGGCATTAAGTCCGCGAGACCTGCTACACACGCTGCGAGCGGAGCTGGAACTCCAGGCTGCCCAACTCCAGATTGCCTTGCGCTGGGAGGTATCCTCCGACGTTCCTGAATGGGTCGAGGCGGATTCAGGTCGAATTCTCCAGGTACTCGCGAACCTCGCCGGAAATGCATTGAAGCATGCGGGACAAGGAACTGTGGCAATTCGACTCTCGCTGCATGAGGGGAAGCTCCATTTTGAGGTTGAGGACCAAGGAATTGGTATTTCGCCAGAAGATCAGCGCGGGCTTTTTGAGTATTTCGTTCAGGCCGGCATACAGCAGCCAAGCAGTACAGGGCTCGGGCTCGCTATCTGCAAACAACTAGTGGTCGCCATGGGCGGCGTTATCGGTGTCGATAGCGAGCGTGGACGCGGCAGCCGCTTTTGGTTTGATTTGCCTTTGCGAATAGTGGATGCCTCAGTCCAGGCTCCTCCTGTCGATCAGTCGCCCGATGCTGTAACCCCGCTGCGCATTGGAATCGTAGATGACGACGCATTGAATCGTAGCGTTGCTCAGGCGCTTGTGCAGCGTCTTGGCCATCACGCCATCATCTTTGAGGATGGTCGCCACATTGCGGAAAAGGTTAAAAGCGAAGCCCTTGACCTATTGCTCTTGGATCTCATGATGCCCGGAGAGTCTGGTTTTGACATCGCGGCGAGACTCCGCAACGAAGCAGACAGGGATTTCGGCAACCTAATCCTGGTTGCCCTTACTGGCAATGTAGTGCCGGACAGTTTGGTGGCATGTCGGCATGCAGGGATCGACGCGATCCTGCAGAAGCCCGTATTTATTGATCAGTTACAACAGGTGCTTCACTGGGCGGCCGACAAAGTTCGCGGAGGTCGAACGGATGTTTTGGAGGTTTTTGCTGGCTCAAAATTCGGTGAGGTGGTCGGATCGACAACTTTAGATGCGCAAAAATCTTTGGCGCAGCTTTTAGGAGATATCGGCACTCCACGCTTCACACAAAGCGTAAAGTCAGCCAAAAAGTTATTCGAGTTGGCCGCTGCGACCTCGCTCGAAGAGCCTAAAGTGCTTCGCCGAGTGGCTCATCGAGTCGCGGGTACCGCTCCTCAGCTTGGCTTTGGGCATCTCGGTAATTGTGCTCGAACAGTCGACACCTTGTTAGGTTCCCGAGGCGCATCTGCTGGCGAACAAGTTGCAATTGCCACACATGTTGAAAGCTTACACAGGGCAGCGCGAGATAGCCTGCAGGTACTCGATGAACAGCTTCTGCGTCTCGCACCTGTTTTGGCATCTCCGAGAGCGCGGCGCTGACACGGTGAGCCATTATTTGGCCCGCGCGTGATCGACACGATAACCAAGCCCTCGCACCGTCGTTATGGTTACGTCCGAAGTGGCATCTAAACGAAGTTTACGTCTCAAGCGGCTGATAAGAATATCCACCGCCCGGTCAGATTCCGGCCCATTGGATGCTGTTACGGCGTCAAGGATTTGAGCTCTTGAGTAGACCCTTCCATTTCCGCGCAATAGAAACACTAAAGTGTCGAACTCTGCTTTGGTGAGATGACATCGCGGCCCCATCGGGCCAAATTCCACAGTTCGGAAAGGTATGTCAATCCGCCACGATCCAAAGTCAAGATGCTCGGGAAGCGTAGAGACTGCTCGGCGTTGGAGCAAGTTGAGCACCCTGTAGCGCAACTCACGCGGATTCAGAGGTTTGGTGAGTATGTCCGCCGCGCCTAGTTCGAAAGCCGCAATTCTCGTATCGTCGCTATTTCTACCCGTCACGACCATAACCGGAACATTGCAGCGCCCGACCAACTTTCGCAGCAGCGCCAGTCCATCTTCATCAGGCAACCCTAGGTCTAGCAGAACTACCCCGTAAATCCGATTCGAGACCCGACGCAGCATTTCATGTCCGGTGGTGACCACCTCTACCGCCCATCCCTCAGACTCAAGATACCCCGCCACTATCGCGCTAAAAGTTTCATCGTCTTCGACGAGCAATATTGGTTCTGTCACGCCGAAGCACTTTAATGGAAATATTTCAGAAATTATATAGAAACATTATAGAACGATTTGAAAGGCAAAGTAGAGACTCCCAATCGGGCAAACCTTTAACTTTGGAGCACTACATGGCAAGTAATTTACCTTTGTCGCCAGCTCGGCGCCACTTCATTCAAGCAGCGGCGGGCGCGAGCGCGGGCCTGGTTGCAGCCGCTTCACCGCTGACCTCTTTTGGGCAAACCCAAGGAGAACTGGTCGTCTCGAACTGGGGTGGAGACTGGAACAGCAATGTCATGAAGGCAATGGAGACGCCGGCACTTGAGAACAATGGCATTACGGTCCGGCGGGACCTCGCCGCAGCGCCGGCGCGCAAGTCCAAGTTGTTGGCCGAGCGAAACCTGCCGCGAGGCAGCGTGGACATTGCGCATTTCACCGACGCCGATGCCTACGAACTCCAAGCGCAAGGTGCCTTGCAGGAAATCGACTACAGCAAGATCCCAAATGCTGCCTCAATGGTGGTGATGTCTGGAATACGCAACCGGTTCTTTGTGCCATGGGTTTTCAGTGGCGTTGAGTTGATCTACAACCCGAACAAGATTGCCACCCCACCGACCTCTTACGCAGATTTGATGAAGCCGGAATACGCAGGACGAGTCGGGCTGATCGATCAGATATATTTCAACTACCTCTACGCATTCGCGTTGATTTCAGGGGGCTCAATGAAGGACGTCTCGACAGCCTTCCCGACGCTACTCGCCCTGAAAGGCAAAGTCCAACCGCGGATATATCCCTCTCATCAGCAACTTGCAGCCGCGATGCAGTCCGAGGAGGTGTGGATCTCCGCAAATTACAAGGCGCGCGCTGCACAGTGGGAGGCGGATGGGCTACCCATCCGAGGTGCCTATCCAAAAGAAGGCGGCATCGCCATCCAGTTTGGAGTGGTGATTCCAAAAAAGGCGCCAAACAAAGATTTGGCCTATCGATACATCAATGAGATGTTGGCGCCGGCCTCTTGCAAAAGCCTGGCCGAACTGACCTACTATGCCCCTTCGGTCACAAACGCGGGCTTATCGGAAAAGATACGTAGCCAAGTCGAGTTCAAGGAAGACGAACGTAAACGCTTGCATATGGTCGACTATGACTACGCGGCCAAAAACACGCCGCAATGGCTCGAGTGGTGGAACAAGAACATCAAGGTTTGAGGCGAACATGACTGAAGCGGTACACAACAACTTACTGAGGCCACGTGGCGGCGTGACCGGAGCTCTCTTGGCGCCTTCGACGATCGCAGCCCTCATTCTGGTTGTTGCACCGCTTCTATTGCTACTCCGCTACAGCTTAAATCGTTTCGATCCTAGTTCACTAATGATTGAAGCTTTCACGCTTGAAAACTACTCGAAATTTGTCAACGATTCATTCTATCGGGACGTACTAGGGCGAACCATATACGTCGGGGTGGTCAGTACCATCATCTGTCTTGCCTTGGGATTTCTCCCCGCTTACTTTATCGCACGAACTCAGTCGGCACGCATGAAAAGCTTTCTCATCATCGCCGTGATCCTGCCACTTTTAATGGGAAACGCTGTACGAGTAGCCGGTTGGATGGTCCTCCTTGGAGACCGAGGTGTGATCAATGCGGCTGTTATGTGGTCGGGGCTGAGCGCGCAGCCATATAGACTGCTGTATACAGACTTGGCAGTTTTGATAGGCACGATTTCCGTGCAGTTGCCTTTCATGATCATCACGTTGCAGAGCGTGATTGAATCCATCAATCCTTCACTTGAAGAAGCAGCCAAAGGGATGGGCGCAAGTCATTTAAAGGTATTTTCGCGCGTGCTCCTGCCACTCGCGATGCCAGGCGTGATCGTTGGCACGGTATTGTGCTTCATCATGGGCATGAATGCTTACGCTACTCCAGTACTGATAGGAGGTCCAACCTTTCACATGATGGCGCCGAAAGTCTACGAGCAAATCACCAAAGCTAACAACTGGCCGTTTGGCGCAGCAATGGCAATTGTTCTCATGCTGACCACGCTGCTCCTCACTTTGTTGTGTTCATGGTTTATGAACCGCACATCAACATCCGCCGCAGAAATGAGTCGCACATGAGAATCTCGCTCAAAACACTGGCTTACTACAGTGCAATCGTCGTAACCTTAGGATTTGTGATCGCCCCGCTTTTTGCAGTTGTATGGGTCAGTTCATTTGCTAACAAGATCATTGGATTTCCCCCGACAGACTACTCGCTCCGGTGGTACGCAAATGCGTGGGCACTTGTCGATTTCCGAGACGGTTTCCTCCTAAGTCTTCAAGTCGCGCTCATCGCCACATCTATCGGGCTAGCGATTGGGGTGCCTGCGGCGCTTGCGCTCGCTAGGACAAACTTTCGCGGAAAAAGCGTAATAAGTAATTTGCTCCTCTCTCCAATGATGGTTCCAGGTGTCGTCGCTGGGAGTGCGGTCTATCTATACTTCATCCAGCTTGAGATGGTGTCTGGAATCCAGCTTGTAGCAACATTGCCAGGATTGATTGCCGCGCACGTGGTGATCGTCATTCCGTGGGTAGTAAGGCTCGTTACGACGTCGCTGATTTCGGTGCCCGAAAGTGTCGAAGAGGCTGCGCAGAATCTAGGCGCCAGACCGCTAGTGACGTTCTGGCGAATCACGCTTCCAATGGCGAGGCCTGGCCTGGTAGCTGGCGCCCTGTTCAGCTTTATCGTTTCATTCACCGATCTTGAAAAGTCTCTCTTCCTGGTTGGTCCCGGTCGCACAACCCTGCCGATCGCGATCATCAACTATCTTGAGTGGAACCTCGACCCAACCGTCGCTGCTGTCGCAACCGTTCAAATTCTTATCATCGGCATCGCACTAGTCGTTTCTGACAGGTACGTCAAGCTAAGCAGTGCATTCTGAAAACCATCCAATGTCATACATTCAATTCCACAATATTGAGAAGCGCTATGGCTCCTCGCATCCAGCAGTAACTGACTTCAATCTATCAGTGAACAAGGGTGAAATGGTCGCTCTTCTGGGGCCAAGTGGCTGCGGAAAAACCACGACGCTGCGTATGCTTGCTGGTTTCGTTTCGGTGACCCGCGGTCACATTACGATTAGCGGAAGAGACATCACCAATGTGCCTGCGCACAAGCGCAATATTGGCATGGTATTCCAGGGTTATGCGCTCTTTCCTCATATGTCTGTCGCCAAGAATGTGGCTTTCGGGTTAGAGATGCGTACTCTGCCAACGGCGGAGATTCAAAGCCGCGTTAATGAGGCGTTGCAGCGAGTTCGGCTGGGCGCGTTCGCGGACCGTTTGCCAAAGCAGCTCTCAGGCGGTCAGCAGCAACGAGTTGCGTTAGCGCGCGCAATGGCGATCAATCCAGATGTACTGTTATTAGATGAACCGCTGTCAGCGTTGGATGCGAGACTTCGCCACGAAGTTCGCGCCGAAATTAGGCTGCTTCAAAAGGAGCTGGGCTTAACAACTCTTATAGTCACGCACGACCAGGACGAGGCCCTTAGCATGGCTGATAGGCTTGTAGTCATGAGCAAAGGGCTCGCGGAACAGATTGGGCCGCCTGCTCAACTTTACGAGGAGCCCGTAAACAGGTTCGTGGCCGAATTCATGGGGAAGACAAACTTTCTCGAGGGCCGACGAGAAGGTCCTACCGGTTTCAGAACGCTCGGTGGAGTCGTTTTGAAGACTACTGGCATCGGTCCCAACGCCTCGAACTGTCTGAGCTTCAGGCCGGAGCGAGCCAAGATCGTGTCGTTTGAAGAGGTGGACGACCCTACCCTTAATACGTTGGATGCCACTATTGAGCTTTTTACATATTTGGGACCTGTCATTGAGTGTCGGCTGATCTTGAGCACGGGTGAACATTTGCTGGTAATGGTTCCTAATTCTTCCGGGTTTCGCGGAAGCGGCGTCCTCGAGGGCTCTCTGGTGAAAGTTCGCTGGTCGCCCGAAGACTCCCGGCTTTTGACATGAAATCCGAGGGTATCGGTGGAGCTCCAGAGCCTGAATGGCTGCGCGAAGCGCAAGCTGGTGGCTGCTATACGGAAGACATAACGCCATCCGCATGCTTACACGCGGCATTTGTTCGGTCGCCTCACGCTCACGCAGAAATACTGTCAATTGATACAAGCGCAAGCCAAGTAGAAGGGGTTGTCGGTATTTGGACGGCAGCAGATATTCCGGCGAACGTTCAGGCGATTCCCTGTATCGTGCCTCTTATAAATCATGATGGCACGCCTCGCGCGAATCCTCCACGACGGCTGTTGGCACTCGACAAGGTACGCCATGAAGGTGAGGCTGTCGTGCTGGTGATAGCAACGAGCCTTCGAACCGCCCTTGACGCTGCACGTGCGGTCGTCGTCGCTTATCGTCCCTTGCCAGCCGTCACAGATGCCGCACTGGCTTTGTTGGACGGCGCTCCAAATATATGGAATGGCATTCCCAGAAATCTTTGCTTCGACTGGCAAATGGGTGACGAAGCAAGGGTTGAATCAGCGATCAAAGGTGCCTCAACAGTAGTTGAGCTGGAAATCACAAACAATAGGGTCGTCGTATCGCCACTCGAAACCCGTGCAGCGATCGGATGGACTGACCTTTCGTCTGGACGTCGAGTCTTAATCACGTCTACGCAGGGGGTGCACTGGACGAGAGATGTGATTGCTCGTGACGTACTCGGATGGGATCCTGACACGCTTGATGTCATCACACCGCGGGTTGGGGGGAGCTTTGGCGCGAAAATATTTGTTTACCCAGAGCAAGTGCTTGTGCTGCTAGCTGCCGAGCGGCTTGGTGTCGCGGTCAAGTGGATCGGCACTCGCGATGAAGCATTCCTAACTGACACCCAGGGCAGGGATCACAGAACGCGCATCCAACTCGCGCTGGATGGGGACGCGAGGTTCCTCGCGCTGCGAGCAGATACCACTGCAAACCTTGGCGCGTTTCTTTCGAACTATGCCCCATTCAACCCTACCACGTGCGGAGCGCCCTTACTCGCTGGCGCCTACAAGATTGGCTGTCTCTACACACGGGTGAAGGGTGCTCTTTCGAATACTCCACCAGTTGACTCATATAGGGGGGCCGGTCGACCCGAAGCTAACTATGCGCTCGAGCGAATCATTGATGTAGCAGCGTTTAAGATCGGGATGGATAAGGTCGAGTTACGCCGACGAAATCTGATTGGCCCTAACGATTTTCCTTATACAACCGCTACCGGCATCCGACTATCCGGCGGACTCTTTCTTGACAATCTCGAAAAAGCTGCCATCGCGATTGAGTATTCAAGCTACCCAAAACGAAAACACCGTAGCAAAGCTAATGGGAGGTTGCGTGGAATTGGTGTCGCCAACTATCTGGAAGCTAACGGCGGAATGGCGCTCGCGCGCATCCAGGAGGCAGGCGGGCTGCCACGTGAGTCCGCACGAATCACTTTTATGCCCGGGGGAAGCTTGCAAGTGGACATCGGTACGCAGAGCAGCGGACAGGGGCATAGATTCTCTTACAGGAAGATTCTTTCGGATCACCTTCAAATACCACGAGCTGCAATTCTCGTGCGTCAAGGCCGCACTGATCGGCTTCGTCAAAGTACGGGGACTGGAGGCTCAAAGTCGCTCCTTGCAGGGTCCACTGCGCTTCTTCAGGCGGGTGATCTTGTCATAGAGAAGGCGCGACTATGGGCCGCACGCAGCTGGGGCGTTGTGCCGCAAAACGTGGCTTGGAGTGAGGGCTACTTTGTTGCAAAGTCTCGACGCGCAACTCTTCTCGAGTTGGCCGAGGCCGCGAACGACCGGTCTGGCAACGCTCATGTTTTTTCCGTGGAAGCTTGCGCGACGATTGAGGCGGGTACCTACGGGAATGGCTGCCACATATGCGAGCTGGAAGTCGATCCTGCGACTGGAGAGGTTGCGCTGCTTCGTTACGTGTGTGTCAACGATTTTGGCGAAATAGTGTCACAGCGGAACGTTAAGAGCCAAGTTCATGGCGGCATCGCCCAAGGCATTGGACAGTCCTTGTACGAAGACTGCCGCTTTGACTCATGTACGGGTCGGCTCCTTACGCGTGACTTCGGGAGCTACAACTTGCCGCAGGCGAAACACATGCCGCGATTTGAAGTCTTGTTGAATCACGGAAGCCGTGGCTCCAATCGTCTCGGAATCAAGGGCTGCGGGGAGTCTGGTGCAAGCGGCGCACCGCCTGCGGTAATGAATGCTCTCCAAGATGCCCTCGAAAAAGAGATCGGGTTGCAAGCAACGCAGATTCAGATGCCTGCTACCCCCGATCGCATCTGGAACCTGTTGAATCCGGTGCTTTACTGAAATGAACGACTCTGAACATGGAAATGGCACGGCACAAACTGGTGCGCGTTATGCATTTTGTGTTGTGAACGGTGACCTCCAGAAACAGGCGCCGGGGTCAGAGACCTTACTCGATTGGTTGCGCGACGCAATTCAATGCAAAGACGTGCCCAGACCCTGCGAAACAGGTCATTGCGGAGCATGCGTCGCGATAGTCGGCGGCACTTCGGTTAAGTCTTGCAGCATGCTTGCAAGGGAAGTCGAGGGCAAGGAGATTTTTACCCTGAATGGGCTTGAACTCAGCGGTCGCAAGCCTGTCGCTGCGCTGCAGCAGGCGCTTAAGTCCGTTAAGCCATTTCAGTGTGGTTATTGTCAGCCAGCATTTGTGGTCGCTGCAATTGAGCTTTTGGAAGCGAACGTCGCGCCGACTGAAAGTGAAATTCGAGATTCATTCGCGGGTCTTCTCTGCAGATGTACCGGTTATCAAATGATTGTGGACGCCGTTCTGCTTGCCGCAAAGATGCTGACCGAAGAGCGAATGGCGGGGCTTTGACTTATGGCCAATTCAAGTTTTCAGTTTCTTCGACCCCGGACTTTAGAAGCGGCACAGGCAAACATTCGGAACTACCCGAAAGCGGTTGTATTGGCAGGTGGACAGCACCTGGTTCCCCAGTGGCGTCACTCCAGGATGCCCCTGCAGGTGATAAGCCTCTCCCACGTGGATGATCTCAAAGGAGTTGGTCTACACCGCGGAACTCTGAGTCTTGGTGCCGCCACAACGCTGTGTGAACTCTCCGAATCAAGCATTGTCCGTTCAGGGCTTGGCGAACTAGCCAGGCTTGCGTCCAAGATGGGGGATCGCTACATGCGCAACCTCGCCACCATCGGCGGTGCGGCCTGCACTACCAACGGTGTCGGATGCTTGCCCGCCGCGCTAATCGGGTGCGGAGCAACAGTCCATACGACGTCGAGGGATATACCGGCTGAGGAATGGTTTGCCCCAATGGGGGCCGGACCGTCCCTTGAGCTGGCGGAGCTGGTTGTTCGCATGTCCATTCCGGTGCCGTTGCGTGCTAACCATGCCTGCTTGCGACTCACCCCAGGTCGATTCGCGCTGGTCACGGTGTTTGCGACTGAACGTGATGGCGCTCATCGAGTCGGCTTCTCAGGCCTGGGTATCTGTTCTGTTCGCTCTCAACTCGCCGAGGAATGGTTAGATCGCAAAGAGCCAGACGATTCAGACGGTTTGGCGAGGATATTTGTTGGCATACCTTCAGCAAAGGCTCCAACTGCAGAGGATAGATATCGACTCTCACAGGCGCGAAGACTGTTGCGCTCAACCGCCCTCGCGCTACAGCTACCCAATTAACCTAACTAAGCAAAGACTATCGAGCTGGACAGTGCTAAGTTCTCGCTGTCATTCCTGCGGTTTCTTGGCCAAGCGCAGTATTGACAATTCCATTGCCAGGTCGATCCATTTGTCCATCAACAGCTTCATGCGCTCGTAGTTCTTGAGCTGCTTGCGCACTTCAGGCAAATCCTCCTTCTTGACGAACTTGGTGCTGCTCTTGCCCTTGCGGGTGTAGCTGACCTGGTAGTAGGGGCCGTGCTTGATGGGTGGTGTTGCTTTACAGCGGCAGCCCGGTGAGCCACACACGTTGTACTGGGTCGAGAGACTTCCCGGGCGTAAGTCGCCCAGCGCTGCAAGGTCCGCTTTGACCTTCTCGATCTGTCGCTGCAGCGTTGCTTCCCGGCGGGTGTCCATGGTGCAAATCGGGGTAGTTTTTGAGGTTCAAAGTATAGCGTTTTATGGTCAATAGCTTTATAATGCTATCGGCTTGTGACTATGCTTTAACAGGGGCTGGCGCAGACCCAGGAGTCGCACTCATGAATCTATGGACCCCTTGGCTGGAGGCAGTGCGCTGCCTGCGACCAGCCTGTCAGCGCTCACTCACCCATGTTTGGATGACTCTGGTCTTGATGGGGCTGTGTTGTCGCTCTGACAACCTTGGCGTCACCACCTTTGTGCGGGTCTTGAACCTGCGCGAGGGTGCCTACCACCGACTGCTGCACCTCTTTCACAGCAAGGCATTGGATATCGATGTGCTGACTGCCTGCTGGGTTCGCCTGTGTCTGACGCTGTTTCCAGAGAAAACTCTCCAAATCACCCGACGCACCCGTCGAATCGACGCCAGCCTATGATTAGTAATGGTTCTCCCAAGCGTCAGGCTGCGACAAGTCGTCGAGACGTCGAGCCCCAAAAAGTCCCCACACTTGCTCAACCTCTTGCAGTTGCGCTTCACTTCGCTCGCGGTGCTGCGTTGTCGGGAGGACTTGCTCCTCGATTGGGGCTACGCAATCCAGGCCCAGCGAGCTCGGATCGTCCGAGATACTTAGAACTCATAGCGCGCAGTGACTTGCATGGACCACTGTGATTCACCCTTGATCTGACGCAGGGTCAAAGCATCTTCTGCGGCGCGGACGATGTAGACATACTTGCCCGAGGCATCGATGCC
>JAIPCE010000082.1 GCA_021738345.1 Rhodoferax sp. | reverse complement strand
CCAATGGATAGAGACAAGTGCCCTGCACGCTTTGCTTGAGCAAGACCAGGTGCTGGCAACGGCCGAGTTGCACGGCCTGGCCTGGTCTGGCTGGTGCAGCGTTGCACCGGCTGCGCTGGCCGCAATTTCGACCCACTGCGATCAGGCCAACTTTGCCGCCACGATGTGCAATGCGCCGGTGCGGTTACGCCTGCTCGAACAGAGCCATTTTGCGAGCGCACGCAGCGCGCGTGAACTCATGAAAGCGCAACAACTGGCCTTGGCGCAGAGCCACCTGGACGCCGTGCCAGCCACCTGGATTCGTACGCCATGGGGTGCCCATGCGCCCGACGCAGTGGTACAGGTCGGGGCTGAACTCGAAGGCCCGGCGCTGATAGGGCCGCGTTGCTATGTGAGCGCCGGAGCACGTATCGGCGCGGGCACCATACTCACGCACGACGTGGTTGTTAGCCCCGCTGCAAGCGTCAGTCACAGCGTGGTACTGCCGCACACCCTGGTCGGCGAGGGTCTGGAACTAGAAGACTGCATCGTCAATGCGGGGCGTTTCCACAATGTACGCCTTGATGCCCACGCCTATGTCGCGAGTGCTGACGGCCTGTTGCTGGACCTCCAGCGCAAACCCGGTTCGGGCGTGCCCTGGGTATCGCGCCTGGTGGCTGCTGTGCTGTGCCTGGTGCTACTGCCCTGGATCGCGATTGATGCCCTGCTCGGCAGACTTGCAGGCAAGCCTGCGCGCTGGAGCAAGCGCAACGCAGTGACCGGACGTGACGAGATCAGCCATGCCATTCGCCAGGTGCCACTGCGCTGCCCGAAGCCGGGTCAGAAAGGGGTCGCGGCACTGCTGTCACAATACGGCGCCTGGCTGGATGTGGCCCTGGGCCTGCGGAGTTGGTTTGGCCAGCGGCCACGCAGCCAATCCGAGTGGTATGCACTCAGCCGCGATTGGCAAACCATCCTGAGCGCGGTTCCGGTCGGCTGCCTGCACGCCCCGGCCTGGACCGAAACCGGCGAAAGCGCAGCCGAGTCCGAAGCCGTGGCGGATGTGTACTTTGCCTACAACAACCGCTTCAAAGAAAAACTGCGCATCCTTGTGCGCAGCGGTTTTCCGGGCAAGCGGAGTCTGGCGGTTCGCATCCCTTAGGGAGGCGGTTAAGGGCGGTCTAGTCCCAGTTGGAATACTTGGTGCAGACCCGATCGAGCTTCTTGCCACGTTCACTGTCGGCAAATTTGGACAAGTTGCCACGGAAGTCATCCGGAGTTTCATTCCAGAGGCAGGTGCAATAGGCCTGCCCCTTGTTCTGACCCGCGATCGGGCTCTTTTCGGTGCCTCCTTCGTAAAGCTTGTTGACCCTTACCAGGCAGTCCCGGTACTGCGCGTCGCCAGCGGGCACGGGGTTGTACTCTTCGGCCATGGCCATACCGGCAAAGGCTAAGAGGCAGGCGGATGCGAGGGTGGTCAAACCACGTTGCATAGAGCGTTCCTTTGAAAAAAATCAGAGCGGTTGAAAGGAACCTCAGTATATAGACGTTACTTTCTGGTGTTACGCCCTGGAAAAAATTTGCCACTGGCACTTCGGTGCAAAATCGCCCGATGTCTGATGCCGCACCACGCACCACGCCCGATCCCACCACGCCCGATCCGATTACCCATTACGAAAACTTTCCGGTGGCATCGTGGCTGTGCCCGGCGCATTTGCGCGCCCCGATCACCGCCCTGTACCATTTTGCCCGCACTGCCGACGACCTCGCCGATGAAGGCTGCACCAGTGGCACGCAGCGCCTGCAAGACTTGCAGGCGTATCGCCAGGCGCTGGTGCAGGCCGGCGCCGCAGCCCACGCCCACGATGCGCACGCAGCGCCACAGCCGTCTGGCCACCACCCCGAGCTCATCGCGCGCTGGCCGCAGGTTTTTGGACCGCTTCGGATTGCGCTGCGGGACCATCAGTTGCCGCCCAAGTTGCTGCACGACCTGCTGGATGCGTTTGTGCAAGACGTGGAAAAGACCCTTGCAGGCGCCGGCTACCGCACCCAGGCCGAGCTGCTGGACTACTGCGCACGCTCGGCCAACCCGGTCGGGCGGCTGCTGTTGCACCTTTACGGAGTGAGCGACCCTGCGTCGCTGCAGCGCAGCGACGCCATTTGCACGGCGCTGCAGCTCATTAATTTTTGGCAAGACCTTAGCGTCGACATTCCGCGCGGACGCCACTATGTCAGCGACGCGGACTGCGCCCGCTTTGGCGTTGCCCGGTCCGATCTGACCCTCGGCCGGCAAACCGAGGCCGTCACCCGACTGGTCGCGGCCTGCGTCGCAGACGCCCGGTCGACCCTGCGGCAGGGAGCGCCGCTGGTACACCGCTTGCCGGGCCGGGCGGGCTGGGAATTGCGACTTGTGGTGCAAGGCGGCTTGCGGATTCTGGACAAAATCGAGGCGATTGGCTTCACCAGCCTGACCCACCGTCCAGTGCTGCGGCGCCGGGACTATGCGCTGATGCTTTGGCGCGCCCTTTGGATGTAACAATAAGGGCATGAGTCCAGAGCAATACGTTCAGCAGAAAGCCGCCGCATCGGGCAGCAGCTTTTATTATGCTTTTTTGTTCCTTCCAGCGCCCAGGCGCGCTGCCATCACCGCGTTTTATGCGTTTTGCCGCGAAGTGGACGACGTGGTCGACGACATGGTCGATCCCGGCATTGCGCGCACCAAACTGGCCTGGTGGCAAGCGGAGGTGGCCAAAGCCTATGCTGGCCAAGCCAGTCATCCGGTCCTGCAGGCACTGATGCCGCTGGCCGCCGACTACCAGATCGAGCAACACCATCTGCAGTCGGTGATAGAGGGCTGCCAGATGGACCTGGACCAGACCCGCTACCTGGACTACCCGGCGCTGTGCCGTTACTGCCACCTGGTGGCGGGTGTGGTGGGTGAAGTCGCGGCAAAAATATTCGGTCAAACCCAGCCCGAAACCACCGCCTATGCCCATGCCTTGGGGCAGGCACTGCAACTCACCAATATCATCCGGGACGTCGGTGAGGACGCGCAGCGCGGGCGCATCTACCTGCCTGTCAATGAATTGCAGAAATTTGACGTCCGGGCCCACGAAATCCTGAAGCGCAGCTATTCGGACCCCTTTACTGCCCTGATGCAATTCCAGGCCCAACGCGCCCACGCACTTTACGACGAGGCATTGGCCCTGTTGCCTGCAATCGACCGCCGCGCCCAGAAGCCCGGCCTCATGATGGCCAGTATCTACCGCACCCTGCTGCGCGAAATCGAGGCCGATCAGTTTCAGGTACTGCACCAGCGCATCAGCCTGACCCCGCTGCGCAAGATGTGGCTGGCCTGGAAGGTCCAAGCCTTGGGCAGGATGTAAGGGCGGCAGCCGATGAAAGTTGCGATTGTCGGAGCCGGTTGGGCCGGGGTGGCCGCCGCCGTGGCTGCGACTGCGGCGGGTCATTCTGTGACCGTGTTCGAAGCCGCACGCACCGCCGGCGGGCGGGCTCGTGCGCTGCCTGCGAACCTGCCGGACGGCACGCCGGTGCTGCTCGACAATGGGCAGCATATTCTGATCGGTGCTTACACTGAAACACTGCGCCTGATGCAGCAGCTGGGAGTCAGTGAACCAGACGCGGTGTTGCGCCTGCCACTGCGCCTGCAGTTTCCCAACGGCGACGGACTGGCGCTACCGCGCTGGCCCAGTCCGTTCGATGCCCTGGCAGGTTTGCTCACAACCCGTGGCTGGACCGGGCGCGACAAATGGTCGCTGGTTACCACAGCAAGCGGCTGGCAACGCGCAGGTTTTCACTGCGCGCCAGAGACCACGGTCGCCGAACTGTGTCGCACGCTGCCACCACGGGTCATGGACAGGCTGATCGACCCCTTGTGCGTGGCGGCGCTCAATACGCCAAGCGCGCGCGCCAGCGGGCAGGTGTTCTTGCGGGTACTGCAAGACTCCTTGTTGGGCGGCCGGGGAAGCTCCAACCTTTTGCTGCCCATCATTGACCTGACCGGCCTATTGCCCCAGGTCGCGCTGCAATGGCTCGTACAACGCGGTGGCATCGTCCGACTGGGCACACGCGCTCAGGCCTTGCGATGGGTGGCAGACCCCGGCAGTGGTGTGCCGAGCGCTCCGCCCTGGCAGGTCAATGGCGAGACCTTCGATGCCGTGGTCTGGGCCACCGCAGCCTCCGCCGCGGCCGCCGAGTTGTCGCGGCACGCGTTTGGCGCGCCCGATCCCGTCGCCAACCCGATTCTTCGGTGGACAGCCACCACGCGCGAACTGGCGTTTGAATCCATTGCCACGGTCTATGCGTATGCCGGTGGCGTTCGCTTGCCCCATCCCATGCTGACCCTCAGAAGCGAATTGGATCGCCCCGAACCCGCCGAAAACGCAGCACTGCAGGGCCCCGCACAGTTCGTGTTTGACCGTGGTCAGCTCGGCGGACCCGTCGGACTGCTGGCACTGGTGGTCAGCGCCAGCACCGGCGACCGCGCCAACGTGCAGACCCGCGTGCTGGCACAGGCGCAAACCCAACTGGCCCGCTTTCTCGGTGGCAAAACCCTGGCAGCGGTACAAACCGTGATCGAAAAACAGGCTACCTTTGCCTGCACACCCGGGCTGCATCGCCCGTCCCAGACCATTGCGCCCGCGCTATTTGCCTGTGGCGACTATGTGGATGGACCCTATCCGGCAACCCTCGAAGGCGCCGTGCGCAGCGGGCTCGCGGCAGCCAAGCTGCTCAGCAAGGTAGGCTGAGGGATGTTGCATTCCTGCGTATGATCGCAGCACAAGGAGTCCCCCATGCATATCGCACTAAAAATTGTTAGCGCTGCCGTCGTTACTGCCCTGCTCGCGGCTGGGGGCGCAGCGAGCTGGTACCTCCATACCAAGCAGCCCGTGCGCTCCGGAACCATCACCCTGACCCAACTCTCGGCGCCCGTGATCGTGGCCTATGACGAACGCGGTGTGCCACATATCGAAGCCCAGAGCGAACCCGATTTGTACCGCGCGCTGGGCTATGTGCACGCACAAGACCGCCTATTTCAGATGGAGATGGTGCGTCGACTGGCACAAGGTGAGTTGGCGGAGATTCTTGGCCCCAAGTTGCTCGAAACTGACCAATTGTTCCGCACCCTGGGAATTCGGGCACATTCGCAGGCGGCAGTGGCCAAGCTCGACAAGGCAAGCCCAGCCGGTATGGCGCTGATGGCCTATCTCGATGGAATCAACCAGTACCAGGCCGGCCATCCGGCACCGCTTGAATTTGACATTCTGGGTATCCCCAAACGGCCGTTCACGCCGCAAGATACCTTTGCGGTCACCGGCTACCTCGCTTACAGCTTTGCGGCAGCCTTCAAGACCGAGCCCGCAATGACCTATATCCGCGACCAGTTGGGCACCGACTACCTCACAGTGTTTGACCTTGAATGGAACCCGCAAGGTGTGGTGGGTCCGAGCGCGATGGCACCGCAAGACCTTCAGCAACTGACCCGCCTGGCCGAGCTCGGCGAGCAGGCCATGGGCGCGGCCGGGGTTCCAGCGTTTGAGGGCAGCAACGCGTGGGCGATCTCGGGCCGGCGCACTGTCAGTGGCAAACCGGTGCTGGCCGGCGACCCGCACATCGCCTACTCTGCGCCATCGGTCTGGTACGAGGCCCACTTGAGTGCGCCCGGAATAGAGCTCTACGGCCACCACCAGGCCCTCAACCCCGTGGCATTGCTCGGGCACAACCAGGATTTCGGCTGGAGTCTCACCATGTTTCAGAACGACGATGTCGACCTGGTCGCCGAAAAGCCCAATCCGTCCAACCCCCGGCAAGTCTGGCACCAGGATCAATGGACCGATCTCACGACCCGGACCGAAACCATTGCGATCAAGGGACAGGCACCAGTTGCACTGCAAGTGCGCAGTTCGCCGCATGGCCCAATCATCAATGATGCCTTCAAGGACAGCTACGGCAAAGTTCCTATCGCCATGTGGTGGGCCTTTCTGCAGACCGAAAATCCGGTGCTGCAGGCGTTTTACGAACTTAACCGTGCCGACACGCGCGAAAAAGCGCGCGCCGCCGCCGAAAAAATCCATGCGCCCGGCCTCAACGTGGTGTGGGCCAATGCACGTGGCGACATCGGCTGGTGGGCTGCCGGCAAGCTGCCGATTCGGCCTGAGGGCGTGAACCCCAGCTTTATCCTCAATGCCAGCAAAGGCGAGGCCGAAAAACTGGGTTTTTACCGCTTTGCCGACAACCCGCAGGAAGAGAACCCGTCCCGCGGCTACATCATGTCCGCCAACCACCAGCCCTTGCCACGCAGCGGGGTGCCGGTGCCGGGCTACTACAACCTGGCCGACCGGGCGCAGCGGCTCGACGAGGTGCTGCGCGATACCGGGCGTAAGTGGGACACGGCAGCTGCGCAGGCATTGCAACTGGAGGTCGGCAACGGCTATGCCCAGCGCATACTTTTGGAATTGTTGCCGGTGCTTAAGGAAGTTGTCACCGACCCCGATGAAACCACCTACCTGGAGCCCCTGACCAAATGGGACGGCAGCTACACCCGCGACAGTATTGCTGCCACGCTCTTTAGCCAGATGGTTTACGAGCTGGCCCATGCTGCCATGGCCGACGAAATGGGCGAAGCCCAGTTCAATAACCTGCTGAGGACCCGTGCGCTCGACTCGGCGCTCCCGCTGTTGGCGGCCGAGCCGGACTCACCGTGGTGGGACAACGTCGACACGCCGGCGGTTGAGACCAGGGCCATGACCTTGAAACTGGTCTGGAAAAAGACCGTGGCTCACCTCAAGACCCGACTAGGCACCAGCCTGCTCGATTGGCCCTGGGGTAAAACCCACACCCTGACCCATGGGCATCCTCTGGGGCTGCAAAAGCCGCTGCACCTGCTGTTCAATGTAGGCCCATTTGCCGTTCCAGGCGGACGCGAGACGCCCAATAATCTCTCAGGTTCCGTCGGACCCGCGCCCTGGGCTGTAAGCTATGGGCCATCGACGCGACGCGTCATCGACTTTGCCGATGCCACCAAGGCGGTTGGCATCAATCCGGTCGGTCAGAGCGGGGTTTTGTTCGATCGACACTATGCCGACCAGGCAGAGCGCTTTGCCGAGGGCTTCTATGTGCCGCAGCACCTGAGCCGCTCTGACGTCAAGCGAGCCACGCAGTCGACCCTGAAGCTTCAGCCCTGACTTCGGTTTGCCGGGCTGCGGTGCGCGACAATAGCGCATGCCCTTTAACCAAGAACCTCCCTATACCCACGGCCAGCCCCCGCGCACCGCGATCCTCCTGTGCAACCTGGGCACGCCGGACGCCCCGACCGCCAGTGCGGTACGCCGTTATCTGGCCGAATTTCTCAGCGACCACCGGGTGGTCGAAATTCCGCGTCTGCTGTGGCTTTTGATTCTGCACGGTGTGATTCTGCGGGTACGTCCGGCAAAGTCGGCGGCCAAATACGCCAGCATCTGGACGCCTGAAGGCTCGCCCCTCAAGGTCTGGACCGAGAAACAAGCCAAATTGCTGCAAGGCTGGCTAGGGCAACGCAACCACCGAGTGATCGTGCGCTGGGCCATGCGCTATGGCAGCACCTCCATTGCCTCGCAGCTCGACGCGCTCAAGGCAGAAGGCGTTACCCGGGTGCTGGTATTGCCCGCCTATCCCCAGTACTCTGCCACAACGACCGCGAGCGTCTTTGACGCGGTGTACGCCTGGGCCCAGAAATGCCGAGCGCTACCCGAGTTCAGGTTTGTCAACCACTACCACGACGACCCCAGCTACATTGCTGCGCTCGCCATGCGCATTCAGCGCCACTGGAAGGCGCACGGCCGCCCCGATCAACTGGTGATGAGTTTCCATGGTGTACCCGAACGGACGCTGCACCTGGGTGACCCCTACCATTGCGAGTGCTTCAAGACTGCGCGCTTGCTAGCCGATGCGCTGGGCCTGCGCAAAGACCAGTTCAAGGTCACTTTCCAGTCGCGGCTGGGGCGTGCCAAGTGGCTGGAACCTTATACCGAACCTACCCTGATTGCCATGGGTCAGGCCGGTGTACGACGGGTCGATGTGGTATGCCCTGGCTTTACCAGTGACTGCCTCGAAACTTTGGAGGAAATCAACATGGAGGCACGCGAAGCTTTCCTGCACGCCGGCGGCAAGGAGTTTCATTACATCGCCTGCCTCAACGATGACCCCGAGTGGATCACGGCGCTGTACAACATCTCGCTGCAGCACCTCGGTGGCTGGGGCACGCTCAAGGCCCCGGACAACCAGGCGCTTGAAATCTCGCGGACCGAGGCGCTGGCGCTCGGTGCCAAACAATAGCAGTTCGGCTTGAGTTGCTGAGGGCCGCGAAAATCGCCGAATCAGCGATACAGAAATAGCCAAGGGCTTGTCCATGAACAAGCCCTAATGGTCCGTTGTAGGGCGGCCTGTACCACCTATTCGGACCACCGGACCAACATGACTCCAAGCGCAACAATTCAACGGGTGACCTCAGCCCTCTCAGCCAAGACTTAAGACAAAATTAGCATTTTTGTGACTCAGCGCAAACCATGATGTCTGCTTGGAACGACGGTTACTACCCGGCAGCCGTAATTGGGTGTAAAACCTGCATTGGATGCAACTGCGTCCTAATTGCCTAAAGCGAAGGAATTTATACATGAAAGATTTAAAAATAGCTGTCCGGCTGGGGCTCGTGTTTGGTTTTATATTGGTGTTGATGGCGATCATCGTATTCGTCGGCATCACGCGCATGTCGGCATTGAACGACGGCACGGACAGCATCGCCAATGAAGCCTATCCGAAGGTAACAACCGCTTTCACCATCGAAGGCCACCTCAATGTGATTGCCAGATCAACCCGCAACATGCTGCTACTCAAGGACGAGGCAAGCATCAAGCAGGAGAGCGACCGCATTGCCAAGGCCCGCAGCGACATATCCGATGGTATGGCGATGCTCGAAAAAACAATCGAAAGCACCAAAGGCAAGGAGTTGTTTACGGCGCTCAAGGACGCCCGTGCAGCCTATGTGGTGGACCTTGAGGCATTTCTGAAACTCAACGCCGACAAGAAAACTGACGATGCGGTGGCCTTTCTCATCAACAAACTTCGGCACACCCAACAGACCTATTTAAAGGCGCTCGACGCCCTCATTGACCACCAGGATCAAATACTAAAAGAGATCGAGGCGCAGGCTGAAGTCACCTACACCAATGCGAAATTCACCATGCTCCTGATCGCGGCTGCGGCGATCACACTGTCGACCGTGTTGGGCCTTTGGGTCGCACGCGGTATTGTGCGTCCAATCAAGTCTGCCCTCGAAACCGCGCAGAGGGTTGCCGCGGGTGATTTGACCTCGAAGGTGGAGGCGCACAGCACAGACGAAGTGGGCCAGTTACTGGACGCACTCAAAGCGATGAACGCAAGTCTGTTCAAGGTCGTGTCCGCCGTGCGCGTCGGTGCTGAAGGCGTGTCAACAGCGAGCGCCGAAATCGCCTCGGGCAACAACGACCTGAGCGCGCGCACCGAAAGCCAGGCCAGCGCCCTCGAGCAGACTGCGGCCTCCATGGAAGAGCTCAGCGCCACAGTCAAACAAAACGCCGACAGCGCGCGCCAGGCCAACCAGTTGGCGCTAAGCGCCAGTTCAGTGGCCGTGCGTGGCGGCGAAGTGGTGGCACAGGTGGTCGACACCATGAAGGGCATCAACGATGCATCGCGCAAGATTTCCGACATCATCAGCGTGATCGACGGCATTGCGTTTCAGACCAATATTCTGGCTTTGAACGCAGCGGTTGAAGCCGCCCGTGCCGGCGAGCAAGGCCGGGGTTTTGCCGTAGTTGCCAGCGAAGTTCGCTCACTGGCCGGGCGTAGTGCAGACGCCGCCAAAGAAATCAAGGTGCTGATCGGCACCAGCGTCGAGCGGGTGGAACAAGGCACTGCGCTGGTGGATCAGGCCGGCTCGACCATGACCGAAGTCGTGGCCAGCATCAAGCAGGCGACCGACTTGATGGGCGAAATCAGTGCTGCAAGCAATGAACAGGCCGCTGGCGTCGCCCAAGTCGGCGAGGCGGTAATGCAAATGGACCAGGTCACCCAGCAAAACGCAGCCTTGGTCGAAGAAATGGCGGCAGCAGCCAGCAGCCTCAAATCACAAGCCCAGGAACTGGTGCAGACGGTCGCTGTGTTCAATTTGGCCGGTGGCAGCTCCCACGACTTTATGCCGCCCAAGGCGCAAGTACGCTCCGCCGCCCCCAAATCCACGCCCTTCAAAGGCTCAGAACGTCGGTTCGATGCAAGCACAAAGAGCGCCGCCAAACCCACGCCCCCAAGCAGCGTCTCAGCCGCGAAGATTCCCAAGTTGGCCACCGTCGTAACCCCTAAAAAAGTGACCCCGGCCGGTGGCGATGAAGATTGGGAAACGTTCTAACTAGCATGGTAGCCCAGCCCCCCGAATGGTGAAGCCGTTCGCCCTTAGAGAATCGGGTGTTTTGAAGGCTGCTGTGTTAATCGGGGCATCTACGATCAAGACATCGGTACTCCGTAACAGAAGACACATCATGCACATCCCCTCCCTCAAGGACGTCGTCAGCGCTGAAGAATGGCAGCTGCGCGTGGACCTCGCCGCATGCTACCGCCTGGTGGCGCACTACGGCTGGAGCGATCTGGTGTTTACACACATCAGCGCCAAGCTGCCCGAGTCGGTCAGCGGCCCTGAACATCAGTTTCTGATCAACCCCTACGGCCTGATGTTTGACGAGATCACCGCGTCCAGCCTGGTCAAGGTCGACATGCAGTGCAACAAGTTGCTCGAATCGGCTTTCCCGGTCAACCCTGCAGGCTTCGTGATTCACAGCGCGGTGCATGAAGCGCGGGCCGACGCCCAATGCGTGCTGCATGTGCACACCCGCGCCGGCGTCGCCGTCAGCGCCCAAGCGGGCGGCGTTCTGCCCATCAGCCAGCAAAGCACGTTTGTGCTGGGCAGCCTGGCCTACCACGACTATGAGGGCGTAGCCTTTCGCGACGAGGAAAAGCCGCGTCTGCAAGCCGACCTGGGCCAGGCGAACTTTCTTATGTTGCGCAACCACGGCCTGCTGACGGTAGGCAAAAGCATTGCGGATGCGTTTTTGTCGATGTACACGTTTGAGAACACCTGCCGCATTCAAATCGATGCGCAAGCTGGCGGTGCAATGGTTTCTGTAAACCCGCAGATCGTGAGCGGCGTAGCGCAGGCGATGAAGGTGCAAACCGGTGGCCTGGGTGGCGCATTTGTCTGGCCCGCGCTGCTTCGCTTGGCAGAAAGGCTGGATGCCACTTACAAAAGCTGATTTCAAATCAAGCCACTTGCATTTAACCCAAAAAGCAGCGCAGTTCATGGCCATCTGCGCCACACCAAGGTGGATTTTGACTTGTCGGTCTCCCGTAGCCTGGATGAAGCGAAGCGCAATCCGGGGGGTGCCCTAGCCACTGTGCGTGGGCTTTCGGTAAACCGGTGCAGAAGTCCCACGGATTGGCATCCGGGCTACAGGGGCCGATCAAAATGAGAATTGCTGACAGCTTGCAGTATTTCTGTCACAACTGTTTTTTCTGTGTGACCGCAAGACCAAAATAATCACCCTGCCGCGCTTCTGTTCGTGGTGGGCCTGGCGGCGCTCATCTCGACGTGGGGGTTTGTTGCGCGTGTTGGCAATGAGGCGCGAAGACGGGCAACTAGTGGCCTTGTTTGGCGGTAGCCTTGCAGGCATGTCCATCATCACTTTCGATACCCTTGATGCCACTCGCAAACTGCGTGATGCAGGCTTTGATGAAAAGGCGGGCTGAGGCTGAGATGCGCGTGCTGTCGGATGCACAGTCAAGTCTTGTCACCCGTGAGCACATCGATTCAAAGTTTGCCGTGGTAGAGGCAAAAATGGACAAGCTGCAATGGATGCTGGCCGCTGTGTTGGCAGTTGCTATTGCCAACTTTGCCAAGCAATACTTCTGACTGCTGGGCTCTGTGTGCCTGTGAGGTGATGGTCATTGCATCCTCTCTGGTTGGTTGCTGGCTTTTGGAAGGGTCTGCAATGGGTGGCGTTTGATTTAATTCATTTGAATAGAAATTGCTTTCCAACTCCAACACGAGCGCTTCTTGTTGTAACTCATCAGCGCCGTGCCAGATATTTTCTGACCATCCTCGATCTGATAATTGGCCACGAGCGGGGGCGATAAAAAAATGCACTTTCCGTGAATTCCATGCCATTGGTTAGATGTACCTGTTGGTAGAACAGTTTTTTTATTTGATCGCTCGACTCTTTCCAGGAGGCGATTTCTGCTGCCGCTTCGGGTATCCTGTTTCCCTCACGCTCCTTTGAACTATGACGACCTCTACTTCGCGCTTGGCCATGTCAGGATGCGCGCTCAGCAGTTCGGCCAGCGTCAATCCGCTTTCGGACTCCCGGATGCTGTCAGTCAAGTCTGTGGTGGATGACATCGCGTTGTGGCGCCGTTTGAGGTTGAGGTGGCGCAGTTCGTAGGCATCTGTGAGCGCAAGCGCTGCGATGTGAACCCATCTACGAGAAAATCCGCTCACTCTTTGCCACCATATACTCAGTGCAGAAAATCGAAAAATTTCTACTTAACCCACGTGACTGAAACAGAATGCCACCCTTTCAGCTTGCAAGGCTAATCCACCCACAATGCGATCGCCTCACGTACGTGGATTTACACATGCAATTCATTTGGAGAGCGCGACATCAGGACTCGGTTATGTGGTTTGGCATCCAGTCAGCCACCGCTGTATCCAAGGATCTGGCACCGTATGGGGCGTTGAATCGGGATCAATGATCGTTAGACCAAAGTAAGGGAGAACAATTAAGTGACCTACGATCCTACGCGCGCGCTGGAACTTCTGCGGATCGGTTCTGGGCATCCTGATGCCATCTTCCGCGACGGCCAAGAAGACGCGATACGCCACATCGTCGAGGGGCGTGGCCGCCTGCTGGTCGTTCAGAAGACCGGGTGGGGTAAGAGTTTTGTCTATTTCATTGCCACCAAATTGTTGCAGGACGCTGGAGCGGGTCCCGCCTTACTCATCTCGCCGTTGCTTGCACTGATGCGAAACCAGATCGCCGCAGCAAAACGCATGGGCGTTCGCGCCGCCACAATCAATTCCGATAACATCAACGAATGGGGCCAAGTCGAAGCACAGCTTGCTCACAAAGCCGTTGACATTTTGCTGATCTCGCCAGAACGTCTGGCAAACGAGCGCTTCCGTACCCATGTTATGGCGGGTATCGCCGCACAAATTTCCTTGCTGGTCATTGACGAGGCGCACTGCATTTCCGACTGGGGTCACGACTTCCGTCCTCACTACCGGCTGCTGGAGCGTATCGTCAAGACCATGCCGCCAAACCTGCGGCTCCTTGCAACGACGGCAACAGCAAACAATCGCGTGATGGAAGACCTCGCTGCCGTCCTTGGTCCAAATCTGGATGTCTCACGCGGCGACCTGAATCGCAGCTCACTCACACTTCAGACGATCCGCTTACCCAGCCAAGCTGAGCGCCTTGCGTGGTTAGCCGAGCAACTGACCATGCTGCAAGGTCACGGCATCATCTACACGCTGACGGTGCGCGATTCCGATCAGGTTGCCGATTGGCTCAAGACCAGGGGCTTCAATGTCGAGGCGTACACCGGCGAGACCGGCGACCGCAGAGAGGCACTTGAGCAGGCCCTGCTGAACAACCAAGTCAAAGCGCTGGTCGCGACAACTGCACTGGGCATGGGCTACGACAAGCCGGATCTGTCATTTGTCATTCATTACCAGATGCCCGGTTCGGTCGTTGCGTATTACCAGCAGGTGGGCCGTGCCGGCCGTGCATTGGATTTTGCCTATGGGGTGCTGCTCAGCGGCAGGGAAGAGTCAGACATCACCGATTGGTTCATTCGTAGCGCATTCCCGACTCGCCGAGAGGTTGCCGATGTCTTGAATGCGCTTGAGGAGGAGGCAGGTGGATTGTCCGTTCCTCAACTGCTCAGTCGCATCAACCTAAGTAAAGGCCGCGATCGCCATGTTGTCCCTGGAGGCACCGGCCCCGATCGCCAAACAAGGCACCAAGTGGCAACTGACAGCCGCCACGCTGAGCGACGGATTCTGGGCTCGTGCCGAACGATTGACCGCGCTGCGGCGTGTCGAGCACCAGCAGATGAAGGAGTACGTTGGTCTGCCATTCGGAGCCCACATGGGGTTTCTAATCAATGCCCTGGATGGCGATCCACAAGGCGTTACGAAGCCATTGCTCCCCCCGTTGGCAACAACGGTGAGTGAGACCGTCGTCCGAGACGCAGTCGCCTTTCTCCAGCGGACCAGCCTGCCGATTGATCCACGACAAAAGTGGCCCGACGGCGGTATGCCGCGGTACGGGGTCAGGGGCTTTATTCCACCAGGACTCCAGGCAAGGCCTGGGATAGCACTCTGCGTGTGGGGCGATGCTGGGTGGGGTGGTCTTGTCCGGCAGGGCAAATATCACGATAAAAATTTCTCGGATGACCTTGTGACGGCATGCGCACAGATGGTGCAGAAGTGGAACCCCCAACCAAAACCGACCTGGGTGACGTGCGTTCCCTCGCTGCGGCATCCGAATCTCGTTCCTGATTTTGCGAAGCGCTTGGCTGCTGCTCTGGACCTGGCGTTTCATATGGTGATCGCCAAAACTGATATCAGACCTGAACAAAAGACGATGGAAAACAGTACACAACAGGCACGCAACATCGATGGCTCGCTTGAACTTAACGGTCAGCCGGTTCCCCGAGGACCGGTGCTTTTGGTTGATGACATGGTTGACTCGCGCTGGACGCTGACGGTGTCCGCATGGCTTCTGCGTAAGAGCGGAAGCGGCGATGTCTTCCCCATGGCACTCTCACAAACAGGGCACGACCAATGATGCCAACACTGTCACCCAACACGCAGGCCATCCTGCTGCTGACGGCGCCACTGATCGCTGGTCGAGGCACCTCATCGTCGGAGTTACTCACGCCCGGCGAATACAAGCGACTCGCTCGACTGTTACGCGAACTTCAACGCCAACCGGCCGATCTTGTGTCACCCGATGCAACCGCTTTGCTGCGCGATTGCCAGCCGGTGATTGATGCGTCCAGACTGCAACGTTTGCTAGGCCGTGGGTTCCTCCTGAGCCAAGTCATCGAACGCTGGCAGGCACGCGCCATCTGGGTGGTCAGCCGTGCCGATGCGCAGTATCCCCAGGGCCTGAAGACGCGCCTGCGCGAAGACGCCCCAGCCATCCTCTACGGCTGTGGCGACATGGGTCTGCTGGAGCCGGGTGGTTTTGCGGTGGTGGGCTCACGCAACGTCAATGAATCGTTGATCGACTACACGATGGCCGTGGGCCGATTGGCTGCACGTGCCGGGCGCACATTGGTATCGGGCGGCGCAAGAGGGATTGACCAGGCGGCCATGCGCGGCGCACTAGAAGCGGGGGGTAAGGTCTGCGGCATCCTGGCTGACAGCCTGGAAAAAACGAGCATGAACCGTGAACACCGCAACCTGCTGCTTGAGGGCCAGCTTGTGCTGATTTCGCCCTATGACCCCAGCGCGGGGTTCAACGTTGGCAACGCCATGCAGCGCAACAAGTTGATTTATGCACTGGCTGATGCATCCCTGGTGGTTAGCTCCGATGTAAATAAAGGCGGCACCTGGGCTGGTGCAACGGAGCAACTCGACAAACTGAAGTTTGTACCGGTTTACGTTCGATCGACAGGAGAGCCCTCGCCTGGCCTGGATGCTCTGCGATCAAAAGGAGCATTGCCATGGCCCAACCCACAAGACATCGACACATTTCAGCTTGTGTTTAATGCGCCTGCACCAACGCCGTCACAGCCGCTGCAGCCAGGTCTCGCATTGAACCCCGCAGACACGGCGACGAGCATCGCCCCGTCAATGCCTTCGGTTGCAGAGCCACCAGTGACTACCGAAGCGCAGGGTGAGTCCGCACCGCCGGCGGCCGAAGCGCCGCTCTGTAAGCCTGTCGATGCGATACCCGCGCCAGCCGTCTTGGTTTCGTCCACACCAGAATTGCTGTTGGAGCCGCCCCACAAAATGGCACTGCGGCTGACTTGTCACCACTGACAGACCGGCCGCCAATGCGCCCATTCTCCTTAGCCAGCCAATGCACTCGATCAGACATCGTCAACCATGATCATCCATTGCGGTATGTCACGCGTCCCATGCAGCACCCGCCACACATCGATGTGGTCTGGCCGTTCAACGTAAAAGACGAGGTGCGGATACCGTGTCAGTGGCCAAAAACGCAGACCCGGCAGGTTTAATTCGTGGGCATAGCGCGGTGATCCCGTCGCAGGATGACGGCTAATGTGGGCGTAGGCATCCTCCAGTGCGTCGACGAAACCATAGGCGGCTTGCTCAGCAGACTCGCCCAAATAGTAGGCGATGATCTCGTCAATATCGTGATGGGCCAGCTCGCGTGCAACGACAGGTTTGACTTTCAACCATGCTCCCCATCGGCGGTGGTTTTGCGAACACGCTCGCGCAGGCCGTCAAAGTACGCTGTATCGGCCACACCTGCTGGCGCAGAGGCGGCACCAGCCAGCAGCACACTGCGCAAATGCAGCCGATCTTTGTCTTTGCGAATCAGTTCGCGCAGGTATTCACTGCTGGTGCCATACGAACCCTGGCTAACCTGCTCATCGACGAAGGACTTCAGGGTGTTGGGCAAAGAGATGTTTATGGTGCTCATGTTCAGAGTTTAGTGGCCTTGGCAAAATTTAGCAAAACAGACGCTTGAGCGCCGCCATGTCGATGCAAAAACGGTCGCCACAAGAAGTGCATGTCTTGGAGATGTGCCAGTGATACCAAATAGCGTAGTACCCCAACACACCATCCACGCTCACACCTGGTGGAATGTGCTCCGGCCTGGTCAAGACAGCCTGCCACTCGTTGTACAGGGCAATGGTCAACGCAAAGTCAAATCGAGGGGACGGCAGCATTGACACCAGTTGAAGGTAGCTGGCCCCTCTCCGGGAGCGTGCCGCCGCCATCTAAGCTTGTGGTCAGTAAACCGCCGCTGCCAGGTGGGGCGTCTGCCCCTCACCCCTTGCTGCGACGCGGCCACTAGCGATCAACTTGGCGATCAAGCGCTGAGCGGTTCGCCTGGCCATGTCCGGGTGCACGCTCCGCAGTTCGGCCAGTGTCATGCCAGGTTCAGACACCCGGATGCTGTTAGTCAAGTCGGTGGTGAATGACATCGTGTTGTGGCGCAGTTCATTAAACTGCGCCAGATTTGTCCCGGAAAGTGGCGCAGTTCGTCGGCATGTGCGGCCCACTGAGATGGGATTTCATGCTCATCAGAGTTGGACGAAACCACTGCAACATGAAACCATCTGGGCGCGAATCTGGCCGAGCTTTGCCGCCAGATTTTCGCGCTGATTGATAGCCGTTCACATCCGAATAAACCCTACTTGAAACAGAAAAATTGAATTCCCTCTCCATCTTCGAATACACTGACAACTCAGGATCTGCTCTGGAGCCTCTCCAGTTCTTGAGAAGAGTGTTCTTACGAACACGCCACTTCGTGCCGGCTGCGCCGGTGAATTAAGTATGGCATTGTTACATTGCAGTGTGGCAGCACTGCAATGTAACCTCATCCCAGTGTTGATCGCAAAATTTCCTTTAATTTATAAAATGCTGTCAGCTGTAGTCGTTTAGAACCCCACGTTCACATCCCCACCAGCGCCCCATGTCGTCCCAGCAATTCAGCTGGAATGGGCGGCAGGGCAGGTGCTGGCAGACCCAGTCGGGCGGCATGGATGGCTCGGGCCAGCAAGTCAGTTG
>JAIPCE010000081.1 GCA_021738345.1 Rhodoferax sp. | reverse complement strand
ACCCCACTGGCCCTGGGCGTCAACAACCTGCTAGCACCACAGGTATATTTCAGAGTGTCAACCTATGGCGCAACCGATCCGCTCGCCTCCCTGATGGCGACCACCCTGATTGCTGTTTCCTTATTGGCGTGGTTTGCTTCGCTGGGAGTGATGCAACGTCACGACGTCTTCTGGGATGCGGCTACTTACCGGCCCTTGCAAAGCTCCTGCAGCCAAGGCAAAGTGATCGGGATCTTTGTAATGGGTGGCTTGTTGTTGCTATATGTGATCTGCTACGCGGGCGTGCTGCTGACCTCCATCTCGCAAATCTGGAGCTATAGCATTTTGCCCACGTCGTTCGTCGCCACCCATTACCTCAATGTTCTGGATGCGGAACGTGCCAGTTTCTTCAATACCTTGGTGTATTGTGGCTTTGCTGCCGTGCTCGATGTGGGGGTTGGGTTCATGATGGCCCACACCATTGCACATGCCACGCCGTCGCGGAAAAAAAGCTTCACCTGGTTCGCTGCCGGGCTCTTGAGCGTGCCAGGGGTGGCGCTGGCAATCGCCTATTTACAGTTCTTCCACGGGTCCGAGTTGCCATTGCTCAAGCAACCCCTGACGGTCACCTGGTTCCTGTTACCCATTGCCCTCTCAGTGCGCGGGTTGCCATTTGCAATTCAGGCCTGCCGCATTGCGCTGCAAGGTGTGCCGGGCAACTACCTTGATGCGGCCAACATGTCGGGGGCAAGCCGCGTTCGCGTCATCACCAAGATAGCACTGCCCATGATGGCCTTTGGTCTGTTGATGGCATTCATGATCAGCTTTGGAGTGGCCGCAGTTGACCTCTCGACGGCCATGCTGCTGGTTCCCAGCGAAGCCAATGCGCCCGTTAGCTACAGCATCTACTTAAACATGCAGTCCATCACCGGTGGCGGTACGGGTGCCGCGTTGGCCGTCCTGCTGCTGTGCTTTGTCGTCCTGACGATAGGGTGCCTGGTGGTATGGATGCAAAGACGCATGAAAACCGCATCCAATTTCGGAAAATACATCCTTCACGGGGACTAACGATTTGCGAGGTAGGCATTGAACCGAGTCAGTATTGAAGCGCGAAGCATCGAGTTTGCCTACGGCGCGAAAGCGGTGCTGCGTGATGTCAATTTTCGCATCGAGGCAGGCGAGTTGTTTGCCGTTCTGGGTCCTTCTGGTTCGGGAAAAACGACACTGCTGCGTTTGCTTGCCGGCTTGGAGGCGCCCTGCGCTGGGTATATTCGCAGCAACAAGGTTGATGTCATCGACATTGCTCCGGCGCAGCGAAGCGTTGGCATGGTTTTTCAGAATTTTTCACTCTGGCCACACATGACAGTGTTTGAAAACGTCGCGTTTGGCATCGTCGAGCGTCAGGTCCGAGGCGCTGAGCGCGACCTTCGAGTGGAGAAGATGCTTGACTTGCTGAACATTTCCTCGACGCGGGATTGCCGCCCGGATGTCTTGTCGGTTGGCGAACAGCAACGGGTCGCATTGGCCCGAGCGCTGGTCACCGAGCCTGGCTTGTTGTTGCTGGATGATCCATTTTCCAACCTTGAATACGAACTGCGGGTGCAGATGCGGCACGATTTGCGTGTGCTGCAACGCAGATTGGGAATTACAACCGTCTTTGTAACGCATGACCGTGAAGATGCGATGAGTATTGCCGATCGCGTCGCTGTTGTAGCCCAGGGAACGTTGCAACAGATTGGCACTCCGGAGGTGCTTTATGACTTTCCCAGATCAATCGATGTCGCTCGATTCGTTGGGGTCACCAACTTTATACCCGGAGTCATCACGCAGATTGATGACCGGAGAATCGAGTTTGCGTCGAAGGATATTGGTGTACACCCTTGGCCTGTTCACCGCGATCTACCGGTACCAGGCAATGCGGTGCTCGGTATCAGACCCCATGCACTTCAAATTGCACCGGTTGACAGCTTTCGTGACGGGCGCTATGTCTGGTTCACCGGGATCATCAAGACCAGCGAGTTTTTGGGTGAAGTGATCCGCTACCAGGTGGATGTGGGTGAGCTCTGCATCAGTGTAAATCAGGCACACTTTGCCGGGTCCACAATGACGCCTTCGGCAACCCAGGTACTGGTCGGTTTTGACCCAGTACGGGCGAGAGTATTTTGCGGCGGCCTGGTCGGCACTTCGACCAAGCCGATTGAATAGCCCATGGATATTCTGAAGCTGCGCTCTTTTGTTATGGTTGCCAAGCTGGGGCACCTGACCCGTGCGGCTGATCGCCTGTGTTTGACCCAACCTGCGGTAACGGCACATATCAAAGCCATCGAGCAGGAAATCGGAATTGCACTGTTCGATCGCACACCGGGCAAGATCACCTTGACCAGAGCAGGCGAGATACTGCTGGCTGAGGCTGAGCATGTTCTGACGGTGTTCGAGGGGTTTGCCAGCAAGGCCAAGCGAATCAAGGGCGAGGTGACCGGCAACATGCTGATCGCCACCCTTGACGATTCCGATTTCATCAAGCTCGGTGGTCTGCTTTTTGGATTGCGCTCGGCGCTGCCCTTATTGCAGATCAGGACCCGCCTGGTGCTGGCAGATGATGTGATCGATGGCATTACCAATGGAGAATTTGATGCCGGGTTTTACATCGGACCCATCGATCATCCTGATTTTGGCGTGCAGGTCTTGCGAAGTGTGACCTATTGCACTGTAGGTCCAGTGGCATATGGCAAAAGTCTGTCCGATGCCAATTGGCGGGTCGTTGCCAACTTGCCTTGGATTGCTGCACCCGAGCGTTCACATGTCGCACGGCTGCAGCATCGGCTTTTTGACCAGCAAGGCGTCACGCCGAATCAAGTGACTGAGTGCGATCAACTTGCTGCCATGCTCGACCTGATTCGATCGGGTCTAGGCATGGGCCTGCTGCGAGAGGATCTGGCACTGAATGCCGCTGAAAACCAGGAGGTGGCCATTTGGCCGCACGGGCAAATTGACAGCCAGCTGTCCTTTATCTTCAAGTTGTCTGCCGAGAACGATCCTGCCATGGTGGGCTTGCTGTCGGTGTTGCGCGACCACTGGCATTTGAAAGGCCAGGTTCCCGGTTTGGCATGATTTTGTTCGTTGACAGCCCCCATTGTTGTTGTTTCACCCGGCAACATGACTGCCGCAAACACTCTCAAACGACGGATAACTGTCGTTGTTTTGTTCGGGAAAGGGGAAGCTCATGTTTATCACAGTCAACATGATTGATCACACAAGTGTCGGATGAGTCCGGCCGCCTTGCGCGAATTACTTCAGCGACAGTACCCATTTCATCATTGTGTGTGCCTCGGAATCTGCTACGGTTTGGATTCGGCTGTGCCGATGTGAAATTAGCCGGCTGACCTGGCACCCTGGATTCCTCAGTTGGAGGTGCCCGAGTGGGCTGCCAGCGGCTCAATCGGGTACGTAGCGCTGTCACCCAAAAGGTGATGCAGTTCAAAGCCAGAAAAGTGAGCGTCCATAAGGATTTACCGTAAATAGTAAGCGGTCAACTGCGGAATCTAGGTTGAACAGTCTGGACGTTCTGGCGGGCGCATTGCGTCGTTGCCCTTCGCTTATGTGGCAAGCCACACTGCACTCAGGGCATCTCGCACTGCATCCCGCCAGCACCACCATAAACGGTACCTCTGCCATTTCCGCATCCCTAAGCTGCAGCAGTTCAGCGAGGAAGTTGCCTGCCGTCAGTTGCAGCGCGAAGCTTGAAGATTCAACGATTTTGAGCGCACGTTACCATCCGCGTATGGACAAATTCTTCAACACTGCGGGCCCGAACAAACCTGACATTCATTACACCTTGCTGCCCAAGGATCGGGTGAACTGGCCTGAACTATCCAGCCTGATTGCCGCGCAAAAGTATTTCATCCTGCACGCCCCGCGCCAGACCGGCAAGACCAGCCTGCTGATCAACCTGATGCACTTCATCAATGGGCAGGGCCAGTACCGGGCGCTGTATGTGAATATTGAGGCAGCGCAGGCGGCGCGCAATGATGCCGGGCGCGGCATGGGCGCCATTTTGGGGGCCATGGCAAGCGCAGCCAGCCTGTACTGGAAAGACGAGACATTGTGCGCATGGACCCGAGCGCGCCTGCAGCAACCCGACCACGATGATGCGGTGCGAGCCACGCTAGAACATTGGTCGCGTTTGAGCGACAAATCTCTCATCATATTTCTGGACGAAGTCGATGCGTTGGTAGGTGACACCCTGATCTCACTCTTGCGCCAGATCCGAGCCGGCTACGCCCAGCGCCCTGAGGCCTTCCCGCAGAGCATGGTGCTGTGCGGCGTGCGCGATGTACGCGACTACCGCATCCACCGCAGTGATGGCGAAATCATCACCGGCGGCAGCGCCTTCAACATCAAAAGCGAATCCATCCGCCTGTGCGATTTCACGCAAAACGATGTCAAGGCTTTGCTGCAACAGCACACCGATGCCACCGGCCAGACCTTCGAGCCCGGCGTGCTGGAAGAAATCTGGGAAGACACACAGGGCCAGCCCTGGCTAGTCAACGCGCTGGCCTATGAAGCCTGCTTTCGCAAAGCCGAGCAGCGCGACCGCACCCAGTCGGTGACGGTAGAGCAGATGCGCCAGGCGCGCGAGAGTCTGATTCTGCGGCGCGACACGCACCTGGACCAGCTCGCCGACAAGCTGCGCGAGCCGCGCGTGCGCCGCGTGGTCGAGCCGCTGCTGGCAGGCGCGCCAGGGGCAGAGGACTTGCCCGACGATGACATCCAGTATTGCCGCGACCTCGGCCTGATCGGGCTGGGCCGCCCTTTGAGCATTGCCAACCGCATCTACCGCGAAATCATCCCGCGCCAGCTCACCTGGAGTACCCAGGAAACCATGGTGCAAGAGCAACCCTGGTATGTTGCAGCCAGCGGGCACATGGACATGGACAAGCTGCTGCAATGCTTCCAGCAATTCTTTCGCGAGCACTCCGACAGCTGGCTACAGCGCTACGCCTACCAAGAGGCCGGGCCGCAATTGCTGTTGCAAGCCTTTTTGCAGCGTGTGGTCAACGGCGGAGGCCGCATTGCGCGGGAATATGGCCTGGGCCGGGGCCGCACCGATCTGTTCTTGCAGTGGCCACTTACGGCACAAGGCTACCTGGGTCCCATGCAGCAAGTGGTATTGGAGCTCAAGATTCAGCACAAGGGAAAAGCTGCCACACTGACCGCCGGGCTGGAGCAAACCGCACGCTACGCCGACCAGTGCGGTGCCGACAGCGCCCATCTGCTGATCTTTGACCGCGACCCTGGCGTGAGCTGGGACGACAAGATCTACCGCGAAGAACACACCCTGGGCCATCGCGCCATCAGCGTCTGGGGCATGTGAGGCAGTGTCCGCAGTGCATGCACGTTGGCATCCCCATCAGGGTGCGATTCAAAGAGATGTGGCAATTCGGTTTGGCCCCCTCGCCCCAGCGGGGAGAGGGCTGGGGTGAGGGGCTGCCAAAGGTTCCAGATTTCTTTCAACCTGGATTCCTCAGTTGGACGTGCCCGAGTGGGCTGCTGGCGGCGTGTCTGGGTAGGCGCGACAGGTGATTTCCGTTCGCCCCGAGCCCGTCGAAGCCTTCTTGGCCCTTCGACAAGCTCGGGGCGAACGGGCGATTTGACAAGCAATTACGCCAAAGTCAGTGCCATTGGAGTCAGGTGCCTTTTTTCTACGCCAATTGAAAATTGTCCAGCTTCATCTGCATGACTGCGCTGGTAGCTGCGAGCGCTGCGGCCCGGTGTGCATTGGCCCTTGGCAGCAGACGTTCAAAGTAGAACTCGGCGGTCTGAATCTTGGCGGTGTAGAACTCGGCGGACTCGCTGCCTTTGCCGCTGGCCAGTAACTGTGATGCCTGAGCGGCCTGCAATGCCCAGTAGTAGGCCATCATGATGTAGCCCGAATACATCAGGTAGTCCACGCTGGATGAGCCCACTTGCTCGCGGTCGCCCGCAGCGCGCAGCATGATGCGGGTGGTCAGCACATTCCATTGCAAGGCCTTGCGCACCAGCGTACGGGCCATTTTCCCCATAGCGCCCGAGGCAAACATATGCCCTTTGGCCAGACCCAGCATGGTGAGGGAAAAGTCGCGCACGCATTTGCCCTTGGTGTTGAGCAACACCTTGCGCCCGAGCAGATCCAGTGCCTGAATGCCGGTGGTGCCTTCGTATAAGGTGGAGATGCGGGCATCGCGCACGATCTGCTCCATGCCATGCTCCCCAATGTAGCCATGGCCACCAAAGACCTGCATGCCCAGATTGGCAGCCTCCAGGCCCATCTCGGTCAAAAATCCTTTCAGGATGGGCGTGTAGAACCCCAAGGCGTCGTCATGCTGCTGATTGGCCACTTTGTCGTCTTCCATCACCGCATTGAACATCTTGTCGGCAATTTGGGCCGCACCGTACACCATGGCGCGGCCACCCTCGGCAATGGCTTTTTGCGTCAGCAGCATGCGGCGTACATCGGGGTGCCAGATCAAAGCGTCTGCCACCTGATCGGCATCCTTCTTGCCCGACAAGGAGCGCATGGACCGGCGCTCCTTCGCATAAGGCAGTGCCCCCTGAAACGACAGCTCCGCATGGGCCACGCCCTGTATGGCCGTACCAATGCGCGCCGTGTTCATGAAAGTAAACATGGCCTCCAAGCCCTTGTTGGGCTCTGAAATCAGGGTACCGATGGCAGCATCGAAATTGAGCACAGCCGTCGCGTTGGCGGTAATGCCCATCTTGTGTTCGAGTGCGCTGCAGCCCACCCCATTGCGTGCGCCCATCGCACCATCCGGGTCCACCACAAATTTGGGCACCACAAATAGCGAAATACCACGCGTACCTGCAGGCGCACCCGGAAGACGTGCCAGCACGATATGGACGATGTTTTCGGCCAAATCGTGGTCACCGGAAGAGATGAAGATTTTTGTGCCAGTGATGGCATAACTTCCGTCGTCCTGGGGTTCTGCTCGGGTCTTCACCTGGGCCAGATCGGTGCCACACTGTGGCTCGGTCAGGCACATGGTGCCAGTCCATTCCCCCGACACCAGGCGTGGCAAGTAGTGCTTTTTAATCTCGGTTGTGCCGTACTGCAGAATGGTGTTGATGCAGCCAATGCTCAGGCCCGGGTACATATTGAACGACCAGTTGGCAGCCCCCATCATCTCGGTTTTGAACAGGTTGAGCGACATGGGCAGTCCCTGGCCGCCATATTCGACGGGAAACGACAGCCCTTGCCAACCGCCCGCCACAAACTCGGCGTATGCCTCTTTGAAACCTGCCGGTGTGGTGACGACACCGTCCTTGAGATGGCAACCCTCTTTGTCGCCCGACGCGTTGAGCGGTGACAGTACTTGTTCGCACAAGCTTGCTGCGCCTTCCAGGATGGCGTCCACCATGTCAGGCGTGGCATCCGCCCCGTTGGAGAGCGTGGCGTAGTGGCTGGGGTAATCCAGCACTTCGTTGATCAGAAAGCGCATGTCGCGCAAGGGGGCTTTGTACTGCAACATGGGTGTTACCTTTCAATAATGGCGACTACGCCTTGTCCACCCGCTGCGCAAATAGAAATCAGGCCACGACCCGAACCCTTTTGTGACAGCAGCTTGGCAAGCGTGGCCACGATGCGACCACCGGTGGCGGCAAACGGATGACCTGCTGCCAGGGAGCTGCCGTTGACATTGAGCTTGTGCATGTCAATCTTGCCCAGCGGCTTGGATAAGCTTAAGTGCTCTTTGCAGAACGTCTTGTCCTGCCAGGCTTGGAGCGTGCACAGCACCTGGGCCGCAAAGGCCTCGTGGATTTCATAGTAATCAAAGTCCTGCAACGCAAGGCCGGCGCGCGCCAACATGCGTGGCACCGCGTAGGCAGGTGCCATCAGCAGGCCTTCTTTCTTGTCAAAGAAATCCACCGCAGCCACTTCACTGAAGCTGAGGTAGGCCAGCACCGGCACCTTGCGCTGCTTAGCCCATGCTTCGCTGGCCAGCAACACAGCAGAGGCTCCGTCGGTGAGCGGCGTGGAGTTGCCAGCGGTCAGTGTGCCTTGTCCGGGGGCCACTTTTCTATCGAACACAGGTTTGAGGGAACGCAACTTTTCAATACTCAAATCGGCGCGCAGATTGTTGTCCCGCGTCGCCCCCTTGAAAGGTGTCATCAGGTCGTTGAAGAACCCCTGCTCATAGGCGTGTGCAAGATTCTGGTGGCTCTTCAAGGCCAGTTCATCCTGCGCTTCACGGGTAATACCCCAGGTCTGTGCCATTTGTTCGGCGTGCTCGCCCATCGAGAAGCCGGTGCGCGGTTCGCCATTGCGGGGCAAAGATGGACTGACCAGCATGGCCGGACGAAAGCGTGTGGCAACCGCCAGGCGTTGGGCTGCCGTCTTGGCGCGCGACAGGTCCAGCAGGATCTTTCGCAATTTTTCGTTCAGGGCAATGGGTGCATCAGAGGTGGTGTCCACGCCACCGGCAATGCCGCACTCAATATGGCCCAGGGCAATCTTGTTGGCGACCACCATGGCCGCTTCTAGCCCGGTGCCGCAGGCCTGCTGCAAATCGAAAGCGGGGGTTTCGCGGGCCAGTGTGGTCGACAGCACGCATTCGCGCACCAGATTGAAGTCTCTTGAGTGTTTCATGACAGCGCCCGCTGCCACGTCGCCCAGGCGCTCACCGTGCAGATTGAAACGATCGACCAGCCCTTGCAGCGTGAAGGTGAGCATTTCCTGGTTGGATGCCTGGGAGTAGACCGTGTTGGAGCGGGCGAACGGGATGCGATTGCCGCCCAGAATGGCGACGCGACGAATGGTGTTCATGGTGTTTTTGCTAAAGATTTTTGAATGGTGGGAAGACGAAGGGGCCTGGTTTTTAGTAACTGAGCTGTCCGCGCAGATGCGGCCTTTGCCCCTGGGCGTCGCGGACTTCAAACAAGGCACCTGCCGCAGAACGTGTACTCCAAAGCGTGGCACGTCCGGGTAGAAGCAAGGGCGTCTTGAACTCCACGTTTACGCTAGCCTGCTCCAGGCGGTGCTTGGGTAACAAGCACGACAGCGCACGGGCATGGGTCCACATGCCGTGGGCAATGGCGCGCTTGAAGCCAAACAATTTGGCGCTCAGGGCCGTCAGATGTATGGGATTGCGGTCGCCCGACACTTCCCCATACCTCCGCCCCACATCCGCGCGCGCAGAAAACTCTGCCTGGCACGACAGCGGAATGTCTGTCGCGATCTGGCTGACATAGGGAGCACCCGAGGTCTGCTGCACCCCCAAGCGCAGCAAACTCTGCGTGGCACTCCAGACCAGCACCTCGTCGCGCAGGATGCGCAGCTTCAGGGTGAAGACCTGGCCCTTGTCGTGGACCAGCAAGTCTCCTGCAGCGAGTTCCACCCGCACGGCATCCCCGGCACGCAGTGGCTGGTGCTGGGTAATGGCGTTGGCCAAGTGCACGGTTCCCATGGCAGGCCACGGGCACTCTGTTGAGCACACATACGCGCTGACCAGCGGAAACGTCAGCAACTGGGGATAGATCAGCGGTACACCGTCAGACTCCTTGAAGCCACACAACGCGGCATAGCGTGCGATGTGCGCGGCATCGAGCACCACCTTGGGGAGCACCAGCTCTACGGGGGGCAAGGACTTGACCAAGCCGGGGCGTTTGCTGCCTGTGCCCAGGGCACGAAAGAAGGTGGCCGCCAGGCTCGGTGATTCGGTGACTTCTAAAGACTTCATGCTTAGGCCCCTATCAAACTCTGACCGCATACGCGCACCACGTTGCCTGTCAATCCGCCGGATGCGGGCGACGCAAACCAGGCGATGGCTTCTGCCACGTCCACCGGCTGGCCGCCTTGCCCCATGGAGTTCATGCGCCGACCCGCCTCGCGGATGGCAAAGGGCACGGCGGCAGTCATCTGGGTTTCAATGAATCCTGGAGCTACCGCGTTGATGGTGATGCCCTGGTGTGCCAACACGGGTGCCATGCTCTGCACCATCCCGATCACGCCGGCCTTGGACAGGGCGTAATTGGTTTGCCCCAGATTGCCTGCAATGCCGGAAATGGAGGACACGCAAACGATACGTCCGCCCTGCGTGAGTGCGCCCGCGGCCACCAGCGCTTCGTTAATGCGCTCCTGGGCGCAGAGATTGACATTGACGACCGCCTGCCAAAGGTGAGCCTTCATATTGGCAATGGTCTTGTCGCGGGTGATGCCGGCGTTGTGGACCACCACATCCCAGCCTCCATCGGCCAATGCAGCCTCTACCAAAGCCTGCGGCGCATCCATGTTGCCAATATCCAGCGCCAGCGCCTTGGCACCCAGCCGCTTGGCAATCTCGTCCAGTCCGGCTTGCGCCTGCGGAACATCCAGGCAAATCACCTGCGCGCCATCGCGAACCATGACCTCGGCAATGGCGGCACCAATACCGCGCGACGCACCAGTTACCAAGACCTTCTTGCCAGCCAGAGGTTTGGCCCAGTCCATGCCAACCGTAACTGATGCCGAAGGTACTCCGATGCGTACCACCTGGCCCGACACATAGGCGCAACGTGGCGACAGCAGAAAACGCAAGCTGCTCTCCAGCTGGTCTTCTGCACCTTCGGCCACATAGACCAGTTGCACCGTGATACCGCGCTTGAGTTCCTTGGCCAGCGCACGCGTCAAACCTTCCAGCGCGCGCTGCATGGTGGCTTGCCGAGGCGTTGCACACGCTTCAGGCGGTCGCCCCAGCACTACTACGCGCCCACAGGGCAGCACCGAGCGTGCGGTGTCATGAAAAAATTGGTACAGAGCATCGGCCTGTTCGCTGCTGTCCAAGCCCGTCGCGTCGAAAACCAGGGCCTTGACCTTCTCGCCAGGCCGGTCTTGCACGCCCCAGCGGCCAGACATCAGACCGGCCGCGTTGGCAATCTGCGTCCACTGGGGAACACTGCGGTGTGCCACGGTTTGGGCCGACATGGACTGAAAACAATGCGCCAGCGCCTGAAGCAGTTGTGGTGCTCCGCCGCCCCCTACCAGGACACTACCCTTGACCACCGGTGGGTCGGCGCGGAAGCGCTCCAAGGGCATCGGCTGGGGTAAACCAAGCATCGCGACAATGCGCGCACCAAGGCCTGAATTGGCAAAACCCAGGTAAGAATCTGTCATCAAGAGCTCCATCAATAAGGACCATCGTATTGTGTACATTCGTACACAAATAAGCAATACCCGTTTCGATCAGCCGCTGAGTCTAGTGGTGCCACCCTAACCCACACGACCCAAGGCCACCCTTGTTCATGAAATCCTTGGGGGCATGCGGCCATGCAGGTGGTGCGCTTGTGTTCGATGCACTACACTTGTACACAAAATCTGAGAAATTTGCCATGTCCCCTGCCGTTCCCACCGCCAATCGTCGCAAGGACAAGGACGCGCTAACCCGCACCGAGCGCAAGGACCTGACCCGCAACAACTTGCTGCAGGCGGCGCTCGCTTTAATTGGGCAGGGAAGAAGCTTTACCAGCTTGGGAATTCGTGAAATTGCACGGGAAGCGGGGATGGTGCCCAATGCGTTTTACCGTCACTTTCGCAACACCGACGCGCTCGGCCTTGCGTTGGTCGAAGAGGTGGGCATCACGCTGCGGCGTTTGCTGCGTGAAGCCCGTCAAGCCGACACGCCCAAAGGCGATATGTTGCGCCAATCGGTACAGGTGTATCACCAATACGTTGTCCAGAACCGATTGCAGTTTTTGTTTATCTCCAGCGAGCGGGCTGGTGGCAGCCGTCTTTTGCGCATGGCGATTCGCAATGACGTGGCGCATTTCACCAATGACATGGCACAAGACTTCAGGCGGTTGGGGCTTTTTCCGGATCTGTCTACCACGAGCCTGCAACTGGTATGCAGCCTGATTGTGACGAGCATGTTGGCCGCTGCCCCCGAGATGCTAGACCTTCCGCCCGATCACCCACTGCTGGAGGCCGAGCTCACCGATGACTTTGTGCGGCAACTGCAAATCATTCTTTTGGGCGCATCCCATTGGAGAGAAAGGCCTAGACAGTCGATAGCTGGGTGAATTCGTACTCAGACACCTCTGTCATTTCCGCGCAGGCTTGGACGACTCGCCTACCCAGACACGCCGCCAGCGGCCCACTCGGGCACGTCCAACTGAGGAATCCGCGGTCATCGGTTACGGCTCCACGCATCCCCGATGCGGGTCAGCCAGTGATGGCTGGTCAAACCCTAGACCTCCCGGTTCCCGTACAAAGAGTGTGCACACATGCCAGTGTCGCTGACCACGCCGGCTCGCCCAAGCACTTGCGAGATCGCACTTGGTCGTGTCGCCTAGGTGAACAGCATCAGCAGCCAGGATCGGATTCCTATTGCGGCTCAATGGCTGGCCTATGGGTACCCCTGTCAACGCTGGACGCCCTACCTACGCGTTGGCCAAGGAAACGGGACTGCCACTGTTCCTTCAGAGCGCGGACTCTATCAACACGGCAATCGCGAACGCCATGACGTTGCTTGGTTACGACTATTCGGACAATGACGTTGCGCAGCCGCAAAGCTTTGGCGACCACTTGGAATAAGCAAGGACTCACTGGGTGGTACCGGCAATCTGGTGGGATGCCCCAAGGGCCATGACCGAGTCCATGCGCTGGAAGTGCACCATTTGTTTACGTTGCTGCGTGCCACACAGCCCGAGACATTCAAAAAGCGGGTCTTCATGGACGTGAATGGTGTGCAAGACATCTGTCGTATCAAGTTCTTCACCTGCCTGAGTAGCGAAGTTTGCAGGCGCGGTGTCATCGACGTGCTGCGCAAGGGGAATAGACCACCACCCAGCGGGACATTTTTGTTTACACGCCCTGAACGGAGGTTGGCGTTTTGCGCAAAAAGTGTATACACTTTGCCAAAATTAACTGGAGTTTGTGATGGGCTTAAGCACGCATGTTCTCGACACCATGCACGGCGCGCCAGCGGCGGGCATGCGGGTTTCTCTGTTCGCCACCACGGGGGACGCCGTGTTGCTCAAGGCCTTTGTGCTCAATCAGGACGGACGTAACCCCGATGGCCTGTTGCTCGATTCAACAACGCTGCAGCGGGGCAGCTACCGCCTGGTGTTTGAGGTGGCCGGGTATTTCAAGGCCCGCGGTGTGGCCTTGCCGGAGCCCAATTTCTTGAACCAGGTCAACCTGGATTTTGGCGTGGCCGACCCCGCGCAACATTACCACGTGCCGTTGTTGGTAAGCCCGTGGAGCTATTCGACTTACCGGGGTTCGTGAGCGTGGTGTCGCAGAATTTAACCAAGGACCTCTGATGGAAAGCTACTACCTCGATTGGGCCAATCTGCTGTTGCGCTGGGCCCACGTCATTACCGCAATCGCCTGGATCGGGTCCTCGTTCTACTTTGTGTTTCTCGACAGCAGCCTGACCCCGCCGGTTGACGAAGACCTCAAAAAGCAGGGTGTCAGTGGTGAGCTGTGGGCGGTACACGGCGGGGGTTTTTACCACCCGGTGAAATTTGCCGTGCGCCCGCCCAAGCTGCCGGCCCACCTGCATTGGTTTTACTGGGAGAGCTACAGCACCTGGCTGACCGGATTTTCGCTGTTTACTGTGTCCTACCTCTGGAGTGCCGGCACCTACCTCATAGACAAGTCCAAGATGGACTGGTTGCCTTGGCAGGCCATTACGGTGGCGCTGCTGTTTTTGGCGGTGTTCTGGGTTTTGTACGATCTGATCTGTCGTGTTTTTGGCCAACGCAAGAATGGCGATGCCATCGTTGGTGCGCTGGTGCTGGTACTCGTCTGTGTGGCGAGCTGGCTCGCGTGCCACTGGTTTGCCGGGCGCGCTGCCTTTTTGTTGGTGGGTGCCATGATGGCGACCGCCATGAGTGCCAATGTGGCGCACTGGATTATTCCAGGGCAGCGCAAGGTGGTGGCCTCCATCAAGGCCGGTGAGCCGGTCGACCCCATCCATGGCATTCGGGGCAAGCAGCGCAGCGTGCATAACACCTATTTCACGCTGCCGGTGCTGTTTGCCATGCTCAGTGGCCACTACAGCTTTACCTACACCCACCCGCAGAACTGGCTGGTGCTGATTGCGATGATGTTTGCGGGTGCGGCGATTCGGCAGTTTTTTGTCATGCGGCATGGTTTCAAGCTGGGTCGCAACCCCAACCCCCTTCCCTACGCCCTGACCGGTGTGTTGGTGATTGTGGGCCTGATGTTCTGGCTGGCCCCAGCGCCGCAGGCCAGCACGCCCGAAGCGGTAGGGGCCGCAGCTTCCGCCCCGGCGGCAGGCCAGGCCGACAACCGTCCCGGCCAGATCAGCTACGCCATGCTGCAGCCCATTCTGGCGCAGCGCTGTTACCTGTGCCACGGTGCCGAGGTGCAAATGAAAAACGTCCGCCTGGACTCGCCAGCCAACGTCAAACTGCATGCGCAAAACATTTACCAGCAGGTGGTGGTCAGCAAAATCATGCCCATGGCCAACGCCACCGGCATCTCAGAAGCCGAGCGCATGCTTATCAAACAATGGTTTGAAACCGGTGCGGCCAATCAATAAGCCACATCCAACCCCCAGGGCAACTCAACGACTTAGCGAAAGAGCAAATTTACCCTGTGCGCCACCCGTGATAGCGGTATAACCGGGGACCCCGCCGGTTTGGTGAGGGAATTGTTCAACCCGGTGTGCGTCGCTGCGTACCCACTTACTCTGAGAAAACCACGCTATGGGCGCGCAATGGAAAGCAAAGCACAAGGACCTGGCGGCCAATGCCAAGGGACGGGTTTTTGGCAAACTGTCTAAGGACATCATGTTGGCGGCGCGCAATGGTGCCGACCCCGCCTCGAATGCGCGGCTGCGCCTGGTTGTGGAGCAGGCGCGCAAAGTGTCCATGCCCAAGGACACGCTCGATCGGGCCATCAAAAAGGGGGCCGGGCTAACCGGTGAAGCGGTCAACTTCGAGCGCGTCATTTACGAAGGCTTTGCGCCGCACCAGATTGCTGTGATGGTCGAATGCCTGACCGACAACGTCAACCGTACCGCACCCCAGATGCGGGTGCTGTTTCGCAAGGGGCAGCTCGGTACCACGGGCTCGGTATCCTGGGATTTTGACCATGTGGGCCTGATAGAAGCCCAAGCCCCAAGCACCGCTGACCCCGAACTCGCCGCGATAGAAGCCGGTGCCCAGGATTTTGCGCCCGCTGCCGAGGACGGTGTCACCGAGTTTCTGACCGACCCCGCAGACCTCGATCTGGTAAGCCGCGCACTACCGGCCCATGGTTTTACCGTGCTGTCGGCCAAGCTAGGCTACAAAGCCAAAAACCCGGTCGACCCGGCCAGCCTGAGCACGGCGCAACTCGAAGAAGTCGAGGCCTTTCTGGCGGCAATCGACGACAACGACGACGTGCAAAACGTGTATGTGGGTTTGAGCGGGTAACTACGGCAGACTTTCAGCGATGTCCGATTACGGGATGCGGCTCGTAAGCAGCCTCTAGCTTTTCGATCTCTTCGCTGGACAGGCGCAGGTCCAGAGCCGCCACCGCCTGGTCAAGTTGCGCGGGTTTGCTAGCCCCGACTATCGGCGCGGTCACGCCTTTGTGCAGCAGCCAGGCATAGGCCAGGGTGGCGTTGCTGACACCGCGCTCAGTTGCCAGTTTGCTCAGGCCTTCCACCACCTTGAAATCGCTGGGGCGGTAGTAGTAGGCTTGTGCAATGGCATCGGTTCTGGCGCGATCGGCGGAGCTGGTGGAGGCGCTCTTCGCTGCTTTGGACTTGCCTTCCGCCGCCGGCTTGGCGTCCTCGACCGGTTTGGTTTCTTCCACGGGTTTGGCGACCTGTGAAAGGTCCGCCATTTGGCGGTTACCCGCCAAAAATCCGCGCGCCAAGGGACTCCAGGGAATCAGCGCCACACCCTGGTCCCGGCACAGCGGAATCATTTCCCGCTCTTCTTCGCGGTAGGCCAGGTTGTAGTGGTTTTGCATGCTGACAAAGCGATGCCAGCCGTTTTCCTTGGCCACCTGCTGCGCCTTGGCAAATTGCCAGGCCCACATGCTGCTGGCCCCCAGGTAGCGCACCTTGCCGGCCTGCACCAGGTCATGCAGGGCCTCCATGGTTTCTTCGATCGGTGTGTTGGGATCCAGGCGGTGAATCTGGTAGAGGTCAATATAGTCGGTGCCCAGGCGTTTGAGGCTGGCATCGACCGCATGAAAGATGCGTTTGCGGCTGAGCCCGTCCATGTTGGGGCGGCGGTCGGGCTTGGCAGACACGGGTTGGGCGCCACTAAATTCCATGTCCACCGGATAAAAGACTTTGGTCGCGACCACGGCCTCTTCGCGCTTGCAATAGGCCTTGAGAAACTTGCCGGTCAAAATTTCGGACTCGCCCGCCGAATACATGTCGGCGGTGTCAAAAAAGTTGATGCCTAGGTCGATAGCACGCTTCACGACCGGGCGGGACGCCGTTTCGTCGAGCACCCAGGCGCGCCATTTCGGGTTTCCATAGGTCATCATTCCCAGGCAAATTCTGGAAATCTGCAGGCCGGTAGAGCCTAGGCGAACAGTTTGCATGCGGTTCTCACTCGATGTTTTTGACGACCGTGACAGTTTACGTCAGCGCGCCAGGGGGGCTTAGCCCCTTGCGGCGGATCAGGTTAACGCAGTACCTTGGGTGGCACGGTCGGGTCGTCAGCGTTTCGCCGCAAGACGCTTGTAGGTGCCGTCAGACCGCATGGTGTATGAGGCGTCGCGCAGGGCACGAAAGGTATCAGGGGCGAGTTGGGGGTTGCAGGCCAGCCAATAATCCTGGCTCATCAGCGCGGGATAGGCAACTTTGAGGTCCGTGACACCGGCCTGCCGTGCCATGTCGGCTCCGCCGGCGGTCTGGGTAAACCAGAGGTCAATTTTTCCAGGTTCTTGCGGATCCGTGGTCAGGAGCGCGGGGAGCTCGCTGTTCTGATCGCGCACTACCAGGTCCGTGAAGCCGCTGTTGCGCAGATAGTTGGCCCGGGCATCGCGCACCACGCCGATGCGGTATTTTTTCAGATCCTCGATTTTCCGAACTTCACCAGAAAAACCCTGCAGTACAAACATCGACCATTCGCCGCGCGCGATCGGTCCCAACCAGATAAACATCTTCTCGCGATCCGGGGTGCGCACCGTCGAAAAGACGCAACTGGCTTCCTCCTGCTGGGCGCGCCCGTAGGCATCGGCCCAGGCAAGCAGCTGAAGGTTGGCGGGTAGCGACGCACGGCGCGCCATTTCCCGCACCGCTTCACTCGCCATTCCACCGACTTTTCCGTCACGCAGGAAGTTCAGTGGTGGGTTTTCCTCGGTCAAAAAATTCAGCGCCGAAGCCGAGCTTGTCATGCAGAGTCCAAGCACCAGTCGGCAGACGTAGTGCAAGGCTTTGAAATCTCGTTGAGGAGACAATGCGCGTGAAATGCTGGCAGTCATCTATAAGTCTCCACAAAGCCCAAGTCGAGCGAATTAGCGCTGTATTCTGCATTGCATGGTGTTGCCCTTCAAGACATTTTTTTGCCAATGAATGTCATTGACCGGGTGGAAAGGCAAACCAGTCGGCTCCAGTTGCCGCCACTGCCAGAACGGATAGGCACTTCAAGCGCATGAGGTCAAGTATCGCCCCTTGAAAGAGCACTCAACCAACCCAGAAACCCTCGCCGCGCCCGCAGTAGGGCAGTACCTGTCCGATCCACCGCGAAAATGCGCTGTTCACAAGAGGGATTAGCGGTGCGCCGGGTAGGCCGGGCGCATAGCTACCCGGCAGCGAGTCTGAGTCACCGGTTTACCCGGTCACCAATTGATGCGCTGATCGACCTCAAAGTCGGGGGTGGCTTAGGTTGCCCATCACAGTCGGTTGCCCAGTCCGGCTCCGCCGCAACACCCTCACCGACATGCGCATCTCACTCATCCCATAACGGTGGCCCACCTGCCGGGGAAATGTGTGGTGGCTCCGAGTCCACCCCGAGTCGCAGG
>JAIPCE010000080.1 GCA_021738345.1 Rhodoferax sp. | reverse complement strand
GGCGGACCGCGTGTCAGCGGGCATCTGGCCTACCGGGCGATGGTGGAGCAAAAATTTCTGCCGGAAAACCTGCGCAGCCAGCTTGTGACCGCTTGGTTGGGTCCCAGGCTGCACGTCGTTCAATATCCCGTGCGGCAAGGAGCATGGCTCAACGTGGTGGCCATCGTGCATGGGCAGGTTAGCGGTGACATGCAGGACTGGGACCACCGGGCCAATGCCATGGATTTACGCGCTGCCCTGGCCGGCACCTGTGCCGACTTGCGCGAACTTATCGCAGCCATTGATGCCTGGCGTTTGTGGCCACTGTGCGATCGCCCGCCCATGGCCGGCGCGCAAGAGCAGGCGCAGGGCAGGGTAGCTTTGCTCGGAGACGCTGCGCATCCCATGCGACCCTATATGGCCCAAGGTGCCGGTATGGCGATTGAGGACGCCGCCTGTTTGCAACAGGTACTTGGCTTGCCCGATCTGTCCATGGAGCAGCGTCTCAAAACCTACGCACAGAGGCGCTGGCAGCGCAATGCCCAGGTCCAGACACGATCCATTCGCAATGGAGAGATATTTCATGCGACCGGAGTGGTGCGCTGGGGGCGCGACCTTTCCCTCAAAGTACTCGGAGAGAGACTGCTTGACGTACCATGGCTGTACCGTGGGCCAATGCAATGAAGCGCGTCCCGGGGTGGCTCAAGTGACGGCGTTTCTCGGGGCAAATTCAGGTTTTTTCCACTCTTCGGTGCTGAGCACCAGGCGCAGGTGCTCGACCGCATTCCAAACCTCTTCATATCCCAGATAGAGCGGCGTGAAGCCAAAGCGAAGAATGTCGTGGAGCGTGCGCTTGTCGCCGGCACGGTAGTCACCAATGACACCGCGGGCGATCAGTGCCTGCATGATGGCAAACGCGCCCGAATCGCCGGGCGTCAATTCGCGCGTCAGGCAGACTTGCGATCCGCGTTGGGAATGTGCTCTGGGAGTCGCCAGGCCCAGACCGAAGCCGGCGCAGCGATGTTCGACCAATTCAATAAACAAATCCGTCAACGCCAGTGACTTGGTGCGCAATGCTGCCATGCCGCCCAAAGGCTCTGCCGCCGCAAAGGCATCAAGGCCGATCTCCAGCAAAGACAGACTGACGATGGGCTGGGTGCCACATAGATAACGCTGAATGCCGGCAGCGGGTTGGTAGTCAGGGGTAAAGGCGAACGGCGCGGCGTGGCCCCACCAACCGGAGAGCGGTTGCCTGAAACGCTCGGCGTGCTGCGGATCGACCCACACAAAAGCCGGTGCGCCCGGACCACCATTGAGGTATTTGTAGCCACATCCGATGGCGTAATCGGCCCGAGATGCGCACAGATCGATTGGCACTGCACCCGCGCTGTGCGCCAGGTCCCACACGGTCAGTGCGCCTGCCTGATGCGCGGCGGCCGTGAGCCCCGGCATGTCGTGCATGGCGCCGGTACGGTAATTTACATGGGTCAGCAGCAGCACCGCAACCTTTGTGTTCAGTGCTTGCAAGATGTCTTGCGACTCCACCAGTTGCAGGGTATAGCCGTGCTCTTGGCACAGACCTTCGGCAATGTACAGATCGGTCGGAAAATTGCTGCGTTCACTGAGTACGACGCGGCGTTGGGGTGCGTCTTGGGCAGCTATCGCGAGCGCCGCCGAGAGCACTTTGTACAGATTAATCGAGGTGCTGTCGGTCACCACCACCTGGTCGGCGCCAGCCCCGATCAATGGAGCAATCTGGTTGCCCAGGCGCTGCGGCAAATCGAACCAGCCCGCTGAATTCCAGGATCGAACCAGTCCGTTGCCCCATTCCTGCAGCACCACTGCATTGGCACGCGTGATGGCTGCTTTGGGCATCGCACCCAGTGAATTGCCGTCCAGGTAAATGATCCCGGAGGGAATGTGAAATAGATCCCTGAGGCTACGCAGCGGGTCCATGGCGTCGCGATGTTGGCAATCCTGCAAGGTGATCATGGGCCGTGTCTCCTGAAAATATCCTGATGGGTGGTTATTCGGGGGTCAGTTCAGCCGCGTCAAGCCATGGTGCAGCCGTGCCCGCTGGCAGGTCGGTGATCCAGACACAAGTTCATGGCATGGGGACGGCCGCCATTCGTAAATGCCACAGGCCACGCGCACGCCGATCTTGCCCGTGAGTGCTGCGCAGCGGGGTGGTGCGTGGTCAGTACCGCGCATGCGCCAGATGTTGGGGGTCAACGCCACGGCCAGTCCCTGCGGGACGGACCCGCCAGCATCCAGAGTTTCACATACCGAAAAGTCGACCCGAAAGCAGGCACAACAGGCACCGCAGCTCAGGCAGTCGACCATGCATACTCCGAAAAAGGCAGGCCAACCGTCACGGTTGACGGCCCAGTAGCAGGTATTCCATGAGAGCCTTTTGCACATGCATGCGATTCTCTGCCTCGTCCCACACCACGGACTGTGGCCCGTCAATGACCTCGGCGCTCACTTCCTCTCCGCGGTGGGCAGGTAAGCAGTGCATGAACAGGGCGTCAGGTTTGGCGGCGGACATCAGGTCGCTGTCGACCCGCCAGGCCGCAAACGCTTTGCGGCGGACCTCATTTTCTGCCTCAAAACCCATACTGGTCCAGACGTCGGTGGTGACCAGATCAGCGTCCTCGCAAGCTTCCTTTGGGTTGCTGAATGCCCGGTAGCTTCCGCTACCCATGTTCGACGGCACTGCGGCGATCTTCTCATCGACCTCGTATCCGCGCGGTGTACTGACGCGCAGGTGAAAGCCCAACAGTGCTGCCGCCTGTAACCAGGTATTTGCCATGTTGTTGCCGTCACCCACCCAGGTGACCGTCTTGCCGGCAATCGGACCTCGGTGCTCGATGTAGGTGAATATGTCGGCCAGAATCTGGCAGGGGTGGAATTCATTGGTCAAACCGTTGATGACCGGAACGCGCGAGTGGGCTGCAAATCTCTCGATCTTGGTTTGTTCATAGGTGCGGATCATCACGAGGTCGGTCATGCGGCTGATCACCCTGGCACTGTCCTCGATTGGCTCGGCACGGCCGAGCTGGCTGTCGCCGGTGGTGAGGTGCACCACGCTACCGCCCATCTGGTACATGCCGGCCTCAAAGCTCACCCGCGTCCGGGTCGAGGCCTTCTCGAAGATCATTGCCAAAGTGCGGTCCGCCAGCGGTTGGTGGCGCACAAAGGTTTTGAACTTGTTTTTGATGACGGCGGTACGGTCGAGCAGGTAACGTGTTTCTTCGGTACTGAAATCAGAGAATTGCAGGTAGTGCCGCACGGGTGGCGCGCCTTGGGGCTCGGTGCTGGGGGGGGATTTTTTCGCGGTTTTCATGCACCTTCCTTTAGCAAGGCAGTGACCAGCGGGCACAGCTTGGCGATAATTTCGTCGGCCTCTGCAGTGCTCAGGATCAGTGGTGGTACGAGTCGAATCACGCTGTCGGCGGTGACACTGATGAGCAAGCCATGGTCGGCACAGCGTTGCACCAAGGCGCCACAGGGCTTTGCGAGGTCGATTCCGATCATTAGTCCCTGGCCACGGATCTCCCTGACCCCACCATGGGTCAGCTCGTCAGCCAAGGCCTGTTCGAGCCCAGCTTTAAGGTGCGCACCCACGGTCGCGGCATGGGACAGCAAGCCATGTTCCTCCATGATGCGGATGGTTTCAACCCCGGCACGCATGGCCAGGGGATTGCCGCCAAAGGTACTGCCATGGTTACCCACCGCAAAAATGTGCGCGGCGCGCGGACCGGCAACCACAGCGCCCACCGGTACACCTGAGCCCAGGCCCTTGGCCAGCGGCATCACATCGGGTTGAATGCCGGCCCACTGGTGGGCAAACCATTTGCCGGTGCGTCCCATGCCACACTGCACCTCGTCAATCATGAGCAACCAGTCCTGGTCGTCGCAGAGGGCGCGTACTTCGCGCAGATAGTCCATGTGCATCGGGTTGACCCCGCCTTCGCCCTGGATCGCCTCAAAGAATACCGCCACCACATTGGGATTGCCGTCGGTGGCTGCCTTCAGCGCGTCGATGTTGTTGATGGGCACCCGGATAAAACCCTCGACCAGTGGACCAAAACCAGCCTGCACCTTGGGGTTGCCGGTGGCGCTTAGTGTGGCAATCGAGCGGCCATGAAACGCCTTCTCATAGACCACGATTTCGGGCCTATCAATGCCCTTGTCGTGGCCAAATTTGCGCGCCAGCTTGAGCGCGGCTTCGTTGGCTTCCAGGCCAGTGGAACAAAAAAACACATTGCTCATTCCAGAGCGCTCACATAGTAGGCCGGCGAGCTCTTCTTGCAGAGGAACGTGGTAGTAGTTGGAGGTGTGAATCAATTGGGTCACCTGGTGTTGCAAAGCCGCCACCAATTTGGGATGGTTATGGCCCAGGGTGTTGACCGCAATACCGCCTAGGGCGTCCAGATACTCGCGACCCTCGGTGTCCCATACGCGGCAGCCTTGGCCATGCGACAGGGCAATTGGGAGCCTGCCGTAGGTGGGCATTACGTGGGGCGAAGAAGGCGTCGCAGCAGTCATGGGTTCACTCCAAAGTAGACTAGAAAACACACGGCCCAATCACTGAATTGTCAGATTGGGCCGCGCACGCCCGATTTTAGGGCCATCTGGTGTGTGCCAAGTTGTCAGTGAAGTGCAAAGCACGGCGTATAAGATCCGGCCGCTTCACAACGCCAAGGATCTCGTTGATGGTTCCCAATACAGCCAAGGAAATTTACATATTGGGTGTGACGCGCCAAGGCAAGGCATTTAGACCCAGTGACTGGGCCGAGCGCCTGGCGGGTGTCATGAGCCAGTTTCGTCCCGGTGGGCCACAGCCGGGCGGGCATCTGCGGTATTCCCCCTGGTGCATTCCCACATCAATTGGCAAGGTCAAGTGTGTGATCGTGCACAGCGATTTGCGCGACTACGAGGTCATGGCCTGGGATTTTTGCATCAATTTCGCGCTCGACAACGAACTTCAGATGAGTGAGACACGCCCCGAGGCACCGCCGCCGACGGCAGTTTGACTAGGCCACCAGCCACAAAAAAAGCCGCTCAAAGAGCGGCTTTTTTGCTTTGCTGACAGCGCACCCGGTGCAAACGGCGAATCCTGCAGGCAGGATTCGTGCTGTGATGCCTAAATAATATCAGGCGGCGAGTGCCAGGGTTTTTACCTTGGCTGACAGACGGCTCTTGTCGCGCGCTGCCTTGTTTTTATGAAAGATGCCTTTGTCTGCCACCGTGTCGACCACGGCTTGCATCTTGCCAAAGGCTTCAGTCGCCTTGGTTTTGTCGCCAGCCAATATGGCCTTTTCGACGTTCTTGACCGCAGTACGGTACTTCGAGCGCAGCGAGGTATTGGCTGCATTGATTTTGACGTCCTGGCGGACGCGTTTACGCCCCGACGCCAGGCGCGGGTTCTTTTTCTTGGGTTTTCCAGATGCCATAGTAAATAGTCCTTGTGTCTGAGGATGATGCCAGCAAAGCCCTCGATTGTAACAGTGATGCCGCGTGCCGGGGCTAGGTACATCGCAGGCGCTGCCGGCTACACTTCGCGGGTGAGCCTTATCAAATCTGCGTCCATTGTTTCTTTGCTGACCCTGGCCTCGCGCATCACCGGTCTGGTGCGCGATTTGCTTATGGCTTCCACCTTTGGTGTCAGCGCCATGACCGATGCGTTTTGGGTGGCGTTTCGCATTCCCAACATGTTGCGCCGTATGTTTGCCGAAGGTGCCTTTAGCCAGGCATTTGTGCCGGTGCTTGCAAGTTCAAGGGAGCTTCGGGGCGAGGCCGCGACGCACCAGTTGATAGACGCGGTGGCCACGGCGCTGACTTGGGCGTTGCTGCTGACGTCGATTCTGGGGATGGTCGGTGCGCCGGTGCTGGTTTACCTGATGGCTGCGGGTCTGCAACAGAGCCCACAGGGCTTTGATGCAGCGGTGCAGATGACACGTTGGATGTTTCCTTATATTGCCTGCATGTCCTTAGTTGCGCTGGGTGCGGGCGTACTCAATACCTGGAAAAAATTTGCCGTACCTGCGGCGACACCGGTGTTGCTCAATATTGCCATGATTGCCGCGGCGTGGTTGGGCGCGCCCTGGTTGGCGCAACACGGTATCGAGCCGATTTTTGCGATGGCAGGCGGCGTGATGCTGGGCGGCCTGTTGCAGCTCGGCGCTATTTTGCTGGCGCTACGGCACATGGGGCTCACTCCCCGCATCGGGCTGAATGGGCGGGCGCTGCGCCAGGCCTGGGCGCAACCCGACACCAGACGGGTAGCACAACTGATGGGCCCCGCCCTTTTGGGTGTGAGCGTGGCCCAGATATCGCTGCTGATCAATACCCAGATTGCCTCCCATCTGGCAGTAGGGTCGGTGAGTTGGCTCAACAGCGCGAGTTTGTTGATGGAGTTTCCGACCGCCATGCTGGGGGTAGCACTAGGCGTAGTGCTCATGCCGCAGCTTGCGGCAGCCAAGGCCGCCAACGATGCGGACCGGTTTTCTCAAATGATCGATTGGGGATTGCGCCTGGTGCTGTTGCTGGCGCTGCCTGCGGCGGTAGCCCTGCTGACGTTTGCACAAGCATTGGTCGCTGTCTTGTTCCATAACGGGGCATTTACTGCGCGTGATGTGGCGCAAACAACCACCGCGTTGACGGGCTATGGGGTCGGATTGCTGGGTCTGGTGGCCATCAAGGTGTTGACGCCGGGTTACTACGCAAGCCAGAACATCAAAGCGCCGGCCATGATCGCGATCGCGGTTTTGGGCATCACACAGGCGTTGAATCTGGTGTTTGTGCCACTTTTTGCCCATGCAGGCTTGGCGCTGGCCATTGGTGTTGGGGCTTTGGTCAATGCAATTTGGCTGCTGATCGGTCTGATCCGCAGCAAAGCCTTCGTCCCACAGCCCGGCTGGGGACGCTTTGCACTGCAGGTGATGGCTGCGAGCATCTTGTTGAGCGTGTTTCTGGTGTGGGCCAACCAGGCGATACCATGGGTCGCCCTCCACGAACAAAAGTTCAAGCGCATTGCGTTATTGGTTGCGGTCATCGCAGCCGCTGTGTTCGTGTATTTTTTTGCGATTTGGGCCAGCGGAGTCAAAATCAAACAGCTTTTGCGACGCTGAGGAGCCAAAATTGTGAGAAAGTAAGGGTATGGCCTTGGATTTATTACCATCTACGCCGATTGATTACTTTGCGTCACTGGTGCACAGTGACGGAGACTTTGCTCTGTTTGAGGCAGCGGTCAGTATTGCGCAAGATGAATACCCTGAACTTGACGTACAGGCCGTTTTGCTCGAGGTAGATCAATTGATGGCGCGGATTCGCAGGCAGGTTCCGGCCGATGCGATGCCCTTGCAAAAGCTGCGTATCTTCAACCAGTTTTTCTTCCATGACCTCAACTTTGGCTGCAATCTCAACGACTATTACGATCCCGACAATAGTTTCATTCACTGTGTGTTACGAACCCGCAAAGGCATTCCAATTTCGCTGGCGCTGTTGTGGATGGAGCTGGCACAAGGGCTGGGGCTTTCGGTGCGGGGCATCTCCTTTCCCGGGCATTTCATGGTCCGGGTGAGCTTGCCCTTGGGACAGGTCGTGATTGATCCGGTGGATGGTCGGTCTTTGAGTCGTGAAGATTTGTCGCTCCGACTCGAGCCGTTTTCGCGCCGCGCCGCGCCGGCGAACAGCTTTGAGGCGCCCTTGGGGTTTTATCTGCAAGCTGCATCGCCACGCGCCATTATTGGGCGTATGCTGCGCAACCTCAAGGAGCTGCACGGCAGGCAGCAGGATTGGCACCGCCTGTTGGCAGTGCAAGAGCGTATCGTGGTGCTACAGCCCGAAGCTTGGAGCGAATACCGTGATCGTGGTTTGACCCATGCAGCGCTGGGCAATAACCGGCAAGCATTGGCAGACCTTGAATGCTATCTGGTCCATGCCGAAGAGGATGTTGATCTTGATGCAATTGCCGAGCAGGTGGATGCGCTTCGGCGCGCCGAGCTATGAGTCGAGCCTGCTGCAACCGGGCTTTTCGGCACGCGCGACATCGGTATCAAGTACCGGTTGCATGCCATGCAGATGCCGCCGCAACCGTAGAATCCTGCTCTGCTGTCTGAAAATTCGCAAACATGAACCCTGGTGTTCCCCACTGATGATCAAGTATCCCCTGGACAGAAAACGCGCGCAAGGCCCGCGTGCACCTCAAAAGCCACGTTGGCGAGTGATTCTCGGTAAATTGGCGTGGTCGAAATATACCTATGACCGTCCCCCTGGTGACCCCTTGCAATTGCTTGGTAGTGTGAGTCGGGCGGCCCAGATGGGCGCGCTGGCCATCACCTCCGAGGGCCTCTACGTTCAAGTGGTAGGTGATTACGTCACTGAACTGAACCAGGCACAGATTGCCAAGGCGCTGGCGGTGGCTCAAAAAAACAACCCTGAACTTGCGCATCCGCCGTCCGATGAGCCCCCCACCTGGCAATTGGTCAAGAAGCCTGCGCCGGCACCGACCGTCATCATCAAGCGGCGCCGAGTGATTGTCCGTGACGATTCAAACCGCTGAAACTGCAATCCTTTCAACCCAGCCGCAGCGCGATCACTTCAGGTATGTCCGAGAGGTTAGAGGCACCGAGATCGCCCAAAGTGACCAATTTTCGCACCGCTTCCATGTCGCTTGCCAGGCTTCTATCGGTCATCATGGCGGGCGAGCAGGCGCGCAGTTGTGCCAGCACCAATTCGAGCACTTCAGAGCTTTGGAGTGGACGCAGAAACTCTACACCTTGTGCCGCTGCCAGTAGCTCGATGGCTACGATGTACTCGGTATTGCGCAGCATGTGCTGAAGTCGGCGTGCGGCAAAGGTGGCCATGCTGACATGGTCTTCCTGGTTGGCCGAGGTGGGAAGGCTATCGACACTGGCCGGGTGGGCGAGCGATTTATTCTCGGAAGCCAGCGCTGCAGCAGTGACGTGCACGATCATGAAACCCGAATTCAGGCCTGGTTCAGGGGTGAGAAAGGCGGGCAGACGCGACACCACGGTATCGACCAGCATCGCAATGCGTCGTTCGGAGATCGCACCCATTTCAGCAATCACCACCGCCAGCGCGTCGGCCACCAGGGCGACCGGTTCGGCATGAAAGTTGCCACCTGACAACAGACCTGCTGATTCTGCAAAAACCAGGGGATTGTCGGTGACCGCATTGGCCTCGCGCAGCAATACCTGGCTTACATAGCGCATCTGGTCCAGGCAGGCACCCATGACCTGGGGCTGGCATCGCAGGCAGTAGGGGTCTTGCACCCGGTCGTCTCCTTCAAGGTGCGATTTGCGAATCGCGCTACCCGCAGTCAGGGCGCGGTAGGCCGCTGCGCAATCGATCTGCCCGGGCTGCCCTCGTACCGCGTGGATGCGCGCATCGAACGGGCCGTCGCTTCCCCGCGCGGCATCCAGCGTCAGTGCACCCGAGAGCATCGCGGCTTCAAACAGCCGTTCTGTGGCCAGCAGTGCGTCAAGTGCCAAGGCAGTCGATACCTGGGTGCCATTGATCAGGGCGAGGCCCTCTTTGGCGGACAGGGTCAACGGGTCGAGGTGCGCGATTTCCAGTGCTTTTTCTGCGCGCATGCGCACACCGGTAAAAAAAACCTCACCCTCTCCGACAAGGGGTAGGCAGAGGTGCGAAAGCGGTGCCAAATCGCCGGATGCACCGACCGACCCCTGACCCGGAACTACGGGTGTAATTCCCAGGTTGTAAAACGCAAACAGCCGATCGATCACGACCTCGCGGATGCCGGAATAACCCCTCGCGAGGCTGGCGGCTTTGATCAGCAAAATCAGGCGCACCATCCGCTCGGGCAGGGGCTCGCCAACACCAACCGCGTGGGATCGCAACAGGTTCAGTTGCAGCCTTTCGAGATCCCCTGCGGCGATGCGCTGGTTGGCGAGCTTGCCAAAGCCGGTATTGACACCGTAGACCGCCGCGCCCCCCTGGGCTGCCTGTTGTACCAGCGCTGCACTGGCACGAATGCCCGGGCGTGCTGCCGGATCGAGCGTGACCTGCGCGGCGGTGCCGTGAAGTTGGCGCAACTGTGCAAGGGTAAGAGAGCCAGGTTGTATGAGCATGGTGGATAGAACTGAGGGAGGGGAAGGGCAGGTGAACGCTGTCGCTCTTGCAAGCTTACTTTAAAGTGTGGGCACTTGTCAGCAAAACTCCAAGGAACCACTTTATGCACATTGACACCACCCACACTTTGCGACCCGGCTCGATTGCGCTGTTGGTGAGCATGCCGCACATTGGCACCCGGATTCCGGCCGAGCTGCGCGCCAGCTATGTGCCGCGTGCGTTGCAAGTGGAAGATACCGATTGGCATCTCGATCAGCTCTACGACTTCGTGGGCGAACTCGGTGCCAGTGTGTTGATGCCCGCTGTTTCGCGCTACGTGATTGATTTGAATCGACCGCCCGATGACGCACCAATGTACCCGGGCGCTGCCAATACCGAGCTCTGCCCCACACGCTTTTTTACCGGTGAGCCACTCTACCTGACCGGTCAGGAACCCGCGGCACAGGAGCGAGAGCGACGCAAGCAGGCCTACTGGGTGCCCTACCACGCGGCCCTGGAAGCCGAGTTGGCGCGACTCAAGTCCCTGCATGGCTTTGTATTGTTGTGGGATGCCCACAGTATTCGGTCCGAGCTGCCCTGGTTATTTGATGGGCGCTTGCCTGACCTCAACATCGGGACCGCCAGCGGAGCCAGTGCCCACGCTGACATCGTTGCGGCCATTGCGCAGGTGTGTGCGGCCGATGCCGGTGTGTCAACCGCAGTGAATGGGCGCTTCAAGGGCGGCTATATTACGCGCCACTATGGGCATCCTGAACGGGGTGTGCACGCGGTGCAGCTTGAGATGTGCCAGTGCCTCTACATGCAGGAAGTTGCACCGTTTGCCTACGATGAGGTGCTGGCTGAACGTATTCAAGCGCTGGTAAAGAGAATGGTGGAGGCTGCCTTTGCTGCATGCAAGAAGCGGTATGCACGGTGAATAGCCGCGGTTTATGGTGCGGTTATCGTTACGGCTGTGCCGTCGCCGCGCGGTGCGATGTGGCCAATGGCGTACACCGTTTCACCTGCGGCGCGCAGCATGTCTGCACATGCAGAGGCATGTGCCGCGTCGATCACCACGACCATGCCGATTCCATTGTTGAAGGTTCTGTTCATCTCAAAGTTGTCGATGCCGGCCGTCGCCTGCAGCCAGGCAAACAGCTCGGACTGAGGCCAACTGCCCTGCGTCAAGTGGGCTGCCAGGCCTTCGGGTAGTACGCGCGGAATATTCTCCAGCAGGCCACCACCGGTGATGTGCGCCAAGGCCTTGATCGGGTGCACCGCCAGCGCAGCAAGCACATTTTTTACATACAGCCGGGTCGGCTCCATGATGGCCTGTTTGAATGGCACGCCCTGGAAGCTGTGGGGCGCGGCCGTGCCCGCACGCTCGATGCACTTGCGTACCAGACTAAAACCATTGGAGTGCACGCCACTGGAGGCCAGGCCTAATACGACATCACCGCTCTGGATCGTGGCGCCAGAGAGAATTTTGGTCTTCTCCACCGCACCGACCGCAAAACCGGCGAGATCGTACTCACCGGGCGGGTACATGCCTGGCATCTCGGCTGTTTCACCACCGATCAGGGCGCAGCCCGACTGCTCGCACCCTTTGGCAATGCCGCCAATCACGCGGGCGGCAGTGTCGACATCAAGCTTGCCACAGGCAAAGTAATCCAGAAAGAACAGAGGTTCCGCGCCCTGCACCAGTACGTCATTGACGCTCATGGCCACCAGGTCAATGCCTACGGTGTCGTGCATATTCCACTCGAAGGCCAGTTTGAGCTTGGTGCCGACGCCGTCGGTGCCACTCACCAGCACCGGTTCCTGGTAACGCTTGGGCACTTCGAACAAGGCACCAAATCCACCGATGCCGGCCAGAACGCCTTCGCGCAAGGTTTTCTTGGCCAGTGGTTTGATACGTTCTACCAGGGCATCGCCCGCATCAATATCGACGCCTGCGTCTTTGTAAGAAAGGGGATTGGGGGTGGTGGATGAAGTCATTTGCGATACGCGTAGCGGAGCCGAGGCAGGGGACTATAGAATTTGGTCAGATTTTACGGGTTTGCGCCCAACCCCATCCCTATGCCATTTAGCCCTGCCCAAAAAAGTTTTGCCGCCTGGATTCTTATCGTGGCAGTCTTCATGGGTGCGCTTTGGCTGCTTGCGCCGGTGCTTGCACCGTTCGTGGTGGCTTTGGTGCTGGCGTATGCGCTGACGCCACTGGTCGACTGGCTTGACGGTGTGGGTCGCGGCCGCATTCCACGCGTGCTCGCGGTGATTGCTGTCGAGTTGTTATTTATCGTTGCGGTGCTGAGCATCGTCTTGCTCATGGTGCCTATCTTGGCCAAGGAAATCCCCTTGATGCGCGACCAGTTGCCGGCCATGATGGAAGGTGTTAACCGCGCGATTGCGCCGTTTCTCAAGCAGTTGGGCATCCAGGTGGCTCTCGACGGTGCCAGTCTCAAGGCGTTTGCGCTGAAATATTTCAATGCCAATGTCGAGGATGCCTTTGGGTCCGTCATGGCCTCGCTCAAACTGGGTGGCAGTGTCGCATTGGCGGTGGTGGGCAATGCGGTGCTGATACCGGTTGCGCTCTTTTACCTGCTCATGGACTGGTCGCGCTTCATGGCGCAGCTCCAATTGTTGGTTCCACCCCGACTACGGGATTGGACACTGGGATTTCTGGGGGAAGTTGACTGGGTCCTGGGGCAGTACCTGCGGGGTCAAATGCTGGTTATGCTGCTGTTGGCGGTTTTTTACAGTGTCGGTCTGGCGCTGTTTGGCCTGGACCTGGCCCTGCCGATAGGCGTCTTTACGGGTCTGGCCGTGTTTGTGCCCTATGTCGGGTTTGGGCTGGGCCTGGTGCTTGCCACACTGGCCGGTCTCTTGCAGTTTTCGGTGAGTGCGGGCGTGGGACAGGCTTTTGTGATGGTGGCGGTGGTGTACGGAGCGGGTCAAATGGTCGAGAGTTTTTTGCTCACCCCGCGCCTGGTCGGTGAGCGTATTGGCTTGCATCCCTTGGCGGTTATTTTTGCCTTGATGGCGTTTGGTCAGATGTTCGGGTTTTTGGGGGTGCTGATTGCGTTGCCGGTGAGTGCCGTACTGCTGGTCGCCATGCGACGGTTGCAAGCGCGCTACCTGGCCAGTGCGCTGTACCGAGATTGACAGGCTTGATGCAACAAATTGCACTGGATATTGGGCTATCAGCTGGACCGAGCTTCGCCAACTTTTGCGTGGGCGCGAACCGTGCAGCGCTAGAGCATCTGGAGCAGTTGGCGCAGACGGTGGCGCGTGGCGAGTCCGTCGTACCCAGTTATCTGTGGGGCCCGACTGGTTGCGGAAAAAGCCATTTGCTGCACGCAGTGGGTGCAGCGCTGCAGGCGCAGGGTGCAAGGGTCGGTTGGTTAGACGCCGCAAGCACTTCCGAGTCGCAATTCAATGATTCCTGGGCCGCCGTGTTGATGGACGATGTGCATCTTTACACTGATCGCCTGCAACATACGGCATTTAGCTGGTTTGTATTTGCCCAGACGTGCCAAACTCCGGTGGTGGCAGCGGGTGACCTGGTTCCGGCGCGGCTTGCGCTGCGCGACGATTTGCGTACCCGTCTGGGTTGGGGCCAGGTTTTTGGCTTGCTGCCTTTGAGCGAAGTTGAACGTAGGTCGGTGTTGCGCCAGGCTGCGGATGCGCGTGGATTGTTTCTGGGTGACGAGGTGATGGACTTCATGTTGACCCGTTTCAGCCGCGACCTGCGCAGCCTCATGGAGTTGCTGCACTCGCTCGACGCTTACGCACTGCAGACCCGCCGTGCGATTACTATTCCGCTGCTTAAATCGATGATGGAAAACACATGAAACTACCCAAGGTAGCGCTTTTTGATCTGGACCACACCTTGTTACCGATCGACTCGGACTACGCATGGGGTGAATTCACGATCGCGTGCGGCTGGGCTGACCCGGTCGAATTCAAGCATGCAAATGACCAGTTTTATGAGCACTACAAAGCGGGCACGCTAGATGTGCATGCGTATGTGCGTTTTGCAACTGCCATTTTGGTGCGAGAGGGCGAACAGCGCAGCCGTCTGGCACATGCGGATTTCATGGATTCAGTCGTGCGGCCCGCAATTCATCCTTCTGCGCTGGACCTGATTGCTTCGCACCAGCGCGCCGGTGACGCTGTGGTGATCGTGACCGCCACCAATGCATTTGTCACTCGGCCGATTGCAACGGCGCTTGGTGTTGACGAGTTGATTGCGGTTGAGCTGGAGCAGGACCTATCCGTGGGGGGCACGGGCTGGTACACCGGCGCAATTCACGGCGTACCTTCGTTTCGAGAAGGCAAGGTGACACGGGTTGCGGATTGGTTGCAGGCCCGGGGGTGGAGTTGGGACACCGTGCACACCACGTTTTACTCGGATTCGATGAATGACCTGCCCCTGCTCGAAAAAGCGACAGTCGCGGTCGCCACCAATCCTGACGATCGACTGCGGTCCCTGGCTCAGAGTCGTGGATGGCGCATACTTGAGTTATTTAAATAGTTTGTCAGAAATGTAGGGGACAGAGCTGGCTCACTGCGTGTAGCTGCGGTCTGTCCCGCAAGGTGTCTTTTGAAATGTAGGGGACAGAGCTGGCTCACTGCGTGTAGCTGCGGTCTGTCCCGCAAGGTGTCTTTTGAAATGTTGGGGACAGAGCTGGCTCACTGCGTGTAGCTGCGGTCTGTCCCGCAAGGTGTCTTTTGAAATGTTGGGGACAGAGCTGGCTCACTGCGTGTAGCTGCGGTCTGTCCCGCAAGGTTATATGATTAAAAAGTTTATTGGTGATTTGATTAGCAAGACGACTTCTTCGCTTTCTCGCAAGCCGCCCAAGTTTGGCAAGCGCGTGGCGGTGGCGGTGCAGTCGCATGGTATTGACCCGGCACTTGTGGATGAGCGGGCCATGGGCGTGGTGCGCACCTTGCAGGATGCGGGTTTTGAAGCCTACATCGTCGGCGGCGCGGTACGTGACTTGTTGGTGGGCTTGCGACCCAAGGATTTTGATGTGGCGACCAATGCCACTCCGGAGCAGGTCAAAGGCTTGTTCCGCCGGGCTTTCATCATTGGTCGGCGCTTTCGGATTGTGCATGTGGTGTTTGGTCGCGGCCGTGAGCACGAGGTGATCGAGGTTTCCACCTTTCGGGCTTTCCTCGATAATGCCGCGGCAGAGCAGGTGGCAGGTAACGAAAAAACCAGCCGCAGCGAGCTTGCCGGCATGAAGCACGCGGTCGACAGCACCGGGCGGGTACTGCGTGACAACGTGTGGGGACCGCAGGAAGAGGACGCCGTTCGGCGCGACTTTACCGTCAATGCGATGTATTACAACCCGGTGACCGAAATCGTGGTGGACTACCACCATGGCCTGAAAGACAGCAAGAACCGCCTATTGCGCATGATCGGCGACCCCGCAGTTCGGTACCGTGAAGATCCGGTGCGCATCATCCGCGCGGTGCGCTTTGCGGCCAAGCTCAGTGGCCTGGGATTTACGCTCGATTCCAAGACAGCGGCGCCGCTGGTCAAATCGCAGGAGCTGTTGGCTGACGTGCCGCAAAGTCGCTTGTTCGATGAAATGCTTAAGCTGCTGCAAACCGGCCATGCGCTGGCATCGATTGAACAACTCAAGAAGCTGGGCTTGGCGCGGGGTATCTACCCGCTGCTCGATGTGGTGGTGGAGCGTGCCGAGCAGCCTTTTGTCAATGCGGCCCTCAAGGATACCGATCGCCGGGTCGGTGAAGAAAAACCCGTCGCGCCGAGCTTTCTTCTGGCCTGCGTGCTGTGGGCCGATGTGCGCGATGGATGGGCGCGCCGACTCGCGCAACACCAGCATGCGCATCCGGCACTGATGGATGCGATTGAAGATGTGTTTCATGCACGCATTGGCGACATTTCAGGGGGTGGCAAGCTCGCAAGTGATATGCGCGAGATTTGGGTCATGCAGCCCCGTTTTGAAAAGCGGGTGGGCAATACGCCGTTTGGATTGGTCGAGCAGCCACGCTTTAGAGCGGCCTTTGATTTCATGCGTTTGCGTGCCGATGTGGGCGAGGTCGACGAGGTATTGGCCGATTGGTGGCAAGAGTTCAGCATGGCCAATGACGGTATTCGTCAGGACATGGTGGACCTGGTGCGTGAAGAACAACAAAAACGCAAACAACCAGCCCGGGTACATCGCGCGCCCGGCCCGGGCGGACTCGGCGCCAATGCCGGTAGCGCAAACGGTGACACGTTTGCGGTCACACCCGCCCCGGGCGCCCCGCATGAAGCCTCGTTAAAGGGGTCGGTTGACGCCCAGGGTGACGTGCCGCGCAAGCGCCGCCGGCGTCGGCGTCCGGGAACCGGTGAGGGCGGGAGCAGTGGAACCACGGTCGGGTGAGGTTGACCCCATGCGGGAGTCCGTAACTGCCTATATTGGTCTTGGTGCCAATTTGGGCGATGCGTCCGCTGCTGTGGTGCATGCCATGCAGGAAATCGCTGCCATCCCAGGTGTTACGCTGACCCGTCGCTCAGCCCTGTATGCGACAAAGCCGCATGAAGCGCAAGGTCCGGACTACGTCAATGCGGTGCTCGAAGTCAGCACACGTCTGGCGGCCCACGACTTGTTGCGGGAGCTGCAGGCAATCGAGTTGCGTGCAGGGCGTCTGCGGCCCTATCGCAATGCGCCGCGTACCCTTGATCTCGATGTGCTGCTATTTGGGCAGGAGTCCATTGCTGAGCCTGATCTGGTGGTGCCTCATCCCCGAATGACACAACGTGCCTTCGTACTGATTCCTCTGGCAGAAATTGCGCCACAGTGTGTCAACAAGGATTGGCTCTACGCGGTCCGGGAGCAAGCAATTGCCAGACTCGGTTAAGCCATCCCTTCAGGACCGCATCGCAGGCGACCTCTGGGGCGGTACGGCCGCCATGCTGGTTGCGTTGCCATCAGCCATCGCATTTGGCGTTGCGATCGTGGCGCCACTGGGTGGATCCCTGGGCGCACAGGGTGCGGTAGCGGGGTTGGTCGGAGCGGTCGCGCTTGGTCTCGTGGCGCCTTTGCTGGGTGGCAGCACACGTCTGATCACGGCGCCCTGCGCCCCGGCCGCTGCGGTCTTGTCGGCTTTGGCAGCGACCTATGCCCAGGCAGAGATGCCAGCGCAGCAGGCGCTGATGTTGTTATCGCTGATCGGGCTGCTCGCCGGTGTCTTTCAAATCGGCATGGGCGTTGCCGGAATTGGGCAGCTCATCAAGTACATCCCGTTTCCAGTGGTCAGTGGCTATCTGAGCGCGGTTGGACTGATCATCATTGGCAGCCAGATGCCAAAATTCCTAGGGGTTGAAGGCGGTGCCGGATTGTGGTCTGCACTGGGTCACCCCGGATTGTGGTCCTGGCAAAGTGGTCTGGTGGGTTCGGTGGTGGTGGCTGCCATGTTGCTCATGCCTCACCTGACCAGGAAAATTCCGGCGACGATTTTGGCGTTGCTGGCAGGACTGCTCTGTTACGGGCTGCTGGCCTGGTTCGATCCGAATTTGCGCACGGTGGACGGTAACCCGCTGTTGGTGGGAACATTGGCCGCCAGTGGCAGTGATCTGCTGGACGCGCTGGGCATGCATTTGCCCGCAGCGGAACTTCTGCAATGGAGTACCGTATTGCAAGTGCTGGTGCCGTCGATCACGCTGGCAGCATTGCTGTCGATTGATACTCTGAAGACCTGTCTGGTGCTCGATGCCATGACCAGTTCTGGTCATGACTCCAATCGCGAGTTGATCGGGCAAGGCCTCGGCAACATGGCCTCTGCGGTGGTGGGGGGCATACGGGGGGCAGGCACCATGGGAGCGTCATTGATCAATATTTCGAGTGGCGGTACCACGCACTGGTCG
>JAIPCE010000079.1 GCA_021738345.1 Rhodoferax sp. | reverse complement strand
GCGGATTGGGCATGGGGCCGGTCGAGGGTCTGGTCGTCATGCAAGAGTTGGGACGTGGCATCGTGCTTGAGCCTCTGGCACAGGCACTCATAGCTGGCGCCATCATCGCGGGTTACACCAATGCCGAGGTCCAGGCAGCCTGGTTGCCCCGTATTGCCTCAGGTGAAGCACTGCTTGTGCTGGCCTATCAGGAACGTGCTGCCCGCCACCGGCTTGATGTCTGCGATTGCCAGGCAAGTCAGACCGCAGACGCTTATCTACTCAACGGAATGAAAAGCGTCGTACCCGTGGGTGACAGGGCAGACGCCTATCTCGTTCCTGCTCGGCACAATGGCCAAGTGGCTCTGTTTCTGGTGGAACGTGCAGCAACCGGCGTCGGGCAGCGAGGCTATGGCACCCAGGACGGCAGCCGTGCCGCTGAAGTCAGCTTCAAGAACTCTCCGGCCACGCTCCTCACGCCAAATGGCCAGATTGCGCTGGCGCATGCGGTCGATATCGGCATCGCAGCGGCCTGCGCCGAAGCCGTCGGTGTGATGGACAAGACCATGGCCGTGACCGCCGAATACATGAACACGCGCAAACAGTTTGGCGTGGCAATCAGCAGTTTTCAGGCGCTGCGCCACCGCGCGGCCGACATGAAAATGCAACTCGAACTGGCACGCTCCATGAGTTACTACGCCAGCCTCAAGCTCAATGCCCCCGCCGCCGAACGTAGCGCCGCGATGGCACGCGCCAAATACCAGTTGGGGTGCTCCATGCGTTTTGTGGGCCAGCAAGCGGTGCAATTGCATGGCGGCATTGGTGTCACGGAGGAATACATCGTGAGCCACTATTTCAAGAAGCTGACTCAGCTCGAATTGAGCTTTGGTGACACCCTGCACCACCTCGGTGAGGTGTCAGCCCGCATGCAGGACACTGCCGGCGTCTTTGCGTAACAAACAAACGTCCCTGAGTCCTGAGTCCTCACTCGACTTCGCGCACGCGCAGGAAGCTTGTGAAGCGGGGCAGGCCGGTGGAGGTGCGTCCCCGGTAGTGATAGCTCACGGTGGCCCCAATGGGCGGCGGTTCTGCGCGTTGTGCGTCGGTGAAGCCGCTACCCAGTGCAAAACGCTGACCTTGGGGTGTCTCCATCAGCAAGGCGCCCAGGCTGCCCTTGTGGCGTCCTTTGCCGGCCACGTGCCCTACCACCCGGGCTTCTTCGTCGGGCTGCATCTTAAGTTTGCGAACGGCATCGCTGCGACCACTTTCCCACACCGCGTCGGCCTGGTGCAGTACCAGGCCCTCGCCACCCGCCTTGGCCGTGGCCTGCAGCATCAATTGCAGAGCCTTGCGGTCAGCCACGCGGGTTTGCTGGACCGCGATCAGCCACGGCAGCTTGGCACGGGCAACCAAGGTGGCAATCTGCGAAGCGCGCGTAGCAAAATCGCCGGTTGCGGCCGGGGTGTCGAATACGAGGTAACGCACTTCTCGCCATTCGGCGTCGACCGGCTCTAGCTTACGAACCACGCCGGACAACCGGTCAAAGCTGCGGTGACCCAGCCAGAGTTCGCCATCCAACGGTGTTGCGGGCAATCCGGCTGTGAACCACGCGGGTGCCGCAATCGATCGCCCACTCTTGAAACGCAGCACCCGACCATCCCAAAAAGCGCGCACGCCATCAAACTTTTCGCTGACCCAGTAGTGCGCCGGATTCAGGCCCACGTGCCAATCTTTTGCCAACATCAGCGCAGGCTCTGCTGCAAGATTGGCCTGCACTGCAGCCGGGCTGGCAGCCAGCACAGGCACGGCAAGACCCACGCCACCGAGCAACAGCGCAAGCGTCAATGCACCGTGTGGTAACCCCGAATTTGTCATGTATTGCTCCCTTGAAATGTGGACCCAGTGTAGCGACGTTTGCAAATGGGTGCCCGCTATTTGAGCGGAACCACAGGAGACCGTGCACCATGGAGCCAATGGAGCGTCGACTCGGTCACAATACTGTCCTGATCCAAGCCAAGTCACCCGCAGTCCGGACCGCCTCGCGCCCTGGACTGCTGACCCAAATACTCTATTTACATGAAGGTTTTTCGCGGTTTCCAACACCCAGGCGTGGCCACTGCCTGTGCTGTGACCATCGGCAACTTTGACGGCGTCCACCGCGGCCACCAGGCGATGCTGGCGCTGCTGCGTGGCGAGGCCCAGCAGCGCGGTGTGCCGAGTTGTGTACTCACCTTCGAGCCCCATCCGCGCGACTATTTCGCGGCCCTGCACAGCAAACCCGAGCTCGCTCCGGCGCGGGTCGGCACCCTGCGCGACAAGCTCGAGGACCTGGCCCGCTGCGGCGTGGACCAGGCGGTGGTGCTACCCTTTGGTGCCAGCCTGGCCTCGCAGCAGCCGCAGGACTTTATTGACCAGGTTCTGCTTAAAGGGCTAGGCAGCCGCTATTTGCTGGTGGGCGACGACTTTCGTTTTGGCTCCAGGCGCGGGGGCGACTATGCACTGCTCGACGCTGCGGGAGAGCGCCAGGGCTTTGATGTGGCACGTATGAACAGCTACGAGGTACACAAGATCCGAGTCTCCAGCTCTGCGGTGCGCGAAGCGCTAGGCCAGGGTCGCATGCAGGACGCGGCGCGCCTGCTGGGACGCCCCTATTGCATCTCGGGCCACGTGGTGCATGGACGTAAGCTTGGACGTACCCTGGGCTTCAAAACGCTCAATCTGCGCTTTGCTCACTGGAAACCTGCTGCCAGTGGCATTTTTGTGGTGCTGGTTCATGGCTTGTCGCACAAGCCGCTGCAGGGCGTGGCCAATCTGGGTGTGCGCCCGTCGCTCGACCCCAACGACGTCAACGGCGGGCGTGTCTTGCTGGAGACCCATTGCCTGGATTGGCCCGAGTCCTTGGGGCCGGAAGGGGCCTACGGTAAAATCATTCGCGTGGAACTATTGCACAAACTACACGACGAACTGAAGTACGACGGTCTGGATGCCTTGACCCAGGGTATACGCCAGGACTGCAACGAGGCCCGGGCCTGGCTGATAGCCCGAATTTGACGGGGCACCCACGACGCACTTAGCCCCGCGTCTCTGTCCTAGTCCCGCCCGGCCAACTTGCCCCTGCGCTCGCAGGCATCCGCTACATTTCCTGAATTGAGACGTCCATGACCGAAAAATTTGACTATCGCAGTACCCTGAACCTGCCCGACACGTCGTTCCCGATGCGTGGCGACCTGCCCAAACGTGAGCCCGGCTGGGTAAAAGCCTGGAGCGAAAAAGGGATATACATGAAGTTGCGCGACGTGCGCCTTGGAGCCCCCTTGTTTGTGCTGCACGACGGCCCGCCCTACGCCAATGGCAAGCTGCACATCGGGCACGCACTCAACAAAGTGCTCAAGGACATGATCGTCAAATCCAAGCAATTGGCGGGCTTCGATGCGCAGTACATCCCGGGTTGGGACTGCCACGGCCTTCCGATCGAAAACGCCATCGAAAAACTGCACGGCCGCAATCTGTCGCGCGACGACATGCAGGCCAAAAGTCGTGCCTATGCCACCGAGCAAATCAGCCAACAGCGCGAAGACTTCAAGCGCCTGGGCGTGCTGGGCGACTGGGAGCGTCCTTACCGTACCATGGACCCGGCCAACGAAGCTGGCCAGATCCGGGCCTTCAAGCGGGTCATTGAGCGCGGCTTTGTGTACCGGGGTCTGAAGCCGGTGTACTGGTGCTTTGACTGTGGCTCGTCGCTGGCTGAGTTTGAAATCGAATACGCGGACAAAAAAAGCGACACGCTTGACGTCGCCTTCGAGGCCGCCGACCCGCAAGCACTGGCCCAGGCGTTTGGTTTGGCCACGCTGCCAGGCAATCCCAAGTCGGCGTTTGTGGTCATCTGGACCACCACTGCCTGGACGATTCCCGCCAACCAGGCGCTCAATGCGCATGCCGAACTCAATTACGCACTGGTCGACACCCCGCGCGGCACGCTGGTGCTGGCCGAGAGTCTGGTCGAGAAGTGCCTCGCGCGCTACGGCATCCAGGGAACCGTAGTGGCTACCGCACCGGGCAACAAGCTGGGTGGCCTGCACTTCAAGCACCCGCTTTACGACGTTCACCCAGGCTATGCACGCCTGGCCCCGCTGTACCTCGCCGACTATGTGAGCGCGGTCGACGGCACCGGCATCGTGCATTCGGCTCCGGCCTATGGTGTCGAAGACTTCAACAGTTGTGTGGCACATGGCATGCACTACGACGACATCCTGAATCCGGTGCAGGGCAACGGAAGCTACGCCGATGATCTGCCGCTGTTTGGCGGTCTCAACATCTGGAAGGCCTGTCCGCGCATTCTCGAAGTGCTGGCGCAAAGCGACCGGCTGATGGCCACCCAAAGCATCGTTCACAGTTACCCGCATTGCTGGCGCCATAAAACGCCGGTTATCTACCGGGCTGCGGCCCAATGGTTCATCCGCATGGACGAAGGTCCGGGGGTATTTACCAAAAACAAGGCACCCAAAACATTGCGCCAGTTGGCCCTGGCCGCCATCGAGCAGACGCGCTTTTATCCAGAGAACGGCAAGGTCCGTCTGCGCGATATGATCGCCAACCGGCCCGACTGGTGCATCAGCCGCCAGCGCAGTTGGGGCGTGCCGGTGCCCTTCTTCCTGCACAAGGACTCTGGCGAACTGCACCCCAACACCATGGCCCTCATGGACCGGGCTGCCGACATTGTGGAAAAAGGTGGCATCGAGGCCTGGAGCCGCGTCAGTGTGCAAGACATGCTGGGTGAGGCCGACGCCGCACACTACACCAAGAGCAGCGACATTCTGGAAGTCTGGTTTGACTCAGGCACCACCTTCGAGCACGTGCTGCGCGGCAGTCACTGGCAGGCCTACCCCCGGCCACCGTTTCATGCCGAGGGTCCGGAAGCCGACCTGTACCTTGAAGGCCACGACCAGCACCGCGGCTGGTTCCACAGCTCCCTGTTGCTCGGCTGCGCCCTGTACGACCGGGCGCCCTACCGGGGTCTGTTGACCCACGGCTTTGCCACCGACGGCCAGGGCCGCAAAATGAGCAAAAGCCTGGGTAACACAGTTGACCCGCAAAGCGTCAGCAGCAAGATGGGCGCCGAAATCGTGCGCCTTTGGGTCGCGTCCACCGACTACTCGGGCGACCTCAATATTGACGAAAAAATCCTGGCCCGGGTCGTCGACACCTACCGCCGGGTGCGCAATACCCTCAAATTCCTGCTCGCCAATCTGAACGACTTTGACCATACCCAGGAGGCAGTGGATAAAGACCAATTGCTGGAGATTGACCGCTACGCGATAAGTCGGGCTGCCCAATTGCAGGCCGACATCCTTGCGCACTATCAGGTGTACGAGTTTCACCCGGTGGTCTCCAAGCTGCAGGTCTACTGTAGCGAAGACCTGGGCGCGTTTTACCTCGACATTCTCAAGGACCGTCTCTATACGACCCGGGCCAACTCCCTGGCCCGCCGCTCGGCACAAACCGCCCTGTGGAAAATTACCGGAGCCATGCTGCGCTGGATGGCCCCTTTCCTGAGCTTTACCGCAGAAGAAGCCTGGGCGGTTCTCCGAGCCGAAGACAAATTGCCCCGGTCCAGCCAGCACTCCATCTTTATGGACACCTTCCTTCGCATGGAGGCTCCCGACGAGTCCTTGCTGCGCAAATGGGCACGCATCCGCGAAATCCGCGACCAGGTGAACAAGGACATCGAAATCCTGCGCACCGAGGGCAAGGTCGGTGCATCGTTACAGGCCGAGGTTCGCCTGACGGTCGACGAAGACGATTACGCCATCCTGAAAAGCCTGGGAGCGGACCTGAAGTTTGTGTTCATCACCTCGGACGTCAGCCTGGTGCCGGGCAGTGCGCTATCGGTGCTGGTCAAGGCATCCAGCGGGGTGAAATGCGAGCGCTGCTGGCACTATGTGGTGGAAGTCGGAGCCAACACGCGACATCCGACGGTGTGCAGCCGCTGCGCCTCCAACCTGGTGGGCCCTGGCGAACAGCGGACCTTCGCCTGATGGCGCGCTCGACCAAGGCCGCCAACGGCGGCATGCTGCATTGGCTGGGACTCGCGTTCATCCTGGTGCTGGTCGACCAGTTCACCAAGGTCTTGATTGTGGGGTTCTACCAACATGGCGACCACACCTATGTGACGAGTTTTTTCAATGTCGTGCGGGTACACAACAGTGGCGCGGCATTCTCGTTCCTGGCGGGCGCTTCGGGCTGGCAACGCTGGTTTTTTACGGTGCTGGGCCTGGTGGCGGCGGTGGTGATTGTCTGGATGCTGCGCTCGCATTCTGGGCAAAAACTGTTCAGTTTTGCCATGTCGTGCATTCTGGGCGGTGCAATCGGCAATGTGATTGATCGCCTGCTCTATGGCTACGTGGTCGATTTCCTCGATTTCCACTGGAGGGGCATGCACTTCCCGGCATTCAACGTCGCCGACAGTGCCATCACCATGGGTGCTGCGTGCCTGATTCTCGACGAGCTGCTGCGGGTGCGCCGCACCCGCTAAATTCAGAAACGCAGGCCCACCGCGATCAGCAGCTCTTTGTAGCTGAAGTTGTGCGAGGCCTTGTCACCTTCTGAACTGGTCAGTACATCGTGCAGGTTGACATAGCCTAGCTTGTACGCAGTACGAAAAAACACGTCTTTCCAGACGTCAAGCTCCAGCCCCGCGCCGAATCCCGCACTGTAGCCAGCGAAATGAAACTCGTCATTGCGAGAGCGGCCCACCATCCCCATGGTCACATTGCTTTTGGGCAGCACTACCCCCACGCCCACCAGACCAAACAATTTGCCATGGCGTTGGGAACCAAACCAATCGACGGCTCTTTGCTTTTCCAGCTCCAGCGTCAGCACATTGAGCCCATCGGTATGCTCAAAGGTCAGGAAGTTTTCGGTCAGTAGCTTCTGCCCCGATTGCTGAACGCCCCCTATTTGTCCGCTGATAGGAACCATCTGGTTCTGGTCCATGACATATTTCATGTGGTCCAGGTTCAGCGCGACCGCGGTATCCACGTTCCACTGGTACGCCACCCGCAAGTTGGTCTGCGGGATGGTGATGGACCCAGGATTGAGGAAATGCTGTGCAATACCATTCCAGCCGGCTTCGCTTTGCATGTCGCGGGCAGCGACCGAGCGTAAGCTGAAGTCGTGGTCTCTGCCCCAAAAATGGAGGTCGGTATCAGAATAGGTGGAGCGATTCCAGCCCCAGTAAACCGACCATTTTTTGGCCGTGTCAGACTCAGGACGCTTGACAGAGGCCGGGTCAGAGCCAGCTTGCGAAAAAACGGGGAAAGAAATCAGGCAGGCGACACACAATGCGGCCGCCCGTAGCGGGCGAGGATAAATACAGGTCATAGGGCACCGATTCTATCCGCGCATGCCCGGCCGATCAGAGTGTCAGCACCGAGCAGCCCGTGGTTTGCCGTGCCTCTAGGTCGCGGTGGGCCTGCTGCACGTTTTCCAGAGCGTAACGTTGGTCAATGCGTATCTTGACTTTGCCACTGCCCACCACCTCAAACAGTTCATCGGCCATGGCTTGTGTGCTCTCACGCGTCGCAATGTGGGTGAACAGGGTTTGGCGCGTGACGTAAATTGAGCCCTTGGGACCGAGGATACCCGGTGAAAAAGGAGCAACCGGACCCGAGGCGTTGCCAAAACTGGCCATCAGGCCAAACGGTGCCAAACAATCCAGTGATTTGTCCCAGGTGTCCTTACCGACCGAGTCATAGACCACTTTCACACCCTTGCCGGCCGTAATCTCCTTGACCCGCGCCAGAAAATCATCGCTGCTGTAGTTGATGGCAAACTCGGCCCCGTGGTCCAGCGCAAGTGCACATTTGGCGTCGGAGCCAGCGGTACCAATGAGCCGCAAGCCCAGGGCGCGCGCCCACTGGCAGGCAATCAGGCCCACGCCACCGGCAGCGGCGTGAAACAGCACAAAGTCACCCGGATTGAGTCCGCCTTGGGGCAAGGTTCTTTTGAGCAAATATTGCGCCGTGAGCCCCTTGAGCATCATGGCTGCGCCCGTCTCGAAACCGATCACATCCGGCAATTTGCAGACGCACTTGGCTGGCATCACCCGCAATTCGCAGTAGCTTCCCGGCGGCTGGCTGGCATAGGCCGCGCGGTCACCGACCTGCAAATGGGTCACACCCTCGCCCACGGCCTCAATGACTCCGGCCGCCTCCATGCCCAACTGCACCGGCAGACTCATGGGATACAAACCGCTGCGCTGGTAAATGTCGATGAAATTGAGACCGACCGCATGGTGTCGAATCCGGATCTCACCGGGGCCGGGTTCACCGACCTGCACTTGCACAAGCTTGAGTTCTTCAGGGCCGCCATGTTGGTCAATACGGATGGCGCGGGACAGATGTGGGGTCATTCAAGTCTCTCTGGTGGATTAAGGTAATTTGCGTGAGGATCAGCGCGTAACAAGGTCACCATGGTGCCACGAAAATCGCGGCCACGCAGCCTAGCCGCCGCGGACCTTGCTACAGTGCAGGCATGCCCCAGAGATTGACCCCGACCGCCGCCCTGCTACTGCTCGTTCCGCCGCTATTGTGGGCGGGCAATACCATTGTGGGGCGGATGTTGAGTCCGCTCATCTCTCCAATGACATTGAATCTGTTGCGCTGGGTGATCGCGTTCCTGCTTTTGCTGCCCTTGGCGGGCAGTGTACTGCGCCGCGCCAGCCCGCTGTGGCCGCAATGGCGACGCTTTACCGCACTGAGCTTGCTCAGCATTGGTGGTTACAACGCACTCCTCTACCTGGCACTCAATACCTCGACTCCGATCAACGTGACCCTGGTGGGGGCGATCACCCCGGTCTGGATGCTGTTGATCGGACAGTTTTTTTTCGGGCAACGCATCTCGGTACGTCAAATGCTGGGCGCAGCACTTTCGATCGCTGGTGTATTGTTGGTGTTGTGCCGTGGTCAGTGGACCATGCTGCTTGAATTGCGACTGGTCTCAGGAGACCTGTATATCTTGCTGGCCTCCATGGCCTGGGCCTATTACAGTTGGATGCTGGCGCATCCGAGCCAAGAATCGGCCTCGCTGCGCGCGGACTGGGCAGCATTTCTGCTGGGACAGATTGCGTTTGGTTTATGCTGGTCGGCGGCGTTTACGGGTGCCGAGTGGGCGCTCACCGAGGCGCATGTCGACTGGAGTTGGACACTCTTGGCGGCATTGCTGTTTATTGCGATCGGTCCGGCCATCATTGCCTACCGAGCCTGGGGAGCTGGCGTGTCACGCGCCGGCCCTGCAGTCGCCGGCTTCTTTGCCAACCTCACGCCCTTGTTCACTGCCATGCTGTCAGCCGCCTTTCTGGGGGAAGCGCCCAGACTCTTCCATGGACTCGCCTTTGTGCTGATTGTGTCGGGCATCGTATTGTCGTCACGGCGCCCCTGAAGGGCCGCGCTTGGACTCTGTGACTCGCGCGTTACGCCGACATTGAAACTCGTTCGCAACGCATCGTCTTCGAGAAGGCACTGCCCACGCACGCAGATTCCTAAGGCTTGCGTATACTCGTGCGCATCCCAAAATCGTCAAAAAGTCGCGCCCGCTCGTGCGATCGCGCCCATTCAAGGACCTTACCATGGCACTTTCCCCCAAGGCGCTGGCATCCATTCAATCGGCTGGCGCCGCAGTCTATGCTGCCGATTGCGAACTGAAATCCGCCGTCAAAGACTACGCCGAACAGGTGCATGCAGCGCTGCAAAAAAATCCCTTTGACGTCGGCAATGACAGCTTGTTTGAAGACTGGAAGACGGTAGCCCGTCTGTCACAAGCCATTGCGCAAATTGAGCAGGAGTTGAGAAACATCTACCACACAAGCACGCAGGTGGCGACGCAGGATGCCGTGGCATATATCAAAACCACGTCACTGGCGGCACCGGCAGCGACATCCGGGACGACAGACGTGAGTGAGATCGTTGCAACAGATGTAGTTGCCAAGAAAGCACCCCGAAATGCAAAAAAATTGGTCCGCCACACCGAAACGCCGCCTCCGCTGAAGGGTAACGCCGCCAGACTTCTCGCCCAATTGCCGAAGATTTTGTCGACCGAGGAGTTTTCAAATATCAACAAAGCCGGGCTTGCGAAGCAGATCGGCTTGCCGCAGGGCTCAGTTGGCGCCGCAATCAAACGGCTGTTAAACGCGGGCTACCTCATCAAAGGCGATATAGGCCAATACAAATTGGCAGCGACAAAACGCTAGCATCACCAGTCGATGCAGAGAAAGTGCAGTCTAAAATCGACTGCATGAGTGCTTCCCACATTTCACAGCCAAAGACCGCCATCGCAACGGCCCCCGAGCCAATCAAGCCCAGCAACTTCCTGCGCCAGATCATCGAGTCTGACCTGGAACATGGCACCTATGCCGCACGCTGCTGGGGTGGCAGCCCCGGCGATGCCGCCCACCACGATGGCAAACCAGACCCGGCGAAGATTCGCACCCGGTTTCCACCTGAGCCCAATGGCTACCTGCATATCGGGCATGCCAAGAGTATTTGCATCAACTTTGGCCTGGCGCGTGACTATGGCGGTGTCTGCCACCTGCGGTTTGACGACACCAACCCCGAGAAAGAAGACACCGAGTACGTCGACTCCATTGTTGATGCTGTCCGTTGGCTCGGGTTTGATTGGAGCCAACCCGGCAACGATCAACCCTACCAAGCCAGTGATTACTTCGAGTTCATGTACCGCGCTGCCGAAGTGCTGATCCAGGCCGGCCACGCCTACGTCGACGAACAAACGGCCGAGGAAATGCGCCTGCACCGTGGCGACTTCGGAAAGCCAGGCAGCGACAGCCCGTTTCGCAATCGCAGTCCGGGTGAAAATCTGGCGAAGTTCAGGGCCATGCGGGCCGGTACCTACCCCGACGGAACCATGGTGCTGCGAGCAAAGATTGACATGGCAAGTCCCAATATCAACCTGCGTGATCCCGCCATTTACCGCATTCGGCGTGCAACCCACCACAACACGGGAGATACCTGGTGCATTTACCCGATGTACACCTACGCCCACCCGATTGAAGACGCCCTGGAGCAAATCACCCACAGCATCTGCACGCTGGAATTTGAGGACCAACGGCCGTTTTACGACTGGTTGCTGGAACGTCTGATAGAAGGTGGCCTGCTCGCGGCACCGCCACCCAGACAATACGAATTCGCACGCCTGAATCTCACCTATGTCATCACCAGCAAGCGAAAACTGGCATCACTGGTGAGTGAAGGAAAAGTTGCCGGCTGGGACGATCCCCGCATGCCGACCATCGTTGGCCTGCGCCGGCGCGGTTTCACCCCTGAGAGCTTGCAACTCTTTGCCGAGCGCATTGGCGTTACCAAAAGCGACAGTTGGATCGACTATGCAACCTTGGAGGGGTGCTTGCGCGAAGATCTGGAAACCAAGGCGTACCGTGGCATGGCGGTGCTCAACCCGGTCAAGCTTGTTTTGACCAATTGGGACGAAGTCATGGGTCCCGGCCACCTGGAGCCCTGCACACAACCCGCGCTGCCACATGTCCCTGAGGGCACGACGCCACCGCCTCCACGGCACTTCACGATTGGCAAAGCGGTATGGATCGAGCGTGAAGACTTTGAAGAAACGCCACCCAAAGCTTATAAAAGACTGTATCCAGGAAACACCGTGCGCCTGAAAGGTGGCTATGTCATAACATGCACCGGATGCAGCAAAGATGCGTCAGGGTCGATTGTGGAAGTGTACGCACATGTGATTCCGGACACCAAGAGCGGTACCCCTGGCAGTGATCGCGTCAAGGTGAAAGCGGCCATCACCTGGGTTGGTGTGGCGGATGGTGTGGCGGCCGAAGTACGCCTGTATGACCGCCTGTTCCTGGACGCCCAGCCCGACGCCGGCGGCAAGGACTTCATGGCCAGCCTCAATCCCAATAGCCTTCTGGTCCGTCGCGCGGTGGTAGAGCCGTCTTTGGCACAGACCCTGCCCGATCAGAAGGTCCAGTTCGAGCGCCATGGTTACTTTGTCGCGGACCGGCACGACCATTCGATGCAAAGACCGGTCTTTAACCTGGCCGTTGGATTGAAGGATAGTTGGGGAAAGTAGGCTTAAGCACCTCCCCAACGGCCCGGGGCTGCCGCAATAGACCGACGGGTGCGAACGATCAAATACGACACGCAATAAAAAACCCGGCGAACCGGGCTTTTAGCTTGTCACAGGTTTTGACTTATTGGGACAAAATCCAGCCTGCCATATTTTTCAGATCTTTGGGATCCTTGGTATCGATGGCCTTATGCTCTTCCTCGGATCCGTCCTCGAACTTCACCTTGGGATTGGTCGTCATGCTCTTGATGACCTTGTCCTCGCCCTCGGCGGCCTTGCCCTTGTACTTGGCGGCAATCTTCTTCAGGGACGGACCTTTCTTGTCCTTATCGACTGCATGGCATTTTGTGCACTGGTTCTTCTTAAAAGAGGCCTGTGCGGCATCAGCGTCCACTGCGGCGTGTGCGGGTGCCAAGGTACCCAGTGCGAGTGCTGCAGCGCTTACGACAAAGGTCAGCTGAAAACGTTTCATGAAGATATTTCCTACAAGGTTGATGACAAAAAAACACGACACCATGTCGATGTCTGCCCCATATTCTGCAATGCCCGGACGGGTTGGTCAATTTCTTTACCCGCCTCCGCTTGATCTAAATCATCGCAAAATCAAAGAATCGCTTTTTGCGTTGAAATTTTTTACAGCTTCGCGAGTACCATTGTGCCCGTAAGGTAATTTGCCTAACTTGGTCAGGCTACAACGCCATCAAATGGCAAGCCGTTTACCGATTTTTGGATCCAAGCACATGAAATTCTTGCGACAAGCATTCGCTACGGCGGCCATCGTCACCCTGATCCTCGGATTCGGTGGCTCGGTACTGGCATCTGACAAAAAGTGCGCTGAATGCCACGAGGACGACGAGACGTCTTTGCCGATTGGAAAGACCCGGCACGGCACCAATGCCGATAGTCGCGCGCCCACATGTACCGCCTGCCACGGCCCCAGCGAGGCGCACATCAAAGCCTCCAGCAAGTTCAAACCAGATCGTAACTTTGGCAAAAAATCCAGTACACCGGTACAGGACCGCAACTTGGTTTGCCTGAATTGCCACGACCGGGATACGCAACAGACCCAGTGGGCCGGCAGCACCCATGACACACGCGACCTGGCATGCACCACCTGCCATACCGTTCACAATGGACACGACAAGGTGCGTGATAAAAAAGCGCAGTCAGAAGTCTGTTTCTCCTGCCACAAAGAGCAGCGGACGCAGATCAGCAAAGCATCTCACCATCCCGTCGCAGAAGGAAAAATGGCGTGTTCAAGCTGCCACAATGTGCATGGCTCGGTCGGCCCCAAACTCATGAAGCGCGATAGTGTCGTCGAGACCTGTTATAGCTGCCACATGGAAAAGCGTGGCCCCTTTGTGCACAGCCATGAACCGGTCGACGATGACTGCTCCAATTGCCACAACCCACACGGAACCACGGCCGAAAACTTGCTAAAGGTACGTGCACCGTTCCTGTGCCAAAGCTGCCATACACCGCATGCGTCCATTGTCCCTTCGCTTGCCGGGCAAGCACCGGCGTCCGGAGCGGCAGGCTGGAACAGTAGCTCTGTGTTGCAAGGCAAGGCGTGTGTCAATTGCCACACCCAGATCCATGGCAGCAACACGCCCTCATCGCAATTCCTGCTCCGTTGATCCTGGAGTTCAAAGCACATGAAAACAGCGCTTACACAGATGCATCTCACGCACACCGTTTTGGCACTTTCGCTCATGGCGGCATTCGGATCCGCCTGGGCCGACGACGAAGAAGATGCGTTGGCCGCCCTGGCCAGCCCAGATAGTTCGGTCAGTTTAGGAATCGCGGCGACCAACGGCAGCGCGCCCGACAAGGCCTTGTTTGGCCAGTACAACGCCATGGGATCCGGCTCCGCCAAACTGCTGCTAGACGTTGATATCAACCGGCGTGACGACGACACCGGCATCTGGACCCAGCTGCGCGGTCGCAATCTAGGCCAAGACAACCGGGAGATCAGCGGCAGTTATGGCAAGCAGGGCGACTGGCGCATTTCGGGCGGCTACGACGTCATCACCCGCGTCGAACCTCGCACCTTGAATACCGGCCTCAATACTGCAAACGGCACCGCACCGGTGGTCAAAGCCTTGGCCACAGTCGGCTCTGGCACAGACATGCAGTTGTCGACCGAACGTAAGGGCCTCAGCCTGGGTGGCAGCAAGTGGATCACGCCGGCGCTTCTATTTGAGTTGGATTTCAAAAACGAAACCAAAGACGGAACTCGCTTGGCTGCCCGTGGCATTGCCTGTGGCGTATTCAGTCACGACTACAACGTGTGTGGGGCGGCCGCCGGTACTGGCGCACTCCTTGCCAGCACCACGGGTGCCTTGCTGTTAGTGCCGGAACCTATCAGCGCAACCACCCGACAAATCGATGCCAAGCTGAGTTATGCAAGCCAGGGCCTCAAGCTCCACGGCGGCTACTATGGCTCGTTTTACAGCAATTCCAACCCAGCACAATCCGCCGTACTCGGCAGCAATCTGCTTAACCCCGACGGATCAGTGTTAAACACCGCCTTGCTGCCAGGTAGTTCCCTCGTGGGTCTCTTGGCGCTGCCACAGTCCTTGTCACCCAACAATGAAGCACACAAGCTCTATTTAGGTGGCAGTTACGCGTTTACGCCCACCACCCGTGCCAATTTTAAATACGCATTGACCCGGGCCAGCCAAAATGCGGCGTTTGTGGGTGCGACTTTGGCGGGTACTCCCCAAAGCCTGGGCGGTGCGGTCAACACCACGCTGGCCCAAGTAGGTCTTGTGGCGCGCCCCGTCAGCAAGCTGACCCTGCTTGCGAATCTTCGTTATGAAGACAAAGACGACCAAACCCCGATTGCCAGTTATTTTGTCGCGGGCGGCAAGAATTACTCCAACACGCCGTCGTCGTCCAACAAGCTCAACAGCAAGCTCGAAGCAAGCTACCTGCTCACTGACCAGTACCGCGCGACCCTTGGCTTGGACTACCAGGCCGTCAAGCGCGATCGCCCGGTGGCTACCGCCCTTGTCGATGGCCTTACCGGCCTGCGCGAAGACACCCGTGAAGCTGGCTACCGTGCCGAGCTCCGACACTCCATGTCCGAGACCCTGAACGCGAGCCTGAGCATCAGCCGAAGCCGGCGCGAGGGGTCCAACTGGCTGGGTCTGGGGGCCGGGTTTCCTGCCCTCGCAGACAGTGCGATTTACAACGCCAGCGGCGTGTTTCCCAGTACCTTGCAAGACCGGCAGCGCGACAAGCTGCGGCTTACTGCGGATTGGACCGTATCAGATGCGCTCTCGATTCAAATGGTCGCAGACTCCGGCAAAGACAGCTACTCCGCCCCCACCCTGCTGGGCATGCAAGATAGCGACATGCGCTCGGTGGCCCTCGATGCAGTCTGGAAGCTTTCTGACCAATGGAAGCTGACCGGGTTTGTCAGCCAAAGTCAACAGACGCTCTTGCTGAACCACATCGCAACCCTCACCGAGTTGGCAAATACAGCAAAAAGTGCGTCCATCGGTATTGTTGGCAATCCTTCCAGCAAGTACGAAGTGGGCGCAACCCTGTCCTACCTCAGCGACCAAAATCGTAGCCTTCAGTCATCGACTTCAGGGGTGGCCCTGATGGGCAATGGCCTGCCAGATATCAGTTACCAGGTGACTAGCTTGACCCTGTTCGGCAAATACGCAGTACAGAAAAACGCCGACATTCGCATCGACCTGGTGCATCAAAACAGCTATCTGGGGGATTGGACCTGGACCCATGCCGGAGTGCCCTTCGCGTACTCCGACAATTCCAGTGTCACCTTGCAGCCCAATCAGAATGTGAGTTTTGTTGGCGTGTCCTACGTCTACAAAATGAAGTAATGTCCCGCCGCTGCGCGCATGGACCTCAATTTACGTTGAAACAGGATGAAAAAGTGAAATCTACACTGGTTCGAATCGGATTATTGGCTCTGGTCGCCGGATCATTGGTCAGTTGCGGAGGCAGCTCGGGCACTGACGCGGCACCCGTCGCCAGCACCCCGAACAATACCGCCACCAACCAAGCAAGTGACCCGGTGGTCGCGTCCGGTGCGGTTCTGGAGGCAGTCAAGGCGGCAGGGGTCACCAATGGTGTGAGCAACGCATCTCCCGTCGCCAACCCGAGCATGGCGTTTCAACTGGTTGGCGCATCGCCCCTGAGCGTGGGCACTACACCGGTGGTCAACTTCGCGGTCGTCGATTCCAGCGGCAACCATGTTCCGGGATTGAAGTTATTCAGCAGCACAGGTACGGCCGGCGACCCTGCCTGTGGCGGCTCCAACGTGACGTTTTCGATCGCAAAGTTTACCGGGGACAATTGGCAAAATCTGATCTCCAGGCAACGCTTGGCAGCCAATACCGCCACCCAGTTCGCGGTAGTCGAGGGCACCACCGACCCCAAACCCAGCGCGACCCTGAGCAACCCCGGCACCGCGTTGGCAGACCCATCGACTCGTATCGTGGGCATTCTTGAAGAAAATGGTACAGGTGCCTATTACACCTATCGCTTTGCGACCGACGTCAGCAAGACCTTGCGCATGCAAGATGCAGTGGCCGGAAAAAACCTGGCGTCCGGCAAGGTCGCCAACAATGGACATCTCGCTGTCAAGGACGGCATCACACCGCACCGTATTGCACTGCAACTCTGCTATGTGGATCCGGTCACCAAAGCCACGGTCAAGGTCAATCCCACCATGGACTTCACCCTCGCTGCAGACGGCAAGGCCGTTCCGCTAAAAAATGAAAAAGGCGCGTTCACCGAAACCAAGAAAGTGGTCGATCGTGCGTCCTGTAACGAGTGCCACAAGACATTTGCCCAGCACGGCGGCAACCGCGTTGAGCCCAATTACTGCGTCATGTGCCACAACCCCGGCAGCAAAGACTACAACACCAACAACGAAATCGACTTTGGCCTGATGGTGCATAAATTCCATATGGGCAAGTTGCTCAAGAAAGACTACCAGGTGGTCGCAGCGGTTGCCAGAAAAACGGTCGGCGATAGCGTGACGGGTGTGATTTATCCGCAAAACCAGAAAAATTGCGTCAAGTGCCACGACGGCTCGGCAACTGCCGTCAACAAGACCGCCCAAGGCAACAACTGGAAGCAGGTGGCGAGCAAAAACGCGTGTTTTTCGTGCCATGACGACTACAAAGAACCTACCTCTTACTGGTACAAGGCTCACAATTACGGCTGGGACATTGCCGGCCTTGATGTCGCCAATCCGGATGCTAGCAAAGACTACGCCTGTGCACTTTGCCATAACGACGCTGCTGTCGGGGGCGTCTTTAATGACGGCACGCCGCACCCGGTGAACACGGCCGCAGCACATGCCATTCCGCAATGGACCTTGGGAGAGAACTTCCAGTACAACGTGCTCAAAGTCACCGTCAATGCTGCAACAGGCACCAAGAAGCGAACCGTCACCGTGCGCTACTCGGTCAGCAACCCAAAAGATGGAAGCGAATATGACATTTGGGACAATAGCAAATACAGCTACACCACAGTCAGTGGCACCACCACGACCCGCAACTTTGTGTTCGGCCGTCTGAGCATGGTATTTGGCTGGAACACGGCAGACTACACCAACGAGGGCGCAATGGGACGCCCCTGGGGCACCAGTTGCACGGTGGCACCCACGGCAAACCCCACCTGCGACCCGGTCACTGGCCGGCCCATCGCCAACGCCCTGGCGCCCGCATCGGGTACCTCGGCGGTCGGTTTGGTGCGCGAGGGGGGTCCTGTGTCGATCAACGCGCTGTCCGACAGCTCCGTAGTTCGGGTGGGCAACAGCAACCAGTTTGAATTGACCTCAACCGAACTGCCCGACACGGCCACCGGCACGGGGGTCGTTGCCTTCCTCGGGCAAGTCCTGCAGCCCAAAGTAGTCTCGGTGCGAGACCCTTCAACCGCCTACACCGTGCCAGTCAAAAATGTGGTGAGCTACTTTGCGTTAACCGATTCGACCCCAGTGGCCCGGCGGGTGGTCGTTAGTGCCGAGAAATGCAATAGCTGCCATGGCAAGTTTTTAGGCTTCAGTAATGTAACGACCGCTGCACCGGGTTGGGGCGGGCATGGTGG
>JAIPCE010000078.1 GCA_021738345.1 Rhodoferax sp. | reverse complement strand
CTGAGCACACCTTCTTTTTTGCGCCGTGCCAAGGTGCGCTCAGGAATGTCCAAGGCGCGCGATAACTCGGCTTGGCCAATACCCAGGAATCGCACCGCCGTGTCTACCGCTTTGGCTGAAATGCCTTGACGCACCAGTGCCATCCATTCAAGTACCGAGCCCGGCACTGCGTGCAACACGGGCTCGCCCCCCAGCACCGAGGCCGCAGACAAGCCCGCCACAGAGTCAGCCCTCAACGTCGCTGTGTTCATAAAATTCCCTCAAATCTGCCAAGTGGCATTCATTTTAAGCAGAAATGGCGCAATTGTGGTTGCAGCTATAGGGTCTGACGGGCGACATGTCACCCAAGGGGTTGCGATAAGGTCCTCGGGGCTCAACAACTGGGATGGTCCATCAGTCGGCCTGATTGCACATAAGCTCGGGAATCTCATCGTCTTCGCAATCATTTGTACCACCGTCTGAAACAAATTCCTGATTCATGAAGGCATCGATCCTGGCTGCCCAAGTCAGCTTGAGTGCGTGCAAAACCTCTGTCTCCTCGCCCTTTAGCGCCTGTCGCAACAGACGCTCACTTTGACCTGACAGCGTGATTTGATCAGCAAGCCGTTCGGCCAACCACTGCAAAACAAGCGCCCAGGCCTTAGCAACGGTGCCCAATACCTCCGTCAAATCGTCAAGCATGCTGACAATCTCTAAAGGTAAATTCATCGCTTGCAAGTTACTAACAAAGCGGTGTGGCGCAACTTGCTCTTGTGCAGAGGCTTCAAAGGTTTGAAGTATGGCTAGTGGGGTTGCCCTTTTTACCTTGGCAAGCTGTCGTGGTGTAGGACGCAGGGTTTCCTCGGCGGTAAGTTCAAAGCCATCCGGCTGTGCGATCAGCATGACTGGTATCTCGAAGTCATTCGATGCTCCAGATGACAAGGCGTCGAATCTGGCCGAAGCAGTCGAACCTATGCGCCAGACCCTCGACGTTGACCTAGCTCCATAAAGCCACCTTGTTGCAAGGTGACGACCAAGGCCTCTTCTAGGCGTGACATGGCCACCGCGTGACTGGGGCATTCAACGGCAGCCAAAGCAACTTCTCCAGTCAGTGTGATCTTGACTGTCAAGGGGTACTCTGCCAACACACTGGCCGTCACCTATTCATGTGCAGCCAGACCCGCGGTTCTGTGAGCATCGCCGTAACGTGGGCCAACCGTGGTGGGCACGGTAATGCGAATCTGGTCTTGCTCGAACCGCAGCAATTGGGCATAGTCGATCTCGATCACGGCATCTTCACCGGGTTTGAGATTGCCTAGGTTGGCGGTGTACAGGCCACGTGCAGAACGTTCGACCATGATGGGCGAGTCACCCTTAGAAATGGCTTCTTCATAACGCTCGGTGGCCTGCTTTTTCTCCATCACGGTGCCTTGCAGGCGATGGCCGTCAATTTCGGCATTGAGACCCAGCAAGGTGGCACCCCAAAGGAAAGGGGAATGTGTAGACCGCCTCCAGATTGGTCGTTCTGGTGTTCTTGTAGTGTTGACGGGTTTTCATGCGCAGTAGCAAGCCATCAAGGTGGCCATCAATCTGCACAGATTGCAGAGTGGCGGCAACGCCATCGGCGCTCATCAACTGGGGTGACTCTTGTGGTGCGACAGTTCTCATTTGGTTTCTCCTTGTAAATCTTGGTAGGCTTTCATGACGGCGCGCACCAAGGTGCGCACCTGTTCTGGACTCAGTCCTGCTTGCTCCGGTGAAATTTCTAGCTCCACACCGTCGGCAATGAACAAATGGCTTCGGACCTCCACCGATCCAGATTGGCGTCGCCGCGGCGGCAGTGGCGGGTCTTCGCCAGACAGCACCTCGCGGATACGTTCCAAGGTCACCCCCGCATCACTGAGTTTGCGGATGGTCAGTAGTTGTTCCAGGTGTTGGTGCAGGTAGTGAGCCGCCTTGGTTGACCCGATAGGTGGATTCACCAGACCGATCTGCATGTAATAGCGCACGGTGCGCTTGCTGGTGTCGCTCAAGGTACAAAGGTCGTCAAGACTGAACTTCTTGACAACCGCCGCTGCGACTTCAGTTTTTGATTGAGATGATTGATCTTGCATGGGCTTTATTGTTACATTTTAAATGTCATTGTCAAGTGTTTAAATAAACAAACCCGTTCAGGCACAATCAACTCCCGTTCATCAATCAGGCTTAGTCATGAGAATTGAAGTTGCCATCACAGATATTTCTGCTCAAGCCGATGTACAGGCAGTGGTCAACAGTGCCAACGCCAACTTGCGCATGGGCTCAGGTGTAGCCGGTGCAATTCATGGTGCAGCCGGGCCTGAGTTGGAAGTCTATTGCCTACAGTTCGCCCCGCTGACTGCTGGCAAGGCTGTGCTGACACCTGCTTTTGGTTTACCCAATGCTTGGGTCATCCATGCGGTGGCTGCCTCGTTCATTCACGAGCCCAAAGCCGAATTGATCTTGGCCAAAGCGCTGGACTCGGTGATGAAGTTGGTGAACGAGCATCAGATTGAGTCACTTGCCATGCCCGCCATGGGAACGGGCATTTTCAAGTGTGCACCCGAGGTGTCGGCTGAAATGACGGCACGGGTTCTTGCCTATTACAAGCAAAACGGTACTTCATTGAAGCACGTCAGGATTTGTGTCACTACCAAAGCACTGAAAGACATCTTTGAGCAGGCGATCATGGCGGGCACAAATGGTCTTTCATTCCCGAATACCGCAGCCTGAAAGAGATGCTGTGGGTGTGGCGATTGATCTCAAATTTCTGGTCATCGGTGATGCATGATGGCGATCGCGGAAGTTAACCAATCAGAATCCAAGCCACAGTAGTCGTGGGAAGACCAATTAAACTCAATCAAATATTGTTGAAATAGGGGCGGCATGACTGACATAACGAACATCTTGGTCGAGTATTGGCACATCGCAATTGTGGCGGCGCTTTTGCTCCTCATCAGCATCGGTTTTTTCGCCCGGTTCGTGTTTCCCGCTTTGCGGCTTTCTGGAGAGCTCGATTCCGCCATTGCCGCCTTAAGGGATATCCGCTCCCGCATTGATGGCAACGTCGTCGAGCTCGGGGAGATCGAGTCCAAGGCCATGTCTGGTCCGGCCTTGTCCCACTTGTGGAGCGAATACGCCAAGACGCTGCACCCACAAAGGGAGGATGGAGAGAACGGGCAAAGCCGGATCGTTCGTTGGCGTGCAACCTCGCTTGCGGATACTTTCTTTTCTGAGCAAGCCGTTGTCGATACGCGGCTGAAGACCGAGTATTACAAGCACTTGCCGGGGATCTTGACTGGCCTGGGGATCATAGGTACCTTTACCGGGCTAATCATTGGCCTCGGGCGTTTCAGGATTCCCGAGTTGGTTGGCCCCGACGGCAAAGTGACTATTGACCTGCAGCAAATGATGCGCCCCCTTGAGTCGCTAATCGACTCGGTGGGTCATGCCTTCTATGTGTCGGCCGCCGCCATCGCCTTGGCGATGCTCTTCACTTGGATCGAGAAGTCCCTCGTCGCCGCCCGTTATCGCCAAGTCGAGTCGTTGCGCGAACTCGTAGACAGCTTGTTCAAGGGCGGCGCGGGCGAGGAATACCTTGAACGGCTGGCCGATGCGGCGGAAACTTCGGCGACGCAGGCCGCGCACATAAAGAATGCACTGGTCGCCGATCTCAAGGAGATTCTGACGACGCTGGCGACCCAGCAGATTGCGGCCCAAGCCCAGCACACGGGTCAGATGTCGGTGGACGTTGGCAAGGCGATTTCCGAGAGCCTCGCCCCGCCAATGGAGGCCATAGCCAAGACCGACCAAGGGGTCAGCGCCAATCAAGGTGAAGCGGTCAACAAGATGCTGACCGACGTGCTGGCGAGCTTCTCGGCACAGATGCGCGAAATGTTCGGCGGCCAGATGCAGGGCATGTCGGAGCTATTGCGGGAGACCAGCGAGTCGATGAAGGCCACGGCCCTGCAATTCGGACAGCTTGCCGCAAACATGGACGCCGCAGGGACCAACACCGTCGATGCGATGGGCGAGAAGCTGGCAAAGGCCCTTGATGGCATGGAAGCCCGGCAACAGGCCATGAACACTCAAATGGCAGCTTTCGTTGACCAGCTCCGAGGGACGATAGGTCAGTCGCAGTCTGAGTCGTCACGCAAGCTCCAAGAAACCTTGACTAGTGTTGGCGACCAAGTCTCAGCGGTAGTCGGTGAGCTTCGTCGGCAGTCCGAAGCGGCTGCTGAATCGCAGGGACAACGCCAAGAGCGCTTTGATAGTGCCACCGGCGTTGCCATCAATGCGATGGCCGAGAAGCTCGGCAATGCGCTGGATGCTATGGAGGTCCGCCAGCAAGCCATGAACGTTCAAATGTCGGCCTTCGTCGAGCAACTCAGGGTAATGGCGGGCGAGTCGCAGTCTGAGTCGTCACGCAAGCTCCAAGAAACCTTGACTAGTGTTGGCGACCAAGTCGCAGGCGTGGTCGCTGAGCTTCGCCGACAGGCCGAGGCATCGGCCGAATCGCAAGGCCAACGCCAAGAGCGCTTCGAGAGCGCGACCGGCGCCGCCATCGGTTCGCTGTCCCAGCAAATGGAACGACTCTTGGCTCAATCGGTAGAGACGAACCGTTCGCTGCAAGATACGGTCGCAAAGCTGGCTGCTTCGACCGATGATGCCATCGCAGGTATGAATTCGGGTGCGGAGACCTTGTTTGTCGCTGCCAGTGACTTCGCGAAGGCAGGACAGGGCGTGTCGGACACCATGAAGGCGTCCACTGCGGCGGTAGAAGCCATCAAGGGCGCGTCGGGCCAGCTCACGCTTGCCACCGATGGCGCGCGCGGCTTGTTCGCCGACTATGGCAAGACCCGCGACACGTTCGCCCTGATGGTGACCGAGTTGAAGCAGACCGTCGAGAACGCCAGGCGGGAGGCGTCCATGACTTCCGAAATCATCAGCAAGTTCGAAGCCGTAGCCGCCCAGCTTGGGACGGCGCAGAAGGAATCCGAGGAATATCTGCGTGGGGTCAGCGAAGTTCTGGTCAAAGCCCACGAATCCTTCGCGGAGAACGTGGAGCGCACGCTGCGCGAGGGCAATCGGCAATTCCAAGGGGAACTGTCGAGCGCGGTCCAATTGCTGTCGGGGGCGATCAAAAACCTCGGCGACGTGATCGACGACTTCTCGCCTCGGAAGTGATGAGCCATGATTGGTATCAAGGCAACTAGGCGCAAGGCGGGCAAGGACGAGGCGGAGAAGCCTTTTTGGATTTCATTCTCAGACCTGATGACGGCCCTGATGGTGCTGTTCTTGGTGGCGATGGCGGTGGCCCTCATTGCGGTGACGCAAGGACTGGCAACCATCGAGAAGGGGGGGAAGGATCGGGACAAGGCAATCAAGTCCTGCATCGCTGACGTGGACGCACTGACCAAGGAAGCCGAGTTCAAGGGCGTGTCAGTTCGCGATCAATCATCTATTGATTTTGGAACGCTGGTTGAATTTGCAGAGGGCAAACACACCTTTGAGAACCCGGTTCAGGAGCAATTCGTCCGGAAGTTCGTTCCCCGCGTACTCGAACTGGCTCGACATGTGAAATGCAAAAAATGGCTCAAGCGAGTGGTTGTTGAAGGATTTGCAAGTCAAACCGGGCCGGGTTACCTTTACAACCTGAATTTGAGCTATTTGAGGTCCCAGCGTGTGATGTGCGTGTTACTAAATTCGCAAGTTCCGGATGTTCTTCCCGTAGAAGATCGTGAATTGATTCAGACCTTGTTCTTGGTCGGTGGGCGTTCGTTTAATACGTCTGCAAGTCAAGCGACAAGCGGGCCTTTGACCTCAATGGTGCGAAAGGCTAATGACAAGCGGGTTGAGCTCAAGCTCGAGTTTCGCGACCTTGGAAGCGACGTGGAAAAGCCAGCGGGTATCCCGCTGGACCCTGGCCTGAGATGTCCGAACTGAGATGAACGCCTCGCTTAATATGCTGCGGGCGGGGCTAAAGCCTTTCTCCACGGGATTACGCGCTCCAGAGGCGCTGTCCGATCCATCCGACATAGTTCGAGCCAGGCAACAGGTCCTGCGGGAGCATGGCGGCGCAGCCATTTTGGCGGAGACCAGGTCCATCATGACGGCCATGGCGAGCTTTCGCCGCACAGGGAAGGTCGAGGGCTTTCGGGACTTGAAATACGTCTGCTTGGGCATGGGGGTGGTGGATGGGGAGGGCTGGTGCGTTCTCGCGGATGTCCGCCTTCGAAATCGCGTTGCCGAGCTGGTCGAGGCCCAGCCCGAAATGCGCCGCCGCATCCGTTGCTTCCAGGCCTTGCTTTCGAGCTTTTGGAGCTTTCCGCTCAATGGCAAGCAGGCCAGCGCAGAGTCCAAGGCCGGTTGGGTTGATCTGCGCAAGTGGCTCAGGGCCGAGCGCGAGCGCATCCTCAAATCCAAAGAGCAAAAGCCGCCTTGGTTCGCAGCCTTGACCAAGCACATCACCTTACTCAGCGAACAACCCTGCGAGCGCTTCGGCGCGGCCTTGCTGCGGGGCGATTCCAGCGAGCTGCGCGAGGCGATGGATAGCCTCGCGATCCCATCGGATTCATGGGTGGTTGAAGAAGCCGTGATTGCCCAGATGCGGGCGGGCTGTGCCTTGAATGACGAGCCTTTCAAGGTGACTCTGTTCAACCTGATCAACATCGGTTCGGGTCGCGGCGGGGTCGAGTTGGGCGAATCGTTGAGGATTCGAAGCGTCTCGCTGCTGGTGTCCAGGTATGCCAAATGCCGCGAGCGGCCCGAACACATGGCCCTGCGCGACGCTGCTGTGGGCATCGTCGGCAATCCATGGCTGCGCCGCGCGAGCTGGGATGCGTGGGTGGTCGATGCTAGAGGCAAGCCTGACGACCAAAGCCGGGAGATGGTCAATGGCTGGCTCAAGCGAGAGTTAATAAAGAATTTTTTTGAACTTCTTAGTGTTGACGGGACAGGCGATAGTCGCCGTGTGGACTATTGGCTACGCTTCGAGCCGTCGATTGACGAGATGTGGTTCGCGCTGGGGGCAGACGCTCAATATCAACGCGGCGAGGCCTTCATGGACTTCAAGAGTCGTGCCAAGGGCCGCTTGCTCGATCTGGATGGCACGACCGCCGACAACAATGCCTTCGTGATGCGCGTGGGCCGCTATCTGTTGGTCGAGTTCGGGGCCAAGGGCAATGCAATGTATGTCTTCGAGTGGGACGCACTTGGGCAGCCCTTGCTCGACACGCTCACATCGGGCAGGGCTCGGGCGTCGGTCAGCATCCATCGGCTCAAGGACAGTAACAACGTCGAGCGCTTAATCCACCGGGATTCGGCAGCGCAGAGCTGGGAACAGAAATTCGACGCCTATTTGGTTCCGCGCATTGGCAGGCGCCCAAGCGATCCGCCACGGCGGGCCGGGGCTGTGCGCCGGGTCCGCAACGAAGGCTTTTCGCCCGACACATGGTCATTTTTCGCGCGGACACACGGATTGAGGGTTGAGGACCACCGATCAAGGCAAGGCGCGCTGTGGGTGCTTGGCGATGAGCAGCCGAGCCATGTGGTTTCTCAACTTGTAGCATGGGGTTTTAAGTTGCGACGCCCGAGAGGCTGGTTCAAGGAGTAGCGATGCAGTGGTCCCCGTTTCGATCCAAGCCCAAGGCACCTGAGTCCAGCGAGGCCAATGGATCGGCCATCGCCGTCTCATGGACCAAGGATGGCGCCGAGTTCCGGGCGGTTCCCTCACGCGAAGGATGGCTCGGGGATTCGGGGAGCTTTGGAGCCGATGCGGAACTTGCGATGCTGTTAGGGCAGTTGGAGGAGGAAGGCTATGCGGAGGCCCGAGGCGAGGCGGTCTGCCTAGCTTGGCAGGACTTCTACCGCGTGGCAGCATCGAATGAGCACGGGGCGAGTGTTACGTCGTTGAAGCTTCCGCGCGTGGAGCATTGGCGCCCAGCGTTGTCGAGCAAGGAGACCTTGATCGATCAAGGCTTCGCGGTGAGTATCGCCGGATGGCTTGATCCCCAGGGGCAACGCCCGCAGGGGAACGTGACCATCGATGGTGCGGTCATCAAGGCAGGCAACCGCGTGTCGATTCTTCCTGAAAGCGCATGGCGCGTCGTCGAGTCGGTCGCCCAGTTTTGGGCGCGTCCAAGCAGCGAGCGCGCTGCGGACTCGAATCGCCGAGCGTGGTCGGCCATCCGATCCCACGCCGCGAGCGCGGGCGCCGACATGACGGACTTTCTGCGAAAGACCGTCGTGCTCACGCCCGAGAAGCTGCGCATGGGCATGCGCAAGGGGGATGTCGGCGGGGTCAGTATGGTAGAGCTCCAGCCGAGCTTTGACGGCGCGCCGGACCGCTGGCTCGAAATCTTCGACCGCATCGGGGATGTGCCCGAGCGCTACGACATTCCGGATGGCAATGGCATCGTGCATGTGATGCTCTACCCGGAGGTGCGGACGGTGCTGCGCGAGATCAAGCGTATGCCGGGGCGGCGCATCGCGGGCGACCGCGCCGAGGCGTTCCTGCGCAACCCCTTCGCCACCCTTGGACCGGACGCGGCCAAGGTGATCGACCCGGAGCAGTTCGAGAAGGCCCGAGACGATGCGGGCGTGTCGTTCGCCCGCTTCATTGCGCGGGTCCTGCGGGACGAGAAGGGCTACCCCTTTGAGGTGTCGCTGATGGTCGATGAGTCTATCGGCGGGGAGGTCCGATCCGACGAGTTGCGCTTTGAAGGCGCGCATGACTTGGAGAAATTCGTCGCCAAGCTCGAAGCCCGCATCGCCGCGTCGGCCCAGTGCTGCCACTGGCAGGGCTACGACCTCGAAATTCTGGGCGACACGCCGGACCAGGCCAAGACTCTGCGCGAGGCGCGCCGTGACATGGCCGCTCCCGGAGCCGTCAAGGCCTCGGAGATTTTCGACCTCTCCAAGTATTCGGATCGGGTCGAGGGGTTCGGGGTCGAGAAGCCGTATTACTCGCCCTTCATCGCGCGCAAAAGCGACGACTCGGGTTGGTTCCCGGAGAACGTCGATTTCGGCCTGTGCTACACACCAGAAGGGGGCGGCGAAACGGTCGCGGTCGTGCTCAACGAGGATTCGATGGCCGCGTTTCGCGACGAGGCCCGCAAGGCGCAAGACGAAAAGCGTGACACCTTCGATTTCCCCGGCTGCCCCAAGCCCGTGCCCGTCAAATGGGCGAACGAGGCCCTCGACGCCATCGGCAACGCGAGAGCCGACGTTGCAAAGCGCGATTTCGATCCGAGCAAGCCTGCGACCAAGGCCAAAGCGTCCGAGCGCAAGGGATTGGTGGTCAAGCCGAACGTGGACATTCTCGACTACGAGGAGCGCAGAGGCGCGCTCGCCCCGACCGGCGCTCCGCCCAAATTGCCCGCTTCACTTCGGCCGGAGATTGCCCTCATGGAGCATCAACTGAGCGGGGTCGCGTGGTTGCAGCATTTGTGGAACCTCTCACCGACAGCCTGTCGCGGCGCGCTGCTCGCCGACGACATGGGCTTGGGCAAGACGATCCAGCTTTTGACCTTCATTGCATCAGTCATCGAGGAGAAGTCCGACATCGATCCTTTCCTGATCGTGGCCCCGGTCTCGCTGCTTGAAAACTGGAAGGAGGAGATCGCCAAGTTCTTCGCTCCCGGAACCATGCGGGTGCTCACGCTCTATGGTCCATCGCTAGCCGAGAAGCGTGTTCCCAAGCGGGCTCTCGAAGAGGAGCTTGTCCGGGGCGGCGCGACCAGGCTATTGACCTCGGGTTGGTTGGGCGACGCCCAAGTGGTGCTGACCACCTACGAAACCTTGCGCGACCTCGAGTTTTCGCTGGCGGCCCAACGCTGGTCGGCCATGATTTGCGACGAGGCGCAGAAGATCAAGAATCCAAACGCGCTGGTGACCAGGGCTGCGAAAAAGCAGAACGCCCGGCTCAAGATCGCTTGCACGGGAACGCCAGTGGAAAACACGCTGACCGACATTTGGTGCCTGTTCGACTTTGTCCAGCCGGGTTTGCTTGGGGCTTTGAAAGAATTTGGCAATCGCTACCGAAGGCCCATCGAAGCGGAGACCGACGAGGAGAAGGAGCGCGTCGCTGAACTTAAAGCATTGATCGAGCCGCAAAAGCTGCGCCGGACAAAGGCCGAGGTCGCCAAGGATTTGCCCAAAAAGATTGAAGTGAATTCATGCCGGGCTTTGCCACTGTCAGATCGGCAGCGCGCCCACTACGCCGACGCGGTCGCCGCATTCAGAAAGCGGGACAAGTCAGGTCCGGCCAGCGGGCTGCAGTCGCCGTTGGGCTTGCTGCAATACCTGCGCAGGCTTTGCTCTGATCCGAGGCCACCGGGGCATGTCTCCACTGATTCCGAACCACTGTCCGATATCGAGCGGCACTCACCCAAGATGGCGTGGCTCATGGGCCAGCTTCGCGAGATCGAAGGGATGGGAGAGAAGGCCATTGTTTTCTGCGAGTTCCGCGACTTGCAGCGCACGCTCCAGCGCTGCATCGGCGAGCGATTCGGCGTGGTGCCCGACGTGATCAATGGCGACACGTCGGCGGACTCGGCCAATGCGAACAATCGGCAGCGGCGCATCAAGAAATTCCAAGGGAAGCCGGGGTTTGGCGTAATCGTCTTGTCTCCTTTGGCGGTGGGGTTCGGCGTGAACATCCAAGCGGCGAACCACGTCGTCCATTTCACGAGGACATGGAATCCGGCCAAGGAAGACCAGGCCACGGATCGCGCTTATAGGATCGGGCAGACTAGGGACGTTCACGTCTATTACCCAGTGGTGGTCGCACACGACTTCCTCACCTTCGACGCCAAGCTCGACAAGCTGTTGGATTGGAAGCGCGGGCTTTCAACCGACATGCTCAATGGTTCGGGCGATGTGAGTCCAGCCGACTTTGGGGACTTGGAGGCTCCGGATGGCGGCAACGCTTTCGGCAATGAACTGCTTGGGGCAGATGACATCAGGTCCATGGATGCTGATGCGTTCGAGGCCTTGTGCGCATTGCTTTGGAGCAAACGAGGGTATCCAAGGACAATCAAGACTCCGCGATCGGGCGACGGTGGCGTCGATGTCGTTGCGATCCGTGGTGCCGATGGTGTTTTGATCCAGTGCAAGAGCTCATCAGTGGAGGGGCGCGAGCTTGGATGGGAGGCTGTCAAGGATGTCTCAGCAGGCGTTGGCGCCTACGCTCAGAGGCATCCAGGCGTGACGTTCTCCATGGTCGCCGCCACGAATCAACGCTTCAACGGCACAGCTAGGCAGCAGGCCGAGATTCTCGGCGTCGAGCTGGTGGACGGCGACGATTTGGAAAGTTTGCTCGCCAAGCACCCGGTCAAGCGAGGGGAACTTGAACGGTTTTTGCTCGCCACTTGGATGGTGACATAGAGGCAGTGTTAGACCACATCAGGGCCGGCTCGGAGCTTCAGCACAGAACGTCAAACGTTGGTCGCCAAGTTCAGCCCAGTGGGTGATACAGCGAAATACTGCAGGAGGCAACTGAATGGCATTGGTTCATTGACCAGGTCAACAAGGAAAGCGAATTCAGTGGCAGGGACGTGCTGGCATTTCTGGGCGATTTTGGTATTGGGAACAATCTGGAGAAGGGAGCGGCTTTGGAGAGTGCCAACAAGAGAATTGAGACGATTGGGGAACTGCGTCGGTCCAAGCAATGTCCGGTGGCGATGCTTTAGCAGCGGATCAGACAGTCGGAAAGTCAAGCTGTGGCGGACTTCAATGCACGGCTGCAACCCAAACCAGCATGAAATACGCTGGTGACAGGGCGACTGGACTGCTGCGCCTTGTCTGGCCCTGCACAGCAAAAATGTGTTGACAGCCTGTACAGTGCCAATTGTCGATTCGACACACAATCGGGGGAGACAATATCATCCCTGAAAAGGAATCTGAAATGACTCAACTGACGCTGGAAATGCCGGAATCGGCCTTCGCAACACTGCACAAAGACCCCAAGGAGTTCACCCGCGAGTTGCGCATCGCCGCAGCGGTCAAGTGGTACGAGCTGGAATTATTGTCCCAAGGCCGAGCGGCCGAAATTGCAGGGCTTACGCGTGCCGAGTTTATTTCCGCGTTGGGACAATACAAGGTCAGCCCTTTTCAGTACACCGCAGAGGAAGTGCTGGAGGATTTGGCGCATGCGGATTGAGCGGGTTGTCATCAATGCATCACCCTTGATTACCCTGTTCCGGGCGGGATTGCATCCTCTCTTGCCGCAGCTATTTCCTGAACTTTTGGTGCCCGCTGCCGTGTGGGCCGAGGTGGTCAGCAGTACACATGACGACCCTGCCGCGCGCGGGTTGCCCCAGGCAATCTGGGCGCAACAACGGCAAACCACTGAAAGTTCGGATGTTGCGGCCTGGGGGCTAGGTGCTGGTGAAACAGCTGTACTGTCGTTTGCCCACCGCCACCGCGACTTTGTTGCTTGCGTAGATGACCGGGAAGCCCGCCGTTGCGCAGCGGTTTTGGGCCTGTCCACGATCGGCACAGCAGGGGTAGTGGTTTTGGCGAGGCGGCGTGGATTGATCGACTCGACGGAGGCCGCGCTGCGCAGCCTCCAAGCGGCAGGTCTGTGGATATCCGATCGGTTGATTGCGAAGCTTGCACAAGCCGATATTTCCCATTGATGAAACCTGCAGCAGGTGTGCAATAGTCAAGACCTCCGAGTAACCGCCATGACCCTACGTGAAATCTTGATCCTCGGCTACCAATGGGCCGATGCGCATGCATTGGCGATATTGGTGGCTGGCTTTGCCTGGAGCCTGGGTGGTGCGCTGCTGGCGCGCCTAGGCAAGAGTGGGCGCTCTGATCACGATGGCCGGATGATTGCCAGTGTGGTGGTGGGTGGGGCGGTGTTGCTGGTGGTTGCGGCGGCACTGGCAGCGGCAGTGGCCTATGTGGCGTTTGATAGTGGACCGCTGGATGCCAACGCTTTGCTGCTGCTGACCCCCATCGTCTGTGTGTTGGTGGGTGTCTTTGGCATTCGCCGTGTTTTTCCCTTGAGCGAGTTGGCAAGTGTTCGCACACTGGGCGATCTGGTGTGGTTTGCGCTGGCGTGTGTGGCGATGCTGTGGCTGCTGTCGAAGTTTCGTGGCTGGGGCGTGGCGTTTTTCGGCGGACTGGGAGGTCTCGTACTGATTGGGCTGATGGCAGCGGTACTGCTGCGTGTGTTGTACCGGCGCGCATTTCGGTAGCCATATGCAATGCCGATTAGCGCGTGCGGCGAGTAAATGTCCGCTATGGGGGTCGTCCGCCGTGAGGAATCTAGGTTTAAAACTTCATCTCCACACCCAGGTTGAAGTTGCTGCGTGTGCTGGACGCAGAGCGGCTGCCATAGCCGCTGCTCAAGGCGGTGAGCGATTGGGTTTCTACCGGTGCGATGTTGTTGGCACCAATCCGCACAGAAAGTTTTGGGTTGACGACCCACTGCGCAAATACGTCCAGAGTGCGAACGCGAGACTGGTCCAGGGTCTGGGTTTCGGTTTGCCGGGTGGTGTAACCCGGCGTAAACGCCAGGCTGGCACCCCAGGTCACAGGAATTGACGGCATGCGGTAGTCCAACCCCAGGGTGCCGGACCAGGGTTGCTGGCCATCGAGTCGGTTGTCCGGTCCCGGCAGGGCATCGACCTGGGACTGGTAAAAGCTCAGGGCGGCGCGTACATTCAGCGTGGTTTTGGCATCGAACAGCTCGGGCAACAACTCACCGGCGCGGCCCTTGACCTCCAGCTCCAGCCCGCGCGTGCGCGCCTTGGAGAAGTTGGTCGGCTGGGACACCCAGCGCGGCACCGGGGACCAGGCCACGTTTTGCAACGACGTCACGCTGCGCACAAGGTCGTCAATCTGGCGGTAAAACACGGCCACGCTGATCAGCCCGCCACCGACCAGATACTTCTCATAAGCCAGGTCGAGTCCGGTGGCAAGTTCTGGCAATAAAGCTGGGTTACCCACACGGTCCGGTGACAGTTCCGAATTGCTTCGGTTGGTATCCGGGTACAGGCTGCTGAGGGTAGGGCGCCCCAACAGACTCGTCAACTCAGGTGCCTTGTAGCTGCGGGTGACGCTGGCGCGTACCCGGTCGCGCGAGCTAGCGGTGGGTTTGTAATTGAGGTGCCACATGGGGGTGAGCACGGTGCTGGTGTTGCGCAGCGCGGCATCCACACCCAGACTTTGTGTCGCAATTCGCTCGCCGCGCAGGCCCAGATAGGTGGACCACTGGGTATTGATTTCCCACTCATCTTGCACATACAGGGCTTGGCGTTCGACCCGCGCCGAAAACGATTGGCCGTCAAAATCGGGTAATTGTGCGATGCCGCGCTCGGTGACTTCGCGCGTTTCATCGCGTTGGCGCCATTCCAGGTCCCAGCCGATGCTCAGGCTATGGGCATCATCGACCAGACGGGTGTAGTTACCCGCCTGGGTCATCCCGCGTTGGCTGTTGTCTGTCGCGGTTCGGCGTTGTGGCTGGGCCAGACGGACGGTCTCGCCACCGCTGGTCCCCTTGGACGCCTGCAGCCCGGCCTTGAGTTCGAGCCGCTGCGCTGCATCCAGGTGGTTGGTCCAGGAGAGATTGCTGCGCACGTTTTCCCAGGTGCCTTGGTTGCTGCCATCGTCATCCATGGCGGGCTGGCCGCTCAGGATTTGCTGGCTATAGGTTGACCGGTTGTTCCAGATGCCTTTCTGCAAAAAAGACTGCCAGGTCAGGGTGGCGTCGTCACTGAGTTTCCAGTTCAGGCGCGGCCCCAAATTGAAGCCGTGGCCAAAATAGTAGCGATCCCCTTGTTGCTGGTAACTCGACGGCAGGCCGTCGGTGCCCGGCTGGCTGCTATGTGTCACCGATCCATCGGCCCCGCGCCACTCAAACACCGACAGCGGCAGAGACAGCGCCAGGGCGTCCCACTTTTCGCCGAATGTGAAGTTGCCCGAGACGGTGGGGCGGTCGATGGCGTAGCGCATGCCCAGGCGCAAATCGCGCTGTGTGCGCCTGGGGGCATCTTTCATGATGATGTTGATGGAGCCAGCCACCGCCTGCGCGCTCTGGTCTGCGGTCGGACTCTTAGCGACTTCAATGCGCTCGATTTGCGAGGGACTCAGTTGGTCGAGCGCAAAGCCGGGCGGTGCGGGGTCGCCATTGATGAGCAGCAGCGTATAACCCGCGCCCAATCCGCGCATGCGCGGGGTGTTGCCTTGCATGTTGACACCGGGCAGACGCTTGAGGACGTCGGCCACATTGGTGTCGCCATATTTGTCGATTTCCTCGCGCCCATACAACTGCTTGGCCACCTTGGCGCGGCGGCGCAGGTCGTCGTCCGAGGGTTGCCGCGACAAAATCTCGACCCGGTCCAAGCGTGACCCAGAGGTGCGTGCAGGCGCATCACCCAGGCCCGGCGGAACGTCCTGCGCGAGACCCACCTCGGGCACCATCACCACCGCCGCAGACAACAAAAAACCACCCGATTGCAAGGGAAAGCGCAGCAAGGTCCACTCCATCTGTTCGATCAAAAAGATGCGAACTGTAATGCACAGTGGATGCCTCGCGCGCCTCGCCCTTAGTTGGCCTGATGCCGGGAGTGGCTAAATCCCGACCTGGCTGGTGGGATCATCACAAACTGGGGGCTGCCAAAAATGCGGCAAGGTCTTGTGCCACTGTTGCGTTGATGCTGGAGGCCAGATAACCCATGTTGCCCATGTTCCCGCTGATTGCACCCATGATTGAAGCTGCCGAGTTGGCACCTCGCAGGATTTTGTTGGCTCCCATGGCGGCGTTGCTGCCGTGGCACATGGCACAACTTGCGGCGTAGACCGCTTTGCCGTTGGCCGCTGACGCGGTTGTGGTCACTGGCGCAGTGGGGGTGACGGGTGTAGCAGGGGTAGCTGGTGTGGCAGGGGTAGCTGGGGTAGTCGCCGTGCCCGTGGACGAAGTGGGCGGTGCGATGCAACTCGTCATGGGCACGGGTGTGATCGTGCGCTTGATGTCATCGTCGCACTCGGTGCTGTATCCGGCCTTGCAACTGGCGCGGCTGAAATCCAGGGATTTGATGGCTTCGACCTTGTCCAAAAGACCCGAGTGGATATGGCTTTCGTTCATTCGCGCGGCATTTTTTGTGGCATCGTCGTCGCTGGACCTGGCATCTTTGCCCAGTGCCCAACCGCAGTTGGATGTCTGTGCAACGACTGCCAGACCATGTGCGAGGTCGCCGGCACGCTGGTGCCCGCTGCTGCTCTTGCGCTTGGCGATGAAGTCGTCAAACACCGAGACCGTGAGGGTCAGCTCTGATTGCACGAAGGCGGCTGCATCGTCCGTACTGGTGACCTTGCCAGCGACGCGGTCCCGGTCCATTTTGGCCTGTACCAGGGTCGTGAGTGGGCTGATCACGCCATGGCGTCCGGCCGGTGTCGTCAGCGTGTAAGCGGTGGTGACAGGCCCGGTGTCGGCATCCACCGCATCGGTGCCCACCATGGCGACCAGCTTGGCAGTGGCGACCTCTGTTGCGGGCACGGTCAGGCTGACCTGGCCCTTGGCATCCGTGCGACCCTGGACCTCGCCCGCATCGCAGAGACCGTTGGTATTGCTGTCGACGCAGACCAGAGCATTCTGGATCAGCCCGTCCATGACGGTGGTACTGATAGTTGCCGTGGCGTTAGGTGTTGTCGCAGTACTGCCGCCACCGCCGCCGCACGCTGCGAGGGTCGCCACGGCGACTCCGATGGCAGCCAGAGAAAAGGGGAATGCACTGAACTTCATGGTTAGACTCCTAGTTAAAGATTGTAAAATGGGAAAATTTCCCTATAATAATAACCATGATTTCGAGTCCGTCCACTGTCTTTTGCAAAAAAGGTAAAATTTCCCTCCGAATTTCGTGAATTATTGCCACCGCTGACTCTTTTGCCCGAGTCTGCAAACTCTGAAGCCACCCCAAGCCATGAAATTGATCCGTTATTCCCGCGCTGGCCGTAAGCCGGTCCAGCACAGCAGCCCGCCTGCTCGCCTGGGCGGACATGGCGCGATAGCTCGCCTTTCACTTTAATTTGCTTATTTTTGTATGCGCACACCCCCTGACAACCACGCGTCGCCCGCTGCATCTGCAGGGCAGTCAGGTGCGGGTTTGCCCGAACCGGCACTGGCGGCGCAGGCGGTTGCGGCCGTTTTGATGCCCTTGGCACGCTTGATGATTGACCACAGCTTGCAGTTGACGGACGTCGTCGAGTTGCTCAAACAGGCGCTGGTCATTGAGGCGGCCGATAGCTTTGGTCTGACTGACAAGGGCAGTTCTGATACCCGCATTGCTTTGCTCACCGGCGTCCACCGCAAGGACGTGCGGCGACTGCGAGATGCGCAGACCGCACCCAGCCTGGCGAGCCCCATGGTGTCTGTGGCCGCCTCGGTGGTGGCGCGCTGGATCAGCGAACCCAGGTTTTTGAACGCAGACCAGACGGCTCGGGCTTTGGCACGCACTCCGTTGCGCAGTGCCCCGGGTGAGCCCGACTTCACCACGCTGGTGGCCGAAGTCAGCCGCGACGTAGGAGCCCGGGCCGTGCTCGATGAGTTGGCGCGCTTGGGCGTGGTGCGGCTTGATGACGAGGGTTACGTGCAGTTGGTGTCGAATGCGTTTGTGCCACGTGAAGGTTTGCAGGCGTCGTTTCAATTTTTGGCGGCCAATGTCAGCAGCCATCTGGCAGCAGCCACCCACAACCTGGCACCGGATCGCACCGGTGCGCCCAAGTTGGAGCAGAGTGCTTTTTCCCAGGATCTTTCACCAGAACAGGCCGAGCAGTTGCAGCAATTGGCGCGCAAATTGTGGAGCAACGCCTTGCAACAGTTCCTCCAGGTGGCCACAGTCGCAGAGCAACGCAGTGTTGCGCATGAAGGGCCCAAATACAAGGTGCGGTTTGGCGTGTATTTTCACGACGAAATGCAGCCCGCGCCGACCCCGGTGGACGCGCCCGCCAAAACCCGTAAAAAAACAAGGATGGTAAAGCCATGACCCCTAACACTCTGACTCCCTGGGCGATAGATCGCCGCAAGTGGCTATTGTTTGCCGGGGCCGCACTCGCTGGCTGCGGTGGTGCGGAAGATTTTGCGGCCCTGCCCGGTACTGGCGGGACGGGCATTTTCGCGCAGGGTCCGATTTCAGGGTTTGGCAGCGTCATCGTCAACGGAATCCAGTTTGACGACCTGGCCGCGGTGGTGCAGATCAACGGCCGTGCCGCCACGGTGAGCGACCTGCGTCTTGGGATGGTGGCCGAGGTGCAAGGCCTGCGTGGCGCAG
>JAIPCE010000077.1 GCA_021738345.1 Rhodoferax sp. | reverse complement strand
TGCGCGAAATTTGATGCTGGCGACGCAATATCACCAGAAAACCCAGGCATGTGGGGTTTAGAGATACTGCAGACGGCTGCGGGGGCTGGGTTCACGGAGTTTCTTGAAAATATTGGGGAAAATCAGGTCGAATATCTGGCGGCAAGGTCTGAAGTCACGGATTCAGGCATATATCCCGGACTTGTCCCAGACCTTGAGGTAAAGTGACACAACAGCGCCAAACGGCAGCAAGAAGTGAACAAAAAGCCCATGGCTCTCAAGAAATCTGAACTCTATTCCTCGCTCTGGAAGTCCTGCGATGAGCTGCGCGGGGGCATGGATGCCAGCCAGTACAAGGACTACGTTCTCATTTTGCTGTTTGTCAAATATGTCAGCGACAAATACGCAGGCGATGCCAACGCTCTGATTGATGTGCCTGCGGGTGGTGATAGACGCCACGGGACCCGCGCTGCAATAAAAAGCCAATGAAAGCTTCGGCGCAGCCAATTGGTGAATCCCTGCATCTGCTCTCAGCCTGAAACTGATACTCTGAGTCGCCCGATTGAACGGCAGGTATGTGGCCGGCACACCGGAAAACTGTAGAGCGGCTTCCAGTCCTCGGTCGCAAGTCCAAATTCTTGGAAGCAGGCAAACAAAATTGGATATCGGGTATTGAGCGTGTCGTAAATCGGCAGCGCAGCGGTTGCTGATAGTCACCCATGTCCGGTTCCGGGAAGTCCAAACTCACCATTTGGAGTGCCAACCAGCTGACCGTTGCTGAATTGGTCAACGTGCCCATCGCGGCTACTCCGACTAAGGCGAGGTTGACGGTTGACGGTTGATCCTTGATCTGAATCCAGTAAGCAGACGTTGAAATCTGCAAAGCGAGTTCGTTGCACGACGCATAATCTGCCCACCTGATTGTTGACGTTGAAGAATGCTTGAAAAGTCAAAGCCGAAAGTCAAATTACCTCCCCTTCCTTTTGGCAATGAGGGCGCTGTTTTGCGGACCGATATAGCAGAGTTTGGGCAGCGGATGGCATCCGTCATCACATCTTTGAATGAGTACGCAGCTGTCGGCAGCAATTCTGACTTCGCCAGCAAGGCAGTTACGCTGCAGATAAACGGAGTTAAGTTAGTTGCCAGTGCCAACACTGCAGTCGTAGCAGATATTGGAAGTAGCGAAGACATAACCTTGATGATCCCCTTCGCCGGCACGAACGTGTCGAAGATAGGAAGTGTCGACTTTAGATGGCAAGCCGGTCAAGGGGCAATGTTCATACCACAAGTTGGGCGTGGAGGCGTGTGCGGAACCAGAGCCAGCCTCATGGTCGATTTAGACCCATGTAGGCTTCAACGCACCGCGCGTGCCATGCTGGGTTACGGGGAAGTCGCTGAAATTGATATGCGACTGCATGAGGCACGTGTGCTGAAACTGCGTACTCCCTATAACGATTTCGATGGAATTTTTCGGAACCTTTGTGGAATTGTTGACAATGTACGCAGTGATGCGGACGTTCTCGCCAAGCTTGGCGTCGATGAAATGCTCTATCGCGCAATCGTCATGATGCTGCGTCCAGACCTGTTTGAGGCACCAGAAACTGTGCAAACGAGTCAGGATCGATGCCGGGAGCTTGACGCAGTATGTGACTTCATTCGCGGAAACCTGGGTGAGCGTATTACTCTCACTGATTTGGAAAAGATTGCTGGCACTTCAGCACGCATTCTGCAGTACGCATTTCAGCAGCGCTTTGGATGCACCCCCATGCAATGGGTCAGGGAGGAGCGCTTATTGATGGCACGTCGAACTCTTCAAAAGTTCCGGGAAGGCGACTCAATCTCTGATGCGGCCTTGCGATATGGGTTTATGAACCAAAGCGCATTCTCTGCATATTACAAGCATCGCTTTGGCGAACTGCCTTCTGAAACCGTTGCAAAGCGGGCCAAGCGTTGATTGTTGTTCGCCTTTTTGATTGATGCAAGTCAAAGCTTCTACCTGAAATATTCCATCTGTTTCGTTTTTCAGTCATCGAATTTCGCGATTCGGATATACAAGTTTCGTCCGAGCGACAAAACTTAAGGCAATCTAGAAGTTTTTCTTTGTCGCCGTAAATCGCGCCTGTGGCGTCGTTCAAAGCGTGAGCAAACCACGGCATCGTCACCACTCAGTCCCTATGCGCAATAACCAACCGGTCACTACAACAGAATACGAATTGCGTGACAACCAATCGCCCATCTCGCGTACCGATCTGGTAGGCAATATTACCTTTGCCAATGTTGATTTTATCGAGGCCAGCGGCTACAACGAAGACGAACTGCTCGGCCAGCCGCACAGCATTGTGCGCCATCCCGATATGCCTGTAGAAGCGTTTTCCGACATGTGGAAGTGCCTAAAGGCGGGACGATCCTGGACCGGCATCGTCAAGAATCGGCGAAAAAATGGCGACTACTACTGGGTGCTGTCCAACGTCTCGCCCATGTGGGAGCGCGGCGTGGTGGTTGGTTTTGCCTCGGTCCGCATGAAGCCGCCAACTGAAGCCATTGCCCCCACCGACGCCATTTACCGGCGCTTTCGTGAGGGCAAGGCACGAGGCTTGCGCATCGAGCATGGCCATGTGATCCGTACCGGCCTACTGGGTCGCTTCGACCAAATCACACACCCCGGCATTCGTGGTCGACTGGTCTATTTGTTACTGCTGTCCTCCATTCTCTTGGTTGCCATCGGATGGTTGGGGGTTTCGGGCATGGGTGCGACCAATCGTCAGGTTGAATCCTTGTATCGCGAGAGCGCGGGTGCCGTCGTCCGACTTGACACGATAGCCCGCCTGCAACTGCGCAACCACGCCGCGTTAGCCGCCGCCATCGCCCTGTCTAACCCAGCAGAGACACAGCGCCTGGTAATTGAAATTGAGAAAAACAGCGACACCATCGGCAAGACCTGGGACAGCTACCTGGCGATTGGGCACTCTCTGGAAGAAAAGAAAGTACAGGACGAATTTGCGCAACTGCGCGGGCGCTATATCGCTGAGGGCCTCAAACCCGCTGTGCAAGCCATGCGCTCGAACGACCTCGGTCAGCTCATTGGTATCTACCGCAACAAGGCCGAACCTCTTTTTGCACAGCTGCAGAACAATCTGGATGCTCAGCTGGCACAACAAGACATCTATGCCAAGCAGACCATGGACGAATCCGATGCTGCCTATAAGGTGGCACGCACGGAGGGTGTTGTCGGCCTGCTGATCGGGCTGGCTGCGTTATGGGCGCTGGGCTGGCGTTTGCAGCGCAACATCACGGAACCGATCAACGCGGCAGTAGCTATCTCCAAGCAAATTGCAGCAGGTTATCTGGCCAATAAAATCGACAATTCTGGCAGCGATGAAATAGGGCAACTGATGAATTCCCTGTTTGCCATGCAACGGGCACTGGCCTCAATCGCGCACACTGTACTGGACAGCGCACATTCAGTCAGCGGCGAGGCCAATGGCATCAGTCAAAGCAATGAGGCACTTGCGGGCCGCACCGACGAGCAGGCATCAAGCCTGCAAGAAACCGCCTCCAACATGGAAGAAGTCTCCGCAACTGTCAAGCACAACATTGAGAACGCCAAAGCAGCCAACCTGCTGGTACAAGAGGCTGGCAATATCGTGACTTCCGGCGGGGCTGCCATGGGCAAAGTGGTCGGCACCATGGACACCATCGCGAGCAGCTCGCGCAAGATCACCGACATCATTGGCGTGATTGATGGCATCGCTTTTCAGACCAATATTCTGGCGCTCAACGCCGCAGTGGAGGCGGCGCGTGCTGGCGAGCAGGGTCGTGGCTTTGCCGTGGTGGCCAGCGAAGTGCGCAGCCTGGCTGGTCGCAGCGCCGCAGCCGCCAAGGAAATCAAGAGCCTGATTGATGACTCGGTGCACCAAGTTGAAAATGGTCTGGCTCAGGTCAGTCATGCTCGCAGGACCATTGACTCATCGATTGAAGCGGTACACCGTGTGGCTTCGCTAATGGCCGAGATCTCAAACGCGTCAGTGGAACAAGGCATTGCCATCGACCGAGTAGCGCAATTGATAGTCGAGATCGACCAGGCAACCCAGCAAAACGTGCCGATGGCAGAGAGTGCAGCACAGTCTGCTCGGGCACTTGAGCATCAGGGGCGTGATTTGCTGCGCACTGCCGCAGTGTTCCGCTTGCGTTGAGCACACAGTTCCTAGCCAAGCATTTCAGTGGGGAGAGTATTTTGCGACCGGGCTCGCCGGGGCAGGTGAATATGCTGATGTCTCCGCGTTAGTCGATCTTCTGTGAGGGTCGATGTGTCACGAATGTATCCCGGTTAGTTGCGATCCAGGAAGATTGGTCCGGTGGATCGGACTCGGGAGATGTCGAATCAGGAAACACGCTTCTGTTGGTTGTGGATCTGTAAGAGTTACCATCCGTCCTATACCAATTATTGAGTCAACCTTAGAGGCTGTCCCTGAGAGACAAAATGGATTCAGAAACAAGTGCTTTTTCCGACGAAAAACAACAGCTTGAGTTAATGCAGCGCGTGGGACGCGTTGGTTACTGGGAATACGATGCTGTAGCCCATGCGATGCATGTTCCATCAACATCGCTTGGTCTGCTTCGATCGATTTCAGGAAGTTCTGACAGCTCTGCACACACGTTGCTTGACGTTCTAAGTGACATTGAGCGTAGTCGACTGCAGAAAACACTGGAGCATGCAGCATTAAAAAGGCTTGACTTCAACGTCGAGTTCAAAGTGGACAATCCGGGATTGCATTGCGCCACCATAATTGTTCGCGGCGCTCCGCTCATGAACACTGCGTCCGAAATTAAATTGGCGGGAACATTTCATGACATTTCACATGAAAAGCGTATCGAGAGCGAGCGCGAGGAAGTCATTACCCAGCTGCAGTCGCTGCTTGACGTATTGCCGCAAGGTGTCAGCGTAATTGACAAAGACCTACGATTGATCCTTTGGAACAAGCGCTTTCAAGAAATTCTCGACTTTCCGCAAAGTCTGGTACACCGTTACGCGCTATTTGAGGATTTCATACGGTACAACGCGCAGCGCGGTGAATATGGTCCGGGCAACCCGGAAGATCAGGTCCAGGCACAGGTAGCACTCGCGCGCAAGTTCGAAACACACCGATTTGAGCGAAACCTGACCGGAGGCGGAACCGTGCAGGTTGAAGGATTTCCTTTTAAGTTTGGCGGGTCAATTTACGGGTTTGTGACGATTTACTCTGACGTTACCGAGGCCAAGAGAACAGAAAGCCAACTGATCCGCCAGCGCGACATTATGAAGACTGTGATCGAGAACTTCCCCGGTGCAATATCGCTGTTTGATGCGGATTTGAAGATGGCTGCCTGTAACGAGCAATTCAAGTCCTTGCTCGACATGCCGGAGCACCTCTTTGCAAAGAGTACCGTCCATTTCGAGGATCTCATTCGTTTCAACGCCAACCGCGGAGAGTATGGTCCCGGCGATGCGGAGCAATTGACGCTGCAAATAACCGAGCGTGCGCGAAACTTTACGGCCCATAGAATTGAACGCGAACGTCCGGGTGGGCAATGGCTGGAAATTCGCGGCACGCCGATACCAAGCGGCGGATTTGTTACGAGCTACATTGACATAACTGAACGTAAAAAGGCTGAGGAAAGAATCCGCGTTCTCGCACTACAAGACACGCTTACCGGCTTACCCAACCGACTCCATCTAAACGATCAGGTAGAGCAAGCCCTCGAACGAGCCGCGTCAACCTCGAGACAATTTGCACTACTTTTCTTGGATCTCGATGGATTCAAGCGTGTTAACGATACCCACGGGCATGATATCGGCGATGTATTGCTGATTCACGTGGCCAAGTCGCTTAAGAAGGCTGTGCACGAGACCGACGTTGTGGCGCGCTTGGGAGGTGATGAGTTTGTTGTGCTTCTCCAGGACATAGCGGACAAAGAGACGGTCGCTTCCATCGCTGAGAAGATCGTTAACACCATTGCCGAACCCTGCACGTTGGAGGGAATCGAAGTCAAGATTGGTACTTCCGTTGGCATCGCAATTTATCCAAAGAATGGCACCTCTCGGGAGGTACTTCTGAAGGTGGCTGATCACGCCATGTACGAAGTGAAGAGCAGCGGCAAAGGAAATTACCGGTTCAGCGACTAGGCAAAATATCCAACCCGGTAAGAAAATTTCTATTGACGGTCGTGACCCTAAAGGAAGTGTTGATGAAATCGGAAGCCCTCTATCGCACGCTTTTTGAGACTTCAACGGATGCAGTGATGATTCTGGACCGCAATGGCTTTGTCGACTGCAATCCTACCGCCGTAAGAATCTTTGGAGCGAGTTGTCGCGATGAAATTCTGTCCAAGCACCCCAGCGAGCTTTCCCCAGAGTCGCAGAGTGACGGATCGGAATCGAAACTTGCTGCTGATAAGCGAATCGAGCAAGCTCTAGGTGATGGCAGTGTTTCATTTGAGTGGACTCATAAGAGGATTGACACCGGCAAGCCTTTCTTTGCAAATGTGCTCCTTAGTCGGATGGAAGTAGGTGGACAGATACTTGTACAGGCCAGTGTCCGTGACATCAGTGAGCGCAAAGCCCTCGAGGAGTCACTGCAAGAGAGCCGGGAGAAGTATCGGGGACTGAGTGAGGCTTCATTCGAGGCCATATTTATTTCTGAAAAGGGTCGGTGCCTAGAGCAAAACACCCGTGCGCAAGAGATGTTCGGGTACACCTCTGAAGAGGCGATTGGTCGCATGGGAACAGAGTGGATTGCACCGGAGGATAGAGAGCAAGTCATGCGCAACATGATTTCCGGCTACGAACAGCCTTATGAAGCCAAGGGATTGCGAAAGGATGGCACCACCTTTCCTGCCGTTCTTCGCGGCAAGATGATGCAATACAAGGGTAGATTGGTTCGCGTCACCGCTATGGGCGATATCACGGAACGAAAACTCGCGGAAACCAAGCTAATCGAGAGTGAAACAAGCTTACGAGCCCTCTTTGAGGCGGAGCCGGAGTGCATCAAGATCATCGCGGCGAATGGGCTTTTGTTGCAAATGAACCCGGCAGGATTGAAGATGATTGAAGCCGATTCATTCGGGGAAGTTGCCGGATTGGCCGTGCGAGATCTGATAGCACCCGAGTACAGAGATGCTTTCGAAAGCATGCACCGCCGAGTGATAGGCGGAGAGTCAGTGCAGTTGGAATATGAAATAGTGGGCCTCAAGGGGACGCGCCGGTGGATGCAAACCCACGCCGTCCCACATATGGATCGTGGCCAATCGGTGCAACTAGCCGTAACACGGGATGTGACCGAGCGCAAGCAAGCACAAGAAGCTCAACGCATTGCAGCGACTGCCTTTGAGTCTCTGCAGTGCATGATCGTGACAGACGCGCAACGCGTCGTGCTGAGGGTCAACAAGGCCTTTACCGAAATCACCGGATATTCCAGTGAAGAGGCGGTGGGTAACACACCGCGCCTTTTAAGTTCCGGAAGACATGACGCGAACTTCTATGCCGCGATGAACGAGAGCCTAGCGAAAGAGGGGTCATGGCAAGGTGAAATACTTAATCGGCGAAAGAGCGGAGAGGTCTTCCCGGAGTGGCTCAACATAAGCACCGTAAAGGACGATGCTGGACAAGTAACGCATTACGTAGCCATATTCACAGACATCAGCGATCGAAAACTTGCAGCTGATCGAATCGAAAGTCTGGCGTTTTACGATCCGTTGACAGGTTTGCCAAACCGCCGACTCTTGATGAGTCGACTGGATCAGGTCGTCACGGTCGGTGTCCGCCATTACCGAACCAATGCTTTGCTGTTTGTCGATCTTGACAATTTCAAGACCTTGAACGACTCGTTGGGACATGACCAGGGTGATGTTCTGCTAGCTCTGGCCGCAAAGCGATTGACCGCCTGCATTCGGGACGGCGACACGGTGGCGCGCCTGGGCGGCGATGAATTCGTCGTGATGCTTGAAGACCTGAGCAAGGATGATTTGGAAGCGGCGACCCAAGCGGAAACAGTCGGCGAAAAAATTCGTATCGCGCTTTCTCAGCCCTATCTACTCCAAGGCAACGACCATCATTGCACCCCAAGTATTGGCATCACATTGTTCGGCGGACATCAACAAGAGAAGAACACGGAACCCCTTAAGCGTGCAGAACTCGCGATGTACCAGGCCAAATCGGCAGGAAGAAATGCTGTTCGTTTCTTTGATCCTGATATGCAAGCGAAAGTCACCGAACGTGCAGCGATGGAACTGGATTTGCGTGAGTCGCTTCTCGCAGGGGATTTTCAGCTCTATTACCAACCGCAGTTGGTTGGGCAAGGACGAATGACCGGAGCGGAAGCGCTGGTTCGCTGGCTGCATCCAAAGAAGGGCTTGGTGTCACCGTGCGAATTCATTCCATTGGCCGAGGATACAGGCTTGATCTTGCCACTCGGACAGTGGGTCTTGGACACGGCCTGCGCCCAACTGGCGAAGTGGGCAACATGTACAGAACTTGCTCAACTCACGGTTTCGGTCAATGTCAGCGCACGTCAGTTTCATCACAAAGAGTTTGTGAGCAACGTGCTCGCAACAATCAGTCGAACTGGAGCGAACCCGCGGCAGCTAAAACTTGAACTTACCGAGAGTTTGCTGGTTGAGGATGTTGAGGGCATCATTTCTAAGATGACCTCGTTGCGAGCACACGGTGTTGGTTTTTCTTTGGACGACTTTGGAACCGGGTACTCATCGCTGTCCTACCTGAAACGCCTGCCTTTGGACCAACTAAAGATTGATCAGGGTTTTGTCAAGAACATACTGAGCGATCCAAACGATTCAGCCATCGCCAAGATGGTCATAGCGCTGGCAGACAGTCTTGGCCTAATGGTTATCGCCGAGGGCGTCGAGATTGAAGCACAGAGAGACTTTCTTGCCCGTCATGGGTGTCACGCCTATCAGGGCTTCCTGTTTAGTCGACCATTGCCGATCGACATGTTCGAAGCCTTGGCCAAAGCCGCAGTGTCGGCGTAACCTAAACGGCGCTGCTTCTTGACTTGCGCGAAATGCCACCTTGGCGAACAGCCCATTCATCGTAAGCCCCTTTTGTATCAGGGCGATGGTTCAGGGCGGCAGAAAGAAAATAAGCCATTGAAATCAATGGCTTATTTATATGGTGCGGCTGGCAGGAATTGAACCCACGACCCTCTGGTTCGTAGCCAGATACTCTATCCAACTGAGCTACAGCCGCTAAGCATCGAATTCTAGCACAGCAATTTTGTCTTTTGGGCGCTGCTCGGCTGCTCGGGAACTCTTCGCACCGGGGCTCAGTGTCGCAGACCTAGCATCGCCCGTGCCTCGGTCGGGCTGGCAATCGTGCGGCCAGCGCGCTGGGCGCAGGTGGCAAGTTCGGTGATGAGGGCACCGTTGCCGGCGGCCCGTTCGCCGTTTGGCAAGTAGAAGGTGTCTTCCAGACCGGTGCGCAGCATGCCGCCCAGCTCGGCCGTTTTTTGGTGCACGGGCCAGATTTCGGATCGACCAATCAGCGTGGCCTGCCAGACGCTGTCGGGTGCCATCCATTGGGGTAATAGGGCCAGCAGATCGGCATCGCAAGGCATGCCCGAGGCGACGCCCATCACCAGGTTGTATTCCGCCCTGCCCATCTCGGGCTTGAGCATGCCGGCTTTAAGGTACATGTTGACCGAACGTACGATGCCGACATCAAAGCATTCAAACTCGGGATGCGTACCGCATTCGCCCATGACGTCAAGAAACTGCTGCACCTTCGCCACCGGGTTGTCGAACACCATCGGGGGCCAGGCCCATTGGCCGTCGTCCTTGATCTTTAGGTAATTGAGGCTGCCGGCATTGCAGGCCGCAATCTCGGGCTTGACGCGGCGGATACAGTTCAGTGGGCCGGAAATGTCTTTGCCAACAACGCCCGTGGTGAGGTTGATGATGACACCGGGGCAGGCCTCGCGGATGGCATTGACGACCGCCTCGGCCACATCGGGGTCCCACGATGGCATGTGACCCAGACCTTCTTCCTGCATGCGCACATGCACGTGCATGATGCTGGCGCCAGCGTTAAAGGCGTCCCGTGCTTCAGCCGCCATTTGCGCCGGGGTCACCGGCACCGGGTGCTGTTTGGGGTTGGTCAGCACGCCGGTCAGCGCGCAGGTGAGTATGGCTTTGTCCATTATGTTGCCTTGTTGTTGATGTCAATTTCCACCAGAACGATGCCAGATTCCACCTGATGGCCCACCTGGGCGTGCACCGCTGTCACGGTACCCGCAGCCTCGGCGCAAAGCCACATTTCCATTTTCATGGCCTCGACACACAGTAGTTGCTGACCCTCGGTCACAGCCATGCCGGGTGCGACCAAGACCTGGGTTACCCGGCCCGCGACTGGCGAACGGGCGCGGCTTGCGTCTTTGAGGGCGTCGGTGTTGGGAAAGGCCGAAACTTCGCTGAACTGGTAGGTCTGTCCCGTTAGCGCCAGGTGCAGCGTGCTGCCATCGATGACGGCAATGGCCACCTTGTTGACACCGTTTACCGCATAGCGCAAAACCCCGTCGCTAAAACTCAGCACCTGCATGGGCAGGATGCTGCTGCCCTGCGTCACCAGCGCAGCGCCATGGCGGTCGGGGCGTACGCGCAGGCTGCGCACCCTGTCGTCGCATTGCAATGACAGGCCAAATGCCGCCACGCTGTCGGCACGCCAACTGGCACCCTGCTGCATGGCAAAGGCCAGCGCCGCAACGCTCCAAGTCATGTCATCGGGAACCGGTGCCTGCAGCAAGGGCTCGCCCTGCTCCAGCCACTGGTCGATCAAGGTGGTGGTCATTTCCGCCTTGCGAAAGGCCGGATGGTGGAGCAGATCACTTAAAAAACGGGCGTTATTCTTCAGGCCCAGCAGCGGCGTGTGGGCCAAGGCGGCGCGCAGCCGGCGGATGGCATCGTCACGGTCGCGGCCATGGGCGATGACCTTGGCCACCATGGGGTCGTAATAGGGCGAAACCACCGCACCCTGGCGAATGCCGTCATCGATCCGAATACCCGCACGCACAGCACGCTCAGGCTGCCACCACAGCACCGCACCGGTTTGCGGCGCAAAGCCGGAGTACGGGTCTTCCACGTACAGGCGCGCCTCGATGGCGTGGCCGGTCAGCGTGATGTCGCCCTGCTCCACTGGCAGGCGCTCGCCCGCAGCCACGCGCAGTTGCCACTCCACCAGGTCATAACCGGTAACCATTTCAGTCACCGGGTGCTCGACCTGCAGGCGGGTGTTCATCTCCAAAAAGTAATGCTTGAGGTCCTGGTCGACCATAAATTCGACTGTGCCGGCACCACGGTAACCCACGGCCAGCGCGGCAGCCACTGCGTCTTTGCCCATGGCTTCCCGCAGGGCCGGGGTGACGACGGGCGAAGGGGCTTCCTCGATCACTTTCTGGCGCCGCCGCTGCGCCGTGCAATCGCGTTCGCCCAGATAAACCGCGTTACCGTAGGCGTCGGCAAAGACCTGAATCTCGATATGGCGGCCGTCGTCAATCAGGCGCTCGAGCATCAGGGTACCGTCGCCAAAAGCACTGGTAGCTTCACGCCGCGCACCGTCTAGCGCGGCTTGCAGTTCTGCGCCGCTGTGCACCAGGCGCATACCACGCCCGCCACCGCCTGCAACCGCCTTCACCAGCAGCGGGTAACCGAGTTTTTCAGCCTCAATGGCCAATGCGGAATCGCTTTGGTCGGCGCCCAGATAGCCTGGCGCACAGGGTACGCCGGCTTGCAGCATGCGCTGCTTGGCACGCGCCTTGTCGCCCATGGCCTCCATGGCGCTTGGCGGGGGACCAATGAACACCAGTCCCGCATCGGCACACGCCTTTGCAAAGGCCGGGTTCTCACTGAGGAAGCCATAGCCGGGGTGGACCGCATCAGCACCGGTCTTGCGCGCGGCCTCCAACAGTGCGTCGAACTTGAGGTAAGACTCAGCCGCTGGCGACGGGCCAATATGCACCGCCTCATCGGCCTGCAGCACATGCGGCGCATCGCGGTCGGCATCGCTGAAAACCGCCACGGTCTGGTAACCCAATGCACGTGCCGTACGAATGACGCGGCAGGAGATCTCACCCCGGTTGGCGATCAAAATTTTGGAGAAAGTCATGGCAAAGCCCACTGTGGTTTGCGTTTTTGCAGGAAGGCAGTCATGCCCTCAAGCGCTTCTGAACCCTGTGCCGCGCGGGAAAAGAGCGCCGCAGCATCCGCCACCAAATCCTGCGGCGCTTGCAGCCGGGACCGCTCCAGCAGGGACTTGGTGGCCGCCAACGCGCCAGGCGCGCAAGCCAGAATGTCGGACAGCACCTGGTCCAGTGCGGATTGCAGCTCGGCCGTTGCCACCGCACTGTGCACCAGCCCCAGCCGCAGGGCGGTGGCGGCGTCGATGCGTCCGCCCGTGACGGCCAGACGCTTGGCCTGCGAATAGCCCAGGCGCTCGACCAAAAACGGTGCAATCTGCGCCGGCACCACACCGAGGCTGGTTTCCGGCAGCCGAAAATTGGCCGTGTCACTGGCAATCGCCACGTCGGCCACACACGCCAGGCCCAGCCCGCCGCCCATGACCGTGCCCTCTAGCAGAGCCACCACGGCCAGGGGGGTCTGGGCGTAGGCCACACACAACTGGCCAAACTCGGCATTGACCTGCGCAATCGGGTCGCTGGCGTCACCCGCTGGTTTGGCCATGGCGCGCATGCGGGCTGCGGCCATGTCCTTCAGATCGGCACCAGCGCAAAAGTGCCCGCCCGCACCACGCAAAACCACCACCCGCACGGCAGACACCTGCCCTGCGCTAGCCTCAGCCTGCGCCAAAACCTGTCGCAGTTCGCTGACCATGGCGAGCGACATCGCATTGCGCGAATCCGGTCGATTGAGGGTCACATACAGCACCGCGCCGGACTGTTCAGCGCGAATGGAATCCAGGGACATCGCAGAAAACATCAGGCTTTTCCAGGCAAAGTGCCTTCGTACTTGCAGATGATGCCCAGCATGATCTCGTCCGCACCGCCGCCAATCGAGACCAGGCGACCATCGCGGAAGGACTGCGAAATGGGGTTGTCGGCGGTAAAGCCCATGCCACCCCAGTACTGCAGGCAACTGTCGGCCACTTCGCGGTGCAGGCGCCCGGCCTTGAGTTTGGCCATGGAGGCCAGGCGCGTCACGTCTTTGCCCGATACATACGACTCTACGGCGCGGTAGGTGAGCGCGCGCAAGGCCTCGACTTCGGTGCGCAATTCAGCGAGGCGGAAATGCACCACCTGGTTGCTCAGTATGGGCTTGCCAAAGGTGTGGCGCTGGCGCGTGTAGTCGATCGTTTGGTCAATCAAGCGGTCCAGCGAGCGCAGGGCACCGGCCGCTCCGTACAGGCGCTCCTCCTGGAACTGCAGCATTTGCAGGATGAAGCCCATGCCTTCCTGACCAATCAGGTTTTTTTGTGGCACGCGCACGTTGTCAAAAAATAGCTGTGCAGTGTCGCTCGAATGCATGCCGATCTTCTCGATCTTCTGGCGCGTGACGCCCGGGCTGTCCAGGCGCACCATGATGAGCGACTTGTTCTTGTGCGCAGCGCCTTCGCTGGTATTGGCCAGCAGGCAGCACCAGTCGGCCTGCATGCCGTTGGTAATCCACATCTTGGAGCCGTTGATGAGGTAGTCGTTGCCGTCCTTTTTGGCCGTGGTTTTGAGTGCAGCCACGTCCGAGCCACCACCGGCTTCCGACACCCCGATGCAGCCGACCATGTCGCCGGCAATGCTGGGAGCCAGGAATTCGTGGCGCAACGCGTCAGAGCCAAAGCGCGCCAGTGCCGGGGTACACATGTCGGTCTGCACGCCGATTGCCATGGGCACACCCCCGGCATTGCACTCGCCGAGCGCCTCGGCCATGACCATGGAGTAGCTGAAGTCCAGCCCCATGCCGCCAAACTCGGTGGGGTATTTGATGCCCAGCAGCCCGAGGTCGCCCATCTTTTTGAACAGCTGGTGGGCAGGAAATATGCCGGCTTTTTCCCATGCAGGCAAATGGGGGTTGATCTCATTTGCGACAAACTTGCGCACGGTGTCTGCAATTTGCTCGTGCTCTGGGGTGAGTTTCATGGTGGGACCTTTGATCTATGGTTGGTTTTTCTAGCTGTTCGTGTTCCGCTCTACATGCGGGCGACGCCATACGTGTTAGGCCGCAAGGTGCGTTGCTCGGCCTCAGCGGCAAGCGCCAGGCACAAGCCTAGAATGCGCCGCGTGTCGCGCGGGTCGATGATGCCGTCGTCCCACAGGCGCGCAGTACCAAACAATGCCGCAGATTCTTTGTCCAGGCGCAGGCGCAGGCCATCAGACATGGCCTTGAGGGCTTCCCCATTGGCCTCCATGCCCATGCGCTCGATCTTGGCGCGGTTGACAATATCCATGACCCGGGCCGCCTGCGCTCCCCCCATGACCGCGGTGCGCGCGGTCGGCCAGGCAAAGATAAAGCGGGGGTCAAAGCCGCGCCCGCACATGCCGTAGTTGCCCGCACCATATGAGCCACCGAGCACAAAAGTGAACTTGGCAACCCGCGCGTTGGCGACTGCCTGAATCATCTTGGAGCCATGCTTGATGGCACCTGTGCGCTCGGCGACCGAGCCCACCATGTAGCCGGTGGTGTTTTGCAGAAAGACCAGCGGCGTGCCGGTCTGGTCGCACAGCTGAATGAACTGCGCGGCCTTGGTGGAGCCGGCCGGCTGGATCGGTCCGTTGTTACCCAGCACTCCCACCAGATGCCCCTGCACCCGGGCATGGCCGCACAGCATTTCAGTCGCGTAACTGGCTTTGAATTCCAGAAAGTCGGAGCCATCGACGAGCCGGGCAATGACCTCGCGCACGTCATAGGGTTCACGCTCATCTGCGGGCACCACGCCCATGAGTTCCTGCTCGCCAAACAGGGGCTCGGTGCACCCCGCACTCGGAGTCGCTGCATCCCATTTGAGCTTGTCCATGACCTCACGTGCCATGGCGATGGCGTGGGCGTCGTCCTCGGTCAGGTATTCGCCCAGACCAGTCACCTGCGCATGGGTTTCCGCACCGCCCAGTTCTTCGTCGGTACAGTCCTCGCCAATGGCTGCCTTGACCAGTGGCGGGCCGGCCAGGTAAATACTGGAGCGTCCGCGCACCAAAATGACGTAGTCCGACAGACCGGGCAGATAGGCACCCCCCGCCGTGCTCGACCCATGCACCACCGCAATTTGCGGGATGCCCATGGCCGACATGCGGGCCTGGTTGGCAAACGTGCGCCCGCCCTCAATGAATATTTCGCTTTGGTACATCAGATTGGCACCTCCGCTCTCGACCAGGGAAATGAGGGGCAGCTTGTTTTCCTGGGCAATCTGCTGAATGCGCAAACCCTTTTTGAGGCCCATGGGTGCCACCGTGCCGCCCTTGACCCCACTGTCGCTGGCCGAAATGACACAGCGTTTACCCGCCACCACACCGATACCGACGATGGAGCCACCGCCCAACACCGACTTCTTGCCGTCGTCATCGTGCATATTGAGGCCGGCCAGGCGGCTGAGCTCCAGAAATGGGGTGCCGCGGTCGAGCAGGCGCGCCAGGCGCTCGCGCGGCAGCAGCTGTTTGCGTTTTTCGAAGCGGTCGCGCTTGGACTCGGACTCGGCGATGACCAGGCCCTCGAGCCGCTGCACCTCGGCCAGCAAATCTGCCATGCGCCGGGCGTTGGTGGCAAACGCGTCGGAACGGGGATTGATCTTGGAACGTAAGACAGGCATTGCAAAGGGCTTTCGAACTCAGTTGACGTATTAGACTACATGGTAACGTTAACGTCAACCAAATATCGTATAGGTGTTTATACTATGCCTTAGGTGATGCAATGCTGTTAGCATCCATTGCCTTGCGTCATCCCAGCGCTTTACACCTTTGTACATCCTCTTTTGAAAGGACTCTTTCCATGTCTCTAGAATCTTGCACCCAAGCCATACGCACCAAAGTGGGCGCGGACAGCGGCCTCAACGCCACCCTGAAATTTGACATGGGTGACGACGGCATCATCGTGATCGACGGCAAATCCACACCCAACACCGTGACCAACGACGCGGCCGAGACCGACTGCACCGTCGGCATCACCCTGGACAACCTGCAGGCCATGCTCGACGGTGACCTCGAGCCCGCCACCGGTTTCATGGCCGGCAAGCTCAAAGTATCGGGCGACATGAGTGTGGCCATGCGCTTGCAACGTGTAATCTAGTCAGCCAACGCGCTGCGTATGACCAAGATCGAGGCCGCCGCCGTGGCCCATGCCCAGGCCTTCGTTGACTCGCACCGAGACGAAGGTGCGGCAGAACTGTTTGGCATTACCGAGCTGTGCCGCGAGTTTGGTATCACGCTGCGCGCTCTGCGCTTCTACGAAGACAAGGGGCTGCTAAGTCCCCGCCGCATCAATGGTGCGCGCGTCTACACCCGACGCGACCGCGCGCGGCTCTCCCTGATCTTGCGCGCCAAAGCCATAGGCTCGCCGCTGGCCGAGATCAAGCGCTACCTCGACCTGTACGGCGACCAGGGCGAAGGCCGCGCCCAGCAACTTAGTTACGTCATTGAGCGCACCGACCAGGAAATTGCCGAGCTGGAAAAAAAGCGCGCCCAAATTGACGAAACCTTGGCCGAGCTGCGGGTGATCAATGCCAGCTGCCGCAACAACCTGGCGGCGCAGAAAAGCCCGGGCTGAGACAGGGTTGACAACATGATGCAGCAGGGACTTGTTGTTTTCGCAAAGAACAAGAAGCGTGTTTCCGCGTTCTACCAGCAGACCCTGGGTCTGAACGTTCAGGAATCTGACGCATCGCACGACTTACTGCTAGGCCACGGCTACGAGCTCGTTGTCCATTGCATTTCCAGAAAGTACGCGGCCAGTATCGACATTTCCACACCCCCCGAACCCAGAGACGAAACAGCTTTTAAGCCGACCTTTGTGGTGCCCAGCCTGGCTGAGGTTCGGCGTGCCGTGGAGGCCACTGGCGGCTACCTCAAACCCGACTCCGCCGCGTGGCATTTTCGCGGCCATATCGTTCTCGACGGTTGGGATCCGGAAGGCAACATCGTTCAGTTCAAGCAAGCAGATTCAACCGACTTCCCCAATTGAGCGCTTATCTTTATCGCTCACTTTTTTGTCTTTGATGGGCGTCACCATTTGGGCGGCAGCGCGTCCAAGTGCGTAAAGTCGCTTGAATCCGGCAGCTATTTCGGTTGAACCTTCAGGTTTGCGGCGTCGACGCGTCCTGCGCGCCTTCGTGGGGTTTGCGCTGGGTTCGACGCCAGTTCCGCAGCGAAATATCGTGCCTCATGCGCTTGGAAGGCCGCTCCGTTAATCGCCTTCTAGCTCAAGCTCTGGCCAGATGTCCTTGGGCGAAAGTACGCTTGGGTTTGCGTGTGAAGGTTGGATCGCCAGAGTCAGGAGCTCGGAAAGAACCAGGGGTGCTTCATCGTCGGGCGGCGCATCTTCGTCGTCTTCGTCCGCATCGATCGTCAAATACGGGTTGAAAAGGCCCAGCGCCTCTTGCACGGCTGCTGTCAGCGCGTCCCGACTCTTTAGCTCGTCCGTATCCAGGCTCGTCATCACCGACAGAACGTGGAGATTAATCAAGGTCGATGTCAACCAGTCAACCGAGGCACCGTAACCCATCAGCCACCTGATTTTTGTCTTCTTCATGCCCGTTTCGATGGTGGCAAGCTGGGCACCCACTTCACAACTGTCCAGCATCACGCCGACAACCTTGCCCTTGCCATACTGCTTGATACGGTCAAATACCGTGCCCAGGTTCATGGTTGGCGCGCTGCCGTTGCCTATGCGCGAACCGGCACCATGGCTCGCCACGTAAACAATCAAATGGTCGACGAATTCGAGCTTGCGCGCGCCCACCAAGTATTTGAGTGCCTGACCAAAACTGTTGGTGTCGTAGAACGTGGCATAAAAAGTGGGCAGACCGTCCAGCCGCGAAAGCCCGTCCAGAAAATGGCGCACAGAGGTCTGACCGGGGTCTTCATCCAGGTCCCACCACGGCTGCTCTAGCACAAGAACGGCATACTTCATAACAATCTCCTTAGGGCTCGTTCATGAATAAGCTGTGCATTTGGCCGTCGGATTTGGGATGCAATGCTAGGCGCAAAGCGTGCCGTGCAGCTGTGCTGCACAAGCGATTTGCAACAACGCAGTGCGCCCAAAGCTGGCGAGCCAAATGTGCATGTTATTTGAGAACGAGCCCTTAATGTTTTGGCAGCCAGAACAAGACGCCGCTGCCCCAAGAACCGCAGTATGATTCCCACATGCGACATGAAATGTCTCATACCCAACCAGGAAACCACGATGGCCGAATTACCACAGCAAGATGGCATGGACGATGAAACCCGGCGCAAGTTTGGTCGTGGCGAACTCACAAAACAGCAGGTCCGGCACCTCAATATCCTGAATCAACTGACCACCAAAGGCGCGCCTATGAGCACAGCGGAGCTACGGG
>JAIPCE010000076.1 GCA_021738345.1 Rhodoferax sp. | reverse complement strand
GCCCTTCGCCCCACCGTGCGTACTGCTGTCGGGCGGCGAAACCACCGTGACGGTACGCGGCAAGGGGCGTGGCGGGCGCAATGTCGAGTGTCTGCTGTCCATGGGCCTGGCCCTCAACGGCCACCCGCAGATTCATGCGCTGGCCGGCGACACCGATGGGGTGGACGGCCAGGAAGAAATTGCCGGCGCGCTGCTGGCACCTGACTCGCTGGCACGCGCCTGGCGCCTAGGCCGCCGGCCCCGGGACGACCTAGCCAACAACGACGGCCACAGTTTCTTTCACGCGCTGGGCGATTCTGTAGTGACCGGGCCGACGCTGACCAATGTGAACGACTTTCGCGCCATCGTGATCGAGGCCGATTCAACCAAGTAGTTCCTCAATCGGGCACGTAGCGCTGTCACCCAAATGGTGATGAGCTTCAACGCCAATAAAGTGAGTGTTCATGCGGAGTTACCCACAAAAGTAAGCGATCAACTGAGGAATCTAGTCTCTGACAAATTCAATCTTTTCAAATCAAGAGAAGAATTCAAACATCAAAGTCATTCGCGGTGAGGGCGCCGCTCCTATCGGAGCATCCTTTAGGTTCAATTGAGCAGTCCCGCGACCAGCGCCAGGCCAATGGACCACAGGTTGACCTCGGTCAAGCCGTCGTTGCTCAGGCTGTTGCGTCGGGCGTCGGGATCACGCAGTGCGCGCTGGCGGTCGCGCTCCAGCATGATCAGGGCATCGGCCAGATCGGGGGCGCGTGCGCCTGTCACACCGGATTGGGTGGCACGGGCATAGCCTTGCAGCGCTTTTTCTACTGCTGTGGGGTCGAGCAACGAGAACGGCGAGCGGCAGTGGGGGCAGGCGGGGTCGGTGCGCAGGTCGACCGGCGCGCCACAGCTGCTGCAATGGATGGCACCCACCCGCCTTGCAATATCGTCAATCTCGGGGCGCGTCAGCAGGCGCACAAAACCCTTTTCGATCATGAATGCTGAGAACGCGCTGAAGCGGCCATGGCCTTGGGTGCAGCGGTAGGTGATGTAGCGCCCACTGCGAACCATGTCAAAACCCTGCTTCAAGGCGCTACGACAGCGGGGGCAGTTCAGCGTTGCGGGCAGAGGCTGGCGGGCCGCCCCGCGTTGTTCGTGCAATAGCCGAAACAGATCGGCCACCGCTGCCGGGGTCAACTTCAAATTTTCCTGCGGATCAATCCACATGCCCTGACACGCAAAGCACAAATCCAGTTCTATGGCGTTGCCGTCGTTGCCGGGCAAGGCATGCACCTGCATGGTCGTGCGACAAGAGGGACAACTCAGGGGGTTCGACGGGGCCATGGCAAAGGCAGCATGAAAGTGGCACGTGGAACAAGTGTAAGCCGCTTTGCCCGCGTCGTGGACAGTCCGCAGCCCTCAATCGCTTTGATACGATTGGGCCTTTTCACGCCCTGCTTCATGCACCACTTTGCTGCGCGCAAGCCTCTGAAACCCTGGCTGCCCTATTTATGGGACGCGTTGGGCGTGACCGGACTGATTGTGGTGCTCACACTGTTTTCGATTTGGCAAGAGGCGCAACGGCACCGTGAACGGGCCATCGTGTTTACCCGGAACATTTCGCATAAGGAAGCTTGAACCATGCCCCAGCAGGCACAACTCTTGAAGATCAGCCCGCCCGACCTGGTTTTGCTTGACGTCAGGATGCCGGGTATGGACGGCTACGAGACCATGGAGCGACTGCAACTCGACCTCAAGGCGCGTGCGTGTGAAACCGCAGCGCTCAATGAAGCACTGGAGCCCATGGTGCAGGACCAGGGCATTGGCAAGGAGGCCGACTTCCAGGCCCGGGTGTTCGACACCTTCGTGCAGGCCGACGAGTCGGACACCCGCATATGAGCTCCGATAGCGCAACGCGCTGGCATGTCGGGCCGGGGCAGGCAGTGCTGCTGGCGCTGCTGATTGTGGCGCTGGCGAGCGCCATCCGCATGGTGTTTTTTGGCGACCTCGGGCGCAATACCGCCTACCTGACCTACTACCCGGCCGTGGTGTTGGCCGCCTTGGTGGGCGGTCTACGCGCCGGCTTGCTGGCCACCGGGGTGTCGGCGCTGTTGTGCTACTACTGGATTCAGAACGGAATTCTGTCCAGGGTCGAGACGCTGGCGCTGGGCACCTTTATTTTGAGCTGCAGCATGATCTCCAGCATCGCCGAAGGTATGCGCCGTGCGCAGGCGCGCGCCGAAGTTGAGCGTGAGAAGGCACAGGTTGCCAACCAGGCCAAAAGCGCCTTTTTGGCCAGCATGAACCACGAACTGCGCACGCCCCTGAACGCCATTTTGGGATTCACCGAAATTCTGCGCAGCGACCGCGCTATCCCCGAGGCACAGCGCCAGACCCTGGGGGTGATCCACCGCAGCGGGCAGCACCTGCTCAATTTGATCAACGACGTGCTCGACATGGCCAGGATCGATGCCGGGCGTATGACGGTGGAGACCAGCGCACTCGATTTGCACGAATTATTGGGCGACGTGGTCACACTGATGCGGGCGCGGGCCAACCCCAAAGGCCTGCAACTGATACTGCTGATCACCGATGCCTGTCCACGCTTTGTCAAGACCGACTTGGCCAAGCTGCGCCAGATTCTGATCAACCTGATTGGCAATGCCGTCAAGTTCACCAACGAAGGCGGTGTGGCGGTCCGGGTCGACGCCCGGGCGCTGGCACCGGACGGCTGGCAACTGGTGATCGAGGTGGAAGACAGCGGCATTGGCATCGCGCCGCAGGAGCAAGCCCATATTTACGAGCCCTTTGTGAGGGTCGGCAACGCGGCCTTGCACCAGGGTACCGGGCTGGGGTTGGCCATTACCGACAAATTTGTGCGCCTGCTCGGTGGCCATATCGAGTTGCAAAGCACGCTGGGCAAAGGCACGGTGTTCAAGGTTGAATTGCCAGTGCAAACCGCGCAAGCCGATGCACTGGAGGCGCCCACGCGCAATCTCGGGCGTGTGTTGGCCTTGGCGCCGGGTTCGCCGAGGCCACGCCTTCTGATCGTCGAAGACCAGGAAGAAAACTCCCGCTTGTTGCAGCAATTGCTTGAACCGCTGGCGCTGGAAGTGGAGCTGGCGCACAACGGGCGCGAAGGAGTCGATGTGTTTACCCGGTGTCGGCCGGACCTGATCTGGATGGATGTGCGCATGCCGGTGATGGACGGACTGGAGGCAACCCGAGAGATACGCGCGCTGCCGGGTGGCGCAGCGGTCAAAATCATTGCGGTGACGGCGTCGGTCTTCAAGTCAGAGAGCGATCGCATCCTGGCCGCAGGCATGGACGGTGTCATTCGCAAACCCTACCGCAACCAGGAAATTTACGCCTGCCTGCGCGAGCAACTGGGCTTGGAGTATGTGGTTGAAGCGCCCGACAACCTGGCCCCCGCCACGACGGATGCCCTGCCAGACCCCGCCGCGCTGGCCCGGCTGCCGCTGGCACTGCGCCAAAATCTGATCACCACGCTGGTCACGCTTGACACTGCGCACCTGACAGAACTGATTGCCGAAGTCGCGTTGCACGACGCTGCGCTGGGCCAAGCCCTGGCGCTGCAGGCCAGGCAGCTAAGTTACAGTGCGATGCTGAGATCTATAAGATCGAGCATGGAACCACCAAAATCTGTCACACCATGAAACAAGCTACTGTATTGGCCGTTGACGACACCCTGGAGTCGCTGCAACTGTTGACTGACATTCTTGGCTCCGAGGGCTACCGCGTGTTGCCGGCCGACAGTGGTGAGCTGGCCCTGGAGTCGGTTGTGCACACCCGTCCGCAACTGATTTTGCTGGATCTGCGCATGCCCGGCATGGACGGGTTTGAGGTGCTGCGCCGACTCAAGGAGTTACCTGGCAGCCGCGACATTCCGGTCATTATTCTGAGCGCCGTGACCGATGCCGAGCAACGCGTGGAAGGTTTACGGCTGGGGGCCATGGACTTTGTCTCCAAACCGTTTCAGCGCGACGAACTGCTAGCGCGTGTCAAAACCCACGTCGAACTCGACTTGGCGCGCCGGCGGCTAGAGCAGCAGGCCAGCGATCTACAAGACACCAACGCGCGGCTTGAGATAGAAATTGCCGAGCGCCGCCTGGCGCAGGGCGACATGCAGCGCCTGACGATCTACCTGCAGCAGGCCAACGAGTCGCTGACCCGTGCCAAGGCCGCCGCCGAGCAGGCACACCAGCAACTGCTGCAGTCCGACAAGATGGCATCGATGGGACATTTGGCGGCCGGCGTGGCACATGAACTCAATAACCCGATCAGCTTCGTGGCCTCGAATCTGGGCGTGCTGGGTCAGTACCTCGATGACATTTTTGCCATCACTGCCGCGTACCAAAATGCCGAAGACTGCATGACCCAGCCCTGTGCGGCGCTCGATGCGGTGTTTCAGCTCAAGGAGGACAAGGATTTTGACTTCATCCAGACCGACGCCCGGCAACTGGTTCAGGAGTCGCAGGAAGGACTGGAGCGGGTGACCACCATCGTTCGCAACATCAAGAACTTCTCGCGCACGGGCGACACCACGTGGACCTGGGTCGATCTGCGTGCCGGACTCGAGTCGACCCTCAATATCGTCTGGAACGAGCTCAAATACAAGTGCACCGTGACCAAGGACTATGGCGAGGCCGCACCCGTCTGGGGCGCTGCCTCACAGCTCAACCAGGTCTTTCTGAACCTGCTGGTCAACGCCGCGCAGGCGATTCCGGACCGGGGCTCGATCCACATCGCCACCGGCCAGCGAGGTGCCGAGGTGTTCGTGGCCATCAGCGACACCGGCCAGGGCATGGATGCCGAGACCCTCGCACGCATTTTCGAGCCCTTCTACACCACCAAGCCGGTAGGTCAGGGCACCGGTTTGGGCCTGTCCCTGTCGCACGAGATCATCCAGGCCCACCATGGCCGCATCATGGTCGACAGCGTACCCGCCCAAGGTTCCACCTTCACCCTCTGGCTCCCGACCCACCCCCCTGCATCCGAGACGGCCCCGGCCTGACACGGCCCTGGCCTTGGCCCTTTGGCCTCTGGTCGCTACGAATCGTGCAAGGGATCAGAGCGCTGCAATGGGCGTCGCCGCCGCGAGCGCCTGGAGGGTTGCAATAGATTTCGCCCCCGCGCGTGCCCGCAGACGGCAGCACCCATTGCACCGCCCCCGGCGCCTGCCCCAAACAACCCAATTGCTTCCTTAGGTATCGGGTGCGTTTTTTGCATCGCACAGCGCGGCAGGGTAATATATTGGCATGAAACTTATCCAAGAAATTGTCACTGCGGCACCTGCCATTGCCAGCCTTCGCCGCGATCTGCACGCCCACCCGGAGCTGTGCTTTCAGGAAGTCCGCACCGCCGATGTGGTAGCAGCCCAACTTGCGCAATGGGGAATTCCCGTGCACCGTGGCATGGGCACCACTGGCGTGGTGGGGATTGTCAAGGCGGGAACATCGGACCGGGCCATCGGGCTGCGCGCCGACATGGACGCCCTGCCCATGCAGGAGTTCAACACCTTTGCCCATGCGAGCCAGCATGTCGGCAAGATGCACGCCTGTGGTCACGACGGCCACACCGCCATGCTGCTTGCCGCAGCGCAATACTTCTCGACCCACCGCGACTTCGACGGCACGGTGTACCTGATATTTCAGCCGGCCGAAGAGGGTGGTGGCGGCGCGCGTGAAATGATCAAGGACGGCCTGTTTGACAAGTTTCCGGTCGAGGCGGTGTTTGGCATGCACAACTGGCCGGGCGCCGCGGTCGGAACATTCGCGGTCAGTGCCGGCCCGGTCATGGCGTCGAGTAACGAGTTCAAAATAGTCATACGGGGCAAAGGAGGCCATGCCGCCCTGCCACACAATGCGCTCGACCCGGTGCCCGTCGCCTGCCAAATGGTGCAGGCGTTTCAGACCATCATCAGCCGCAACAAAAAGCCGGTCGAAGCCGGTGTGATTTCTGTCACCATGATCCATGCCGGCGAGGCCACCAATGTCATTCCCGACAGTTGCGAACTGCAAGGGACCGTGCGTACTTTTACCGTGGAATTGCTCGATCTGATCGAGCAGCGCATGCGTGACATGGCACTTCACACGGCAGCGGCCTTCGGCATGGAGTGCTCGTTCGAGTTTTCGCGCAACTACCCGCCGACCATCAATTCTGCGCGCGAAGCGGAGTTTGCACGTGGTGTCATGGCCAGTATCGTGGGCGACACCAAGGTGGCAGTACAAGAGCCCACCATGGGTGCGGAAGACTTCTCCTTCATGCTGTTGGCCAAACCCGGCTGCTACGGATTTATTGCCAACGGCGACGGCGAACACCGTGAAATCGGCCACGGCGGCGGTCCCTGCATGTTGCACAACCCCAGCTACGACTTCAATGACCAACTGATTCCCTTGGGCGCCACGTATTGGGTGCGCCTCACCGAGGCCTGGCTGGCCGCCACGCCTGAAGATTAGATCGGCAGGGGAAACCGGCGCAAGGCCATTTGTAGCAGGCCGTCAAAAATCAGGTTGTCCACGAGCTCGAACGGCACCGACATGCTCGGTGCCATTTTCCAGCCGGCGCCTCCCGTCATGGTGCACAGCGGCTCGGCACCGCAACGTTTGCGCACGTGCTGGACCATACGCTCCACGGCACCGGCAATGGCATAGGTGCCACCGCTGGTGAGCGCATCGCTGGTGTTGGTGGGGAATTCGCGTACATCGCCGGTCGGCACATGCAAACCCGCGGTACCTGACTCCAGGGCGCGCAACATGATGCCGTGGCCTGGCAAGATCAGACCGCCCAGGAACTTGCCCTCTGCATCCACCGCTTCGACCGTGACCGCAGTGCCCACCATGACGACGACCATGGGTCGGGGTGCGCCCTGGGACAACATGCGGTGGTAGGCACCTATCATCGCGACCCAGCGGTCGGCCCCGAGCCGGGTTGGAAAGTCGTAGCCGTTGCGCAGGCCGGCCTCGGCCTCGCTTGCCACCACCCATTGGGGTGCGACGTCCCACAGCTCCATCTGCTCCTGCAGGCGCAACTTGATGGCATTGGCAGCCACAGCGCAACCCAGGATGTAGTGGGGCGCGGTCAGGGCGCTCCAGGCGCCATCGGCCAATTTGTCAATGTTTTCGAGAAACTCTGCACCTTGTGCCAGCAACACGGCACCGGGCCTGGGGCTGGCATATTGCGCCCACTTAAGGCGGGTGTTGCCAATGTCCAATGCGAGAAAGGTCATACGCCGATTACCCCTGGCGCCAGGGTAGTCCACGCATGCGCCAGCCGCCCCTGTTTCCGCGGTGGGCCTGGGTGTCGGGGTCGCCCTCGAATCCCTCCAGGATGTTGTAGGCGACGAGTCCGAGCTCGGTGGCGCGTTTGGCGGCCGCAATGCTGCGCACCCCGCTGCGGCACAGAAGAATCAGCTTCTTTCCGCTCTGTGCCGCTTGCAGCACACCCGCATCAAAGTCGGCGTTCATGGCCATACCCGGCCACTGTTTCCAGGCTACCGCCACTGCACCAGGTACAAAACCCACCCATTCGCGCTCGGCGTCGGTGCGTACATCGACCAGCACCGCATCGCCCGCCTGCCACCAGGAATAGGCCATTGGCGGGCTGATGTCCCCCGCATAACCGGCGGCCACACGCAACTCGACAGCTCCATGGCTGCCGGCATCGTGGCGCAGACCCGAACTCAGGTTGGCAGGCACCGCCTCGTCGATGCGCTTGGGTCGGGGCAAATGAAGTGCCTCCATGATGGCGCGAAACTCGGGCAGCGACTTGCCGGCCAGCCGCACATTGCCGGTTTTCTCGGCTCCAATCGAGGATCGGGTGCGGCCCTGGTAGTCGTGGCCGGGCCAGACGGTGGTGGCATCGGGCAATTTGAACAGCACCTCGGTCACGCTGTGGTACATGTCCGAGGCGCTTCCCGACTGAAAATCGGTGCGCCCGCAGCCATTGATCAGCAGCGAGTCGCCGGTAAACACATGGTCGCGCCAGATAAAACTCATGCTGCCCGCGGTATGACCGGGGGTGTGCAGCGCGCGTACCTGTTCAGACCCGAAACGCAAGGTGTCGCCATCGACCAACTGCACGGCAGCGGTGGTGATGCCGCAGGCTTTGGGAGCCGCGGTTTGCGCCCCGGTGTGCTCGGCCAACTGCCCGGCGCTGGTAATGTGGTCCGCATGGGCATGGGTTTCGACGGTCCACAGCAATTTCAGGCCGTATTGCCGCAGAGTCGCCATGTCGCGCTCCAATTGGTCGTCAACCGGGTCAATGATGAGGGCCTCGCGGCTTGTTTCATCAAACAGTACATAGGTGTAAGTGCTGGATGCAGGGTCAAAAAGTTGAATCGGTTGCATGGTGTTGGCGAGCAAAAGCAGCGCAGATGGCGAAACCCGAAGGATATTGCAAAGCAACCCGGTTTAGCGGGTTTTTGGACATTTCGCTCAATTACGCACGAGAATTACCGATGTTTAAGGGGAGTACCGGTGAACCGGTGACTCACCAAGAACATCCGCAACACCTGTCGGTGGTCCGGATGGGTACGATAGTGGCCGCGTTGGGCGATGAAGTTCACGGTGAGCAATAGGTGTGAGGTGTAGAAGAAGTGGGGTTTGCTATGGAAATTAGATCATCATCCGTCGTAGCCGGCATGGGCATGCCGGCGCAAAGTGTATTCAATGCACAGGCCCGCCCCGACAGTGTGCTGCCCGTCGTGCCGCAGGCAGGTGCCGGATTCGTGGCCGAACCGACCCAGGAGGCACTGCAGCAGGCGGTCGACCATGCCAATCAGGTGCTAAGTAGCCGTGTGGTGGACGATCTGCAGTTTTCGATCGATGAAGACACCAATATTCGGGTCGTGAAGTTGATCGATCGCACCAGCGGCGACACGGTCATGCAACTGCCTTCGGTCGAGATGTTACGCATTGCCAAGTCCATCGACCAGTTCGTGGGGTCGTTGGTGCAAAAGACAGCGTAGGCCGATTAAATCGGAAAGGTGTTAGCTAGTAGTCAGCAGATTGAGGCGCTTTTGGTTTAAAGTTGACGTTTACGTCAACGTCAACCATGCGGCTGTTGCATGGTGCGCAAGGAGACTCCCGCCATGACCGATTTGTCCGCTGAATACAAGGCCCTCGCCAACTACCGCCCGACGCACAAGGTGCGATTTGTCACGGCGGCCAGCCTGTTTGACGGCCACGATGCCGCCATCAACATCATGCGCCGCATTCTGCAGGGCATGGGTACCGAGGTCATTCACCTGGGGCACAACCGCAGCGTCGACGAGGTGGTCACCGCGGCCCTGCAGGAAGACGCGCAGGGCATTGCGCTGAGTTCGTACCAGGGTGGCCACGTCGAATATTTCAAATACATGATCGATCTGCTCAAGAGCCGCGGCGGAGCACACATCCAGGTGTTTGGCGGCGGCGGCGGCGTGATCGTACCCAGCGAGATTGCCGAGCTGCAAGCCTACGGAGTCACCCGCATCTACAGTCCCGAAGATGGTCAGCGCATGGGCCTGCAAGGCATGATCGGCGAGATGGTGATGCGTTGCGACACCGACCTCAGCGTCTACGCACCGCACCAGTTGAGCGCCATTGCCGGCCACACGCAGGCGGCCTGGCGCGCACTGGCCCAGCTTATGACCGGGCTTGAGTCTTTGGGCGAACAACACCCGCTGAGCGCGGAACTGCGCGCGCTGGCGGCGACCAAGAAGATTCCGGTGCTTGGCATTACTGGCACCGGCGGCGCCGGCAAGTCGTCGCTGACCGACGAGCTGATTCGCAGGCTGCGCATGGACCAGGGCGACCAGTTGCGCATCGCCGTCATCAGTATCGATCCGTCGCGGCGCAAGAGCGGTGGCGCCTTGCTGGGCGACCGCATCCGCATGAACGCCATCGGCCCCTGGAGCCAGACCCCGCGCAAAGATGCCAATGACGACGGCAACCGCGTGTTCATGCGCAGCTTGGCCACACGCGATTTTGGCTCGGAAATCAGCCAGGCCCTGCCCGATGTCTTGGCCGCCGCCAAGTGCGCCGATTTTGATTTCATCATTGTCGAGACTTCAGGCATTGGACAGGGTGACGCTGCCATCGTGCCACTGGTGGACGTGCCGCTATATGTCATGACGCCCGAGTTTGGCGCGGCCAGCCAGCTCGAAAAAATAGACATGCTGGATTTTGCAGAGTTTGTAGCCATCAACAAATTTGACCGTAAGGGCGCGAGCGACGCCCTGCGCGATGTGGCCAAGCAAGTGCAGCGCAACAAAGAAGCCTGGACCACCCCGCCGGACCAGATGCCCGTGTTTGGCACCATGGCCGCGCGCTTTAATGACGACGGTGTGACCGCCTTGTACCAGGCGCTGTTGCCCAGATTGCAGGCCCTGGGATTGCCCATGGCCGACAGCCGCTTGCCCAAAGTGGAGGTCCGCTTCAGCTCCAACCAGACCCCGGTGGTGCCGGCCGCGCGCACCCGTTACCTGGCCGAGATTAGCGACACGGTGCGCGGCTATAAGGCTCGGGCACGGTCGCAGGCCCGTTTGGCGCGTGAGGTGCAGCAGTTGCGTGCGTCAGGTCGCATGCTGCAGGAGGCCAACCCTAGCAAAGTGCGGGCGGTCGAAGCCGTCACCGGCCTGGCCCAGGTGCGCGAGGAGCAGATGGGTGCGGCTGAGCGCAAGCTCCTGGCTCAGTGGCCCGAGATGCTGAAAGCCTATGCCGGTGACGAATATGTGGTCAAGATTCGCGACAAGGAAATCCGCACTGCGCTGACCACCAAGTCCTTGAGTGGCACCACGATTCGCAAGGTGGCCCTGCCGCAATACGAAGACCACGGCGAAATCATCAAATGGCTGATGCTTGACAACGTGCCCGGCAGCTATCCGTATACCGCAGGCACCTTTGCGTTCAAGCGCGAAAACGAAGACCCGACGCGCATGTTTGCCGGCGAGGGCGACGCTTTTCGCACCAATCGCCGTTTCAAGTTGCTGTCGGCAGGTATGGATGCCAAGCGCTTGTCCACCGCGTTTGACTCGGTCACCCTGTATGGCAACGACCCCGATCCGCGCCCCGACATTTACGGCAAGGTGGGTAATTCCGGCGTGTCCATTGCCACCATAGACGACCTCAAGGTCTTGTACGGCGGCTTTGATCTGTGCAACCCCGCCACCAGCGTCTCGATGACCATCAACGGTCCGGCGCCCAGCATTCTGGCCATGTTCATGAATGCCGCCATCGATCAGAATATCGAAAAATTCAAGACCGACAACGGACGGGAGCCGACTGACACCGAAAGCCAGAAGATCCGCGAATGGGTGCTGGCCAATGTGCGCGGCACGGTACAAGCCGACATCCTCAAAGAAGACCAGGGCCAGAACACCTGCATTTTCAGCACCGAGTTCAGCCTGAAGGTAATGGGCGACATTGCGCAGTATTTTGTGCACCACAATGTGCGCAACTTCTACAGCGTGTCGATCAGCGGTTACCACATTGCCGAGGCTGGCGCCAATCCGATCAGCCAACTGGCATTCACCTTGTCGAATGGCTTTACCTTTGTCGAAGCCTACCTGGCGCGCGGCATGCACATCGATGACTTTGCGCCCAACCTGAGCTTCTTCTTCTCCAATGGCATGGACCCCGAGTACACCGTCATGGGACGGGTCGCACGGCGCATCTGGGCGGTGGCCATGAAGGAAAAATACGGTGCCAACGAGCGCTCGCAGAAGTTGAAGTACCACATTCAGACCTCGGGGCGTAGCCTGCATGCCCAGGAAATCCAGTTCAACGACATTCGCACCACGCTGCAGGCGCTGATCGCCATTTACGACAATTGCAACAGCCTGCACACCAACGCCTTTGACGAGGCCATCACCACCCCCACCGAAGATTCGGTGCGCCGTGCCATGGCGATCCAGCTCATCATCAACCGCGAATGGGGCCTGGCCAAGAACGAAAACCCGAACCAGGGCGCTTTCATCATCGAAGAGCTGACCGAACTGGTGGAAGAAGCGGTGCTCAAGGAGTTTGAGAGCATCGCCGAGCGCGGCGGGGTGCTCGGTGCCATGGAAACCGGCTACCAGCGCGGCAAAATTCAGGACGAGAGCATGACCTACGAGATGCTCAAGCACACCGGCGAGTTCCCCATTATTGGCGTCAACACCTTCCGCAACCCGCACGGCGATGCCGTCATGGACAAGCTGGAACTGGCGCGCTCGACTGACGACGAAAAGCAAAGCCAGTTGCAGCGCCTAGCCGACTTCCACACCCGCCACGCCAAGCAGTCCCCCGCCGCACTCCAGCGTCTGCAACAGGCCGTGATTCAGAACAAAAACGTCTTCGAAGTCCTGATGGACGCCGTGCGCTGCTGCTCCCTGGGTCAGATCACCAACGCGTTGTTTGAGGTGGGTGGGCAGTATCGGCGCAATATGTGAGTCTGCCCCCCTTGCCCCCCTCGCTCACGACAGCGCCCTTGTCGCGCCATCGGGCACTGGTGCCGGTGGTGGCGCAGTGGTTTGTGGCAGAGTGGCCGGCTTGGTATGGCGTGGGCGGGCCCGGAAATATTGCAGATGATCTGAATCAGTTTGCGCAGTCCGAGCACCAACTGCCGCTAGGACTGGTCGCGTTCGAGAATGAAGTGCCAGTGGGCGCTGCGGCGCTCAAGTCTGAGTCGATTCCCAGCCATGCGCACCTTGGTCCCTGGGCGGCGGCGGGCTATGTGCTGCCCCAATGCAGGGGGCGCGGCATCGGGGCGGTGCTATTGCACGGCTTGGTCGTCAAAGCGCGCGAACTGGGCTATGCACACATCTATTGCGGCACCAGTACCTCTGAGAGCCTTCTGGTTCGCGCCGGGTGGCAATGGTTAGAGCACACATCCATGCAGGGCAAGCCTCTGGCCATTTTCCGGGCTTCTACCTGAACCGCAGAGTAAACATCTCTTGACAACCCGATCCACCGGATTTCAGCCTTGCACTGCGGTGAACGGGTTGCATACCTTCGCGCCAAAGGTCTTGATGCACGGCGCGCTTTGCGCCTCGCTTGGTTACCATTTGCGGTCCTTCAGACAAGCACCTGTCAAGAAACTCACTGAACCGGTCCTTGGCGTCTTGTACGGGTCAAGAGTGCATGTTTCACCCCCATCTGACTAACCAGATTATCACGTGCCAGGAACCTCAGTTCACTTCCTTGAACAAGACCGTCCAGACGATAATTGGTGGCAATTTGCGGCCGGCCTTCCGGTGCGATGGTCCGCCGTAAACCGGATGCCACATCCCCTATTTCTGAAGATAAACGAACAGGAGTTTCAACTTGTCCACAGATTCAAAAGTTGCCATCGTCACCGGTGCCGGAACCGGTGTGGGAAAGGCGGCGGCGCTGGCGCTGTTGCAGGGGGGCTTCCGGGTGGTACTGGCCGGGCGGCGCGCGCAACCGCTGGCAGACGTGATTGCCTGCAGCGGGTTTGCAGAGCGCGCGCTCGCGGTGCCCACCGATGTGACCCAGCCTGCGTCGGTGGTGGCCTTGTTTGAAGCGGCGGTGCAGGCGTATGGCCGGGTCGATGTGCTGTTCAACAATGCCGGCGTCGGCGCGCCGGCCATTCCGCTCGAAGACCTCAGTGTGGAGCAATGGCGCAGTGTGGTGGACACTAACCTGACCGGCATGTTCTTGTGCCTGCAGCAGGCGTTTCGCGTGATGAAATCGCAGACCCCGCGCGGTGGGCGCATCATCAACAACGGGTCGATTTCAGCCACCACGCCACGTCCCAATACCATGCCGTATACCGCCACCAAGCACGCAGTGCAGGGCCTGACCAAAAGCGGTGCCCTCGACGGCCGCAAATACGATATTGCGGTGGGTCAGATTGACATTGGCAACGCGGCGACCGAGATGGCCCAAAGCATGGCCGCCGGCATCCTGCAGGCGCATGGCGAGATTGCCGTCGAACCACTCATGGACGTAAATATCGTGGGCCAGTCCGTGCTCTACATGGCCAATTTGCCGCTAGCAGCCAATGTGCTGTTCCACACGGTCATGGCCACCAAGATGCCATTTGTTGGGCGCGGCTAAAGTCTGTGCCGGGGTCAGGGGCCGGGGCGCGCTGCTGTTGCTGGCTTTTGAGCGCTGACAGCCACTCAGGCCGGAGCTTCCTTGGTACCGTTGAGTATGTCAAACACGTTCACCACATGCGGTACAAACCTTGGTCATAACGCATGTTGTAAAACGGGATACGCTTGGCCAGGATGCCGCGCTGCACCCGCCCCTTGCGCTGCTCCAGAATGGTAGGGTTCCAGGGTAGGTCCAGATTGATCAGACAGCCCAGGCGTTGCAGATTCAGGCCGGTACTGGCGGCATCCGTACCAATCAAATAGCGGGAATCCCTTGCTCCAAAGTGAATCGAACTCCTCCTGCACCCAGGTCACGCTTTCCGGCGTGTCATCTTCCCAGACCAGTTCGTAATTTTTTGTCCAGGCGCGGGCGCTGTCGTTGGCGCTGCCGATGAAGGATGTTTTGCCTCAGTCGCCCTGAACAATGCCGCCCTTGCCATGCACAAAACCAAATTCAGAATCCGGCACCAGCCGAATCTCAAACAGCCGACCAACTTTGCCGGAGGCCATCAACAAGTCATGCAGAACATTTAACCGCTTCTGGGCGGGTACGCCATGCACGTCCACCAAATGCGGAAAATTGCCTGCATTCCAGGCCAGGCGCAGTAGGCTTTCTTCGAGTTCCTTGCACCGTGTACCTGATGCCATGCGCACCGTCTTTACGTCTTCGGCACTGACCTCGGTCGGGTATTGCAGACGATGCGAATGTGCGGAATGTCGGCCAGGGACTCATTGGCCAGTTCCAGCAAGCTGCTTTGGAAATAACCAGCAATGCGGTCGTAGTGGGTGGCTCCAGTCAGGCGCGGCTTCAGAAACTCGGCATAAAGGCCCGCCAGACGGGAACAGAAGCGGCGCAGCATACAGACCTCTCTCAGTTGAACTCCTGGATCAGGTCGTCGCCGCTCAAATCGACCACCGGCACCCCAGCCCGGCTGGCCGCCAGAAGGAATTCAACCCGCCCCATATCGCACAACCGACCAGCCTTGCCCGACGAGATTCGGCCCTGTTCAAAGAGTTTAAGGGCCAGCAAATAACGCGCTTCATCGGCAAAGTTGGCCGGTAGCTCGGCAGCGCTGGGCAGGCCCTCGACCGGTAGTTCTATGGTCAGCGTATTCATCATTTCAAGCTCCTCAATTAACCGCGATGGTGTTCAACACCAATTGCCAGTTGTGTCAGCGCATCTTTGTAGCCAGCCCAATGCGGCACATGCGCGGTGGTCTTGCTGTCCCAGGTCATGGTGACTGTGGTGTCACTGGCGGCAACTGTGGATTTGACCTGCACCATCTGCAAGCGGGCATCCGTCGGCAAACTGTTAAGCAGGCGGTAAGTGGCCGAGCGGGTGACCAGATGGCCAAATGCGTTGCCATTGACGATGGCAGGCAGGTCGGGGTCGATGGCCGGACCACCATCTCCGACCCCATCTCCACTGCCGGTGTGCGTCTTGGGGACGGTGATATTGACGCTACGCACGACACCCGCTTTTTCGACATGCAGGCGAACTGTGCAGCCCTGCGGGGCTTCGATGCCGGGTTTGGCATAGGGCTTGCCGTTGTTGGCGGGGTTGGATCCGTCCAGACTGAAAAGTAGGGTGCTGTCGGGCGGTATTACCTTGACCTTGACGAATTGATGTCCGGCGTTGGGCGATGGAACAAAGTCGTGCGCCAGGTCGATGGTGTTTTCTATGCGATACGGCTTGCCTTCCTTGTTTTTGCCACTCGAATCCACCGCCTTGAACTCAACCAGCATGGCGCTGCTGACCAGCGGCTGATCCGTAGGGTGGAGTTTCCATTCGCCCGCACCATCACGCGCCACTAGCGCGCCGCTAACCAGCGGCTGACCTGTCTGCTGGGGTTTCCATTCACCTGCACCTTCGCGCACAAACAGCTTGTCGGCATGGGAAATCTTGATGTCGGTGGTGGTGATGACACCGGTGTCTTTGTCACGCGCATATTCAATGGTGACACCGGTGATTTCATCAAACGGGGGTTTTTGAATCTGCCCCGCATCTTCACGCCACACAGCGGCGGTCATCAGTCCCTCGCGCATACGCTCCAGGGTGCCAGGCTCAGTCCAGAGAATATGGCCACGCGAGGCAGCACCATCCTTGATCTGATCCCAAGTGGTGCGGCCAGTCGGCGGGAACAGGAAAGATTCGATGCGGGTGCGCAAGGGTTGATAGACCTTGAGCTTGTCGTCGCCACTGCCAGGATTGAACACCTGAAACTTGTTGGCTTCGCGCAGAGTCGCTTCGACCACAAATTCGCCCTTGGAGGCTTCCTCGTTGCGGTATTTGACATGATGGCCCGTTTTCCGGTCCACATAGCCATCCAGCAGTGGGGCACCAATCAAGGCGGTTTCCTGCTCTTCATCAATCAGTGGGTAGTGGAATTTATTGAACACTGCCTTGATGGCAACAAATAGTTCGGTCTGGTATTCCGCCTCGGTGTCTTTGGCTTTTTTGTACTGGCTGTCATCTGGGGTGAGGTCTTTCACCACTTGGCTTATGGCCCAAAGCCGTTGCGCTTTTTTATTGACAGTAAAGATGCCAGTTTGATCGACCGCAGTCAGGAATGCGACGCGGTTTTTGTACTTTTCGGCAGCAAAGAATTTCTGAAAATCAGTGTCTGGCTTAAGGATGACCAAGGTCGTCTTTTCGCGCTCAAGCTGGAGTTTGTCGAGCTGCGGCAAGACGACCAGCTTTTGATAGCAGCGCTTGTCCTTTGGCTCAAACATCTCGGCCAGCTTTTTCTCGATTTTGTCATCGCGGTCTTCGTTGGTGCAGACGTTGGTGTAGCTGTTGACCTGGGCATTCAGATTCTTGTGGCGGTTAAACCGGTAGCGCTCGCTCTTGGTCTGCTCAATATACCAACAGGTGTCATAAAGCTTTTTCAGCGCATCCTGCAAGCCCAGAATCGAGCGGCCAGGGGCTATCAAATTCTCGGCAATTTCTGCCGACGACAAGCCGAGCGGGCTCAGCTCTGAAAGTGAAGCCGTCAGCATCCACTTGGCAGCCAGACTCGCCAGTCCATCGGTCTCGGTATCGAGCGTTTCGGCGTGCGAGGTGCCGCTGTTGGCAATGTCGGTCTGCATCGCGTCTTGCAACGACTTCTTGATTTCGACAAACCGGCTGGCCACATTGGCATCGTTGAGGTCAGATGCGTCTAGCGCCAGCAGGTAATGCTTTGCGACTTCCGCCTCGCCCTTGCCCCATAGACTGCGTACGATGGTCGCCATCAGGCGAATGACATCACGGGTCTTCTGAAAACCTGGGTTGTCATTGAAGCTGCCAATCAATTTCTTGGTAGAAAAATGGAATGGGTAAGAAACAAGAATTTCTTCACGCACCTTCATGGTCGGGCGCTCGATGATGGCACTGGCATTATTCAGCTCCACCACATAGGCATCGGCGACAGCCTCAATGTCCTTGGCACTGGCTCCCAGTGTTTTGAATAACCGTCTCCGCAAGATGGCGTAGAGCTCGTCCTTGGAGTTGTCGACTGGTGCAATGGTTTGTGCGCCTTTGGACATCTCGTTATTCACGCTGTTCATGGTGCCGCCGAGCGTGTCGTTGGTGCGCATGATGCGCGACAGCTCTTCCGCACCCTGTTCCCAGTCTTTTTGCAGGTCTGCAATGACGATGACGCAGTGGCGGCATTCCTTGTAGTCGCGTATTGCACCAAATAGGTTGGTCAGCGCGATACCCGCCAGGGTTGCGGCGCGGGTGCCGTCTTCCTTGCTGCCCTGACTGGCGGCATGAACCAAGTAAAACGCCAATTCATCAAGCAAGATCAGGGCGGCTCTGCCTTTAAGTGCATCACGCCATTCAGCCTCAGACGGCGCACGGTCAGGGGCAAAGGTGACACCGAGTGCATCACCAATGGCAATCCAGACTTTCTTGTCAGTGGCGCGACCGGTGAACGCGGCAACAACGTCTGGCTTAGCCGGGGCCAGCGGGTCGTGGAATGGCAAAAGCGTTGCCAGATTCGGGAACCGCGCCAGAATGCCAGCGACGATCATGCTCTGCGTCTTGCCGCCGCCCATGGACTCGGACAACTTATAGATGCCGCTGGAACTGCCGGTGCCGGCTAGGCGGGCGAATGCTTGCGACAACAAAATCTCCATGCCCTATGTCAACACGTTGGAATCGAGAAACTCCGTGGCGTCCGCTTCGGACAGTGCCGGCAAGTCGGCAAGGTTGACAACAAAGTCGGCAGTGCCGTCCAGAACGGCTGCGCGCGGTGTACAGGTTTGGTTGAGTGTCTTTGACATTTTGATGCTTTCTGACCAAGTGCTGCATTGTCACTGCATCCAGAAACGTCTAATCGTATCCAATGATGTTTGGCATGTTGATTTGAGAAAGTTTCGACTGATTTCATCGCGCAAGCTTTTTGATAAAACCCCGATTCGCCAAGACCGCACTCACAGCAAGCAGGTCAAAACCGCGACGCGCTCGCTGGTACAGGTTACGGACCCCACGTAGCCCAGAAACTTTCAAAAGTGCGGCTCGGTCTCTTGCTAAAAATTGGTGACACGCAGGGGAATATGCTCAGGGCGACGGTGCTAACTACATGGCCAACTTACCGCTAGCAGCCAATGTGCTGTTCCACACGGTCATGGCTACCAAAATGCCGTTTGTCGGGCGCGGTTAAAGTTTGCGTCGCTCAGGCGGGCCGGTCCTTGACACCATTGATGATGTCAAACACGTT
>JAIPCE010000075.1 GCA_021738345.1 Rhodoferax sp. | reverse complement strand
TCACCTGCGGCACGCTATGGTCTTTGGTCTGTTGGGCGATGTTGCCATGAGCAAAACGATAAAGCCGTGAGTCACCCACATGCGCCCACCACGCCTGAGTGCCCTGCAGCAACAGCACCACTGCGGTGCTGCGCATGGCGCTCAGGCGATCCGTTTCCTGCTGGCCTTGCAGGATGGCGTGATGCGCCAGGCCAAGCATGTGGTCGATCTGACCCGCTGAAAACTCAGGCTTGTTTTGGTAAGCGGCCAGCATCGTGTTGACTGCCAGGTTGGCCGCTACATCCCCACCCCCATGCCCACCCAGGCCGTCGGCCAACACCCAGCAGCCTTGTGTGTCTGACAAGATCACACAGTTGGCCGCGTCTTCGTTGACCTTGCGGCCACCGGCCTGCGAAAGTGTGGAGTGGGTAAACATCACGCTGCAGACTCCAAGGCGACTTCAAACTGATAGCGCCGGTTGGCCAGATAGAAGCGGTCGCCGGGTTTGAGGGTGTGCGGGTTAGCAGGGTCAAGGCGCGCGCCATCATCCGTAAAAGTACCATTGCTTGACCAACAATCTTCCAGCACACACGTGGCTGTGGCCTTGTCCCAGCGCAGCGTGCAGTGGCGCCGACCAATGTCTGTGGCTTCAGCGGGCATGACGAGTTGACACATGCTGGCATCGCGCCCGATGGCGATTTGGTCATTGCCCAGGGGCACACTGGCCTGGGCATAGGGGCCGGTGATGCCGCGCAAAACCGGGGTTGCGGGCGCTTTTGCATGTGGCGCAGTGCCTTGGGTGAGTCCACCGCGCGCACGGGTGAGCACGTCTTTCACCACCAACCGGCTGCGGCTGTTAAGCAGCAGCACAAACATCAGCGCCGCCAGGCCCATGGTTAATCCAATAAGGGTCAACAAAACTGGCTGCCTGGCAAATTCTGCTTCAATGGCATTGGGCCTGGTGCGTGTGGCCTCAAATGGCAGGTGCAAGCGCTCTAACTCCACCAATAATTCGTCTGCGACGATGGCCCAAGCCACGCCCTCACCCAGCGGCACACGCTCTTGTCGGATTCCTTGTGGTGCCGAGGGGTCTAGCACCAGTACCGCGGTCATAGACTTTTGAACATTGACGCCTACCACCTGACCCACTTCGTTAAACAGTGGCCCGCCCGAATTGCCGGGGTTGACGGGTGCGGTGATTTGAATGTGCGCTACCGTGCCTTCTGACGAATCGAGCTCAGTGAACTTGCTGATAATGCCTTCCGCAAACGAGACCCGGCCAAAGTCACGGGCAGAACGTAGAGCGGCGCCGGGATAACCCGCCACGATAACCTTGTCGCGTTCGTCGATAGCGCTGCGCGTGGCAAACGTCACGACCTGGCCGCCCGGATTTTTTTCAAGTTGCAAAATGGCCAAATCTTTAGCGGCCGATTGCCAGCGCACTGCCGCCTGCAGCAGATCACCGTTGGCCGCCATGATTCCAGCCCGGCCGCCCTTCTCTGCACAGGCTACTACATGGTGATTGGTAACCACGTGCTTGCCGTCTGCCACCAAAAAACCAGAGCCGACACCCATGTTGGACGAGGAAGTCGCACAAATGACGGGTACTGTGCTTGAACGTATGGCCTCGGTCAGGCTGTCTGCGCTGGCCGGCCTTGCCAACAACAAACAAAGGATCAGCAAAAATCCGCGAAAGTGCGTGATCCAATGGAACTCAAATTTCACCCAATCTGTCTTGTTGACCAAGCTCACAAACCATCCCTTTGCGCGTAAGTGTGGGGCGGAGCTAGCCAGCCGCCAGCGCCGCACCTAGTCGCTTGACGCCCTGCTCTATTTTCCCCAGGTCGGCGGTCGCAAAACTGAGGCGCAAGGTGGACAGATCTGGGGCGTTGGCGAAGAACGGCGCGCCTGGAACGAAAGCCACGCCTTGGTCGATGGCGCGTTTGGCAAACGCGGCGCCGTCGCTGATTTGGCCGTTCGCGCCGGTGAGGCGGGCCCAGATGAACAGGCCGCCCTGAGGCGCGGTAAATTTGATCGCGTCGCCCAGCTGCCGGTGCAGTGCTGCCGCCATGGCAGTGGCGCGCTCGGCGTAAACCTGGCGCACTTTTGCCAAGGTGGCGGGCATGCGAGCCGCTTTGAGGTACTGCGCGGCGGTGGCCTGGGCAAAGGTGCTGGTGTGCGCGTCACTAAACTGCTTGCACATGGTGGCCTTGGCCAATAGTTCGGGCGGGGCAATCATCCAGCCAACCCGAAGGCCGGGTGACAGCACTTTGCTTAGCGAGCCGCAGTGCGCGAGCAGGTCGCGGCTACCCGGCACCTCGCCACTGAGAGCCAACAGCGACGGTGGGGGTGCCACGCCAAAGTAAAGATCACCGTAGGGGTCGTCTTCGACCACCAGCACCTGGTATTTCACGGCCAGCTCTAGCACCCGCTTGCGGCGCTCCAGGCTCAGCGTGGCACCGCTGGGGTTGCCAAAGGTGGGGATCAGGTACACCATTTTGGGCTGGTGCTCGACGATCAATTGCTCTAAGGCATCGGTCTGTACGCCGTCGGCGTCAATCGGCGCGCTGATCAGCTGTGCCCCGTAGAGCCGAAAGCACTGGATGGTTGCTAAAAAGGTCGGGCCTTCCACAATCACCTTGTCGCCCGGGCTGATCATGGTTTTGCCCAGCAGATCTAGCGCCTGTTGGCTGCCCGTAGTCACTATTAATTGCTCAGGCGCCACCTCTTTTGCGCCCTTGGCTTGCATAAAAGCGGCCAACTGTTCGCGCAGGGGCTGGTAGCCTTCGGTGGCACCGTACTGCAAGGCGGCACCAGGTTCGTCGGTCAAGGCCTGGTTGCTGGCCTCGCGAATTCCTTCGACATCAAACAGCGCACTGTCCGGAAAACCGCCCGCAAAGCTGATGATGCCGGGCTTTCCAAGCAGCTTGAAAAGTTCGCGAATGGCAGAGGTTTCGACGTTGTTCAGGCGATCGGCAAATTGCATGGTGTTCTTTCACGGTAAGGTTTAGTCTCGAACTAGTTCAATCATTTGCAAATAATGAGAAAAACTCAAACATCAAAGTCATTCGCGGCGAGGGCGCCGCTCCAACAAAGACAATTTCCGTTGGAGCGGTGCCCTCGCCGCGAACGCTTGTTCGGATTCGGCTCGTCTAGCTTTGGGTAAATTGTCTCCGATTGCACGCACCAAAATACCACCACCATGAAAACTGCTGACATCGCGCTCTTTTTTGCCACCCTTCAGGCCGCCAATCCACACCCGCAGACCGAGCTAGAGTTCAGCTCGGTATTTGAATTGCTAGTGGCGGTGCTATTGTCCGCGCAGGCCACTGATGTGGGCGTGAACAAAGCCACGCGCCGGCTTTTTGCGGTCGCCCCGACGCCGCAAAAAATATTGGAGCTCGGACCTGATGGCCTGGAACACCATATCAAGACCATTGGCCTGTACCGCAGCAAGGCGCGCCACCTGCTCCAAACCTGCGACATGCTGGTCAAGTTACACGGCGGGCAGGTTCCGCGCACCCGCGAAGCACTCGAAGCACTGCCCGGTGTCGGGCGCAAAACTGCCAATGTGGTGCTCAATGTGGCCTTTGGCGAGCCCACCATGGCGGTCGACACGCATCTATTTCGACTGGGCAACCGCACCGGCCTGGCACCAGGGAAGACACCGCTGGAGGTGGAACGTAAATTACTCCAACGCATTCCGGCGCAGTATCTGGTCGATGCCCACCACTGGCTGATCTTGCACGGGCGCTACGTGTGCAAGGCGCGCACACCGGAATGCGGGCGGTGCAGTGTTTCCGAGTGGTGTGACTTTAAACTCAAGGACAAAACCACTGGCCCACCTGCAACAAGAAAATAACGCTTAACCTGCACCCCACACCATGCCTTTCTCAATACTCGGTCTGATTCCCCCGCTGGTTCGCGCCGCCACAGATTTGGGGTTCAGCGTGCCAACCCCCATTCAACTAGCGACCATTCCCGCCATCCTGCAAGGGCGCGACGTGCAGGGTTGCGCCCAAACCGGCTCGGGAAAAACCGCAGCCTACGGGATGCCCCTGTTGCAAAACCTGCACGCTAGCCCGGCGCAGCGCCCACGGCGGGTGCGGGTGCTGGTGCTGGTACCGACGCGGGAGCTGGCGGCCCAGGTGGGTGAAATGCTGCGCAGTCTGGGGCAGCAACTGACCCCCGCTTTGAAGCTTGCCGTAGTATTTGGCGGCGTTTCTATCAACCCGCAAATGATGGGTTTGCGCGGTGGTGCCGACCTGCTGATCGCGACACCCGGGCGCTTGCTTGATCTAGTTGCGCACAATGCGGTCACTCTGTCAGCCGTGCAAACCCTGGTACTCGACGAGGCCGACCGCCTGCTCGATCTGGGTTTTGCCGAGGAGTTGGGACGGGTGCTGGCCTTGCTCCCTGAAAAGCGACAAAACCTGCTGTTCTCGGCCACCTTTGCGACCGGTGTTCAAACACTGGCTGACCAACTGCTGGCTGACCCCTTGCGCGTCGAGGTGCCGGCCACAGAGCACAACGAGCCGATAATTTTGCAGCGGGTGATTCAGGTCGATGCCCCGCAGCGCACACCCTTGTTGCGCCATTTGATCAAGGACCATGGCTGGACCCGGGTGCTGGTGTTTGTCGCCACCAAATACGCGGCCGAACTGGTCGCAGAAAAGCTCTACAAGACCGGTATTTTTGCCGCACCGTTCCACGGCAACCTGAGCCAGGGTGCGCGCAGCCAGGTACTGGCCGAATTCAAGGACGAGCGCTGGGAAGTGGTGGTCACCACCGACCTGGCCGCGCGCGGGCTCGACATTGCGCAACTACCCGTGGTGGTGAACTACGACCTGCCGCGCTCACCCACCGATTACCTGCACCGCATCGGCCGCACCGGCCGGGCCGGAGCCAGTGGCGTGGCCCTCAGCTTTGTCAGTGCCGACACCGAAGCCCACTTTCGCCTGATCGAGCGGCGCCAGCACCTGAGCTTGCCCAGGGAGCAAATACCGGGATTTGAGCCCAACCAAACCGAGCCAGCCAGCGCTGGCGACCCGGCATCTGCGCCAGGCACTGGGGGCGTCAAGGGCAAGCGCCCCAGCAAAAAAGACAAACTGCGCGTGGCTGCAACGGCAGATGCAACACTGAAGCAACTGCACGCATGATGCACTTCAGTGAAACTGCTCTTCTTCGGTAGACCCGGTCAGTGCCTTGACGCTGCTGGAGCCGCCCTGGATGACGGTGGTGACGTCGTCGAAGTAGCCGGCGCCAACTTCCTGCTGGTGCGACACGAAGGTGTAGCCCTTGTCGCGGGCAGCAAATTCTTGCTCTTGCACCATGTTGACGTAGTGCTTCATGCCTTCGCCACGGGCGTAGGCGTGGGCAAACTGGAAGGTGTTGAACCAGTTGATATGAATGCCGGCCAGCGTGATGAACTGGTACTTGTAACCCATGGCGGCGAGCTCGTCCTGGAACTTGGCGATGGTGACATCGTCGAGGTTTTTCTTCCAGTTGAAAGACGGTGAGCAGTTGTAGGACAGCAGCTTGCCAGGGCAGGCGGCTTGCACGGCCTGGGCAAACTCGCGGGCAAAACCGAGGTCAGGGGTACCGGTTTCGCACCACACCAGGTCGGCATAGGGTGCATAGGCCACGCCGCGGCTGATGCCTTGCTCCAGACCGTTCTTCACGCGGTAAAAGCCCTCTTGCGTGCGCTCACCGGTGAGGAACGGCTTGTCGTTGGCATCGTAGTCCGAGGTCAACAGGTTGGCAGCTTCTGCGTCGGTGCGTGCCAGCACGATGGTCGGCACACCCATGACGTCGGCGGCAAAGCGGGCAGAAATCAGCTTTTCGCAGGCTTCCTGGGTCGGTACCAGCACCTTGCCACCCATGTGACCGCATTTCTTCACCGCAGCCAACTGGTCTTCAAAGTGAACGCCAGCGGCACCGGCGGCGATCATGTTTTTCATGAGTTCAAAGGCATTGAGCACGCCGCCAAAGCCGGCTTCTGCGTCTGCAACGATCGGCAAAAAGTAGTCGATGTACTCTTTGGAGCCTGGCTCGATACCGCGTGAGCACTGGATTTCGTCGGCACGCTTGAAGGTGTTGTTGATACGGCGCACCATGGAGGGAACCGAGTCGTAGGCATACAGTGACTGGTCAGGGTACATGGTCTCGGACGTGTTGCCGTCAGCAGCCACCTGCCAGCCCGACAAATACACCGCCTCGAGACCGGCCTTGGCCTGCTGCATGGCTTGACCGGCAGTGATGGCACCAAAGGCGTTGACATAGCCTTTTTTGGAGCCGCCATTGATTTTGTCCCACAGTACTTCAGCGCCACGGCGCGCTAGCGTGTGTTCGATTTGCAAGCTGCCGCGCAGGCGCACCACGTCGGCTGCGCTGTAGCCGCGCTTGACACCTTTCCAGCGCGGGTTGGTAGCCCAATCCTTTTCGAGGGCGGCGATTTGTTGCTCACGGGTTTGTGTCGTCATGGTTGCACTCCAAAGTTGATGAAAAACTGAACTTGTGAAAACGACCGCTAGGGCCTATGGGTGAATTGTAGTCTTATAGAAGACTGAAACTGCATCTTATGTCTTATATAAGACATAAATTATCAAAAAATTTCATCCCTTTTGCGGGCTCATTCCGCATTGCGAAGTTGCCCAATCACCCGGTGAAAAATTTCTGCGCGAATCAGCGCAAGGACCCCGAAAAGGTCAAAATGCGTCGGCGTAACGCTGCCATTCCCATGGCGTGATTTGCTGCTGGTAGGCGTCGCACTCCAGGCGTTTTAGATGCACAAATTCGGTGCAAAAGCTCTCGCCCAACCCGTGCCACAGGGTTGCATCCTGCTCCAGCGCGCGCACCGCGTCGTCCAGACTCCGGGGCAGTCGGGGTGGCATGGCATCCCCTGCCGCGCGCCGGTCGTAGAGATCTACATCGCAGGGGGCTGGAGCGCGCATCCCGGCGGCGATGCCGTCGAGACCAGCAATCAGAGTCGCCGCAATCGCAAGGTAGGGGTTGCACGAGGGGCCGGGAAGGCGCCACTCCAAACGACCCGCGACCGTGCGAACCACGCAGGTGCGGTTGTTGTCGCCCCAACTTTTCCAGACCGGCGACCAGGTGGTGCCGGAAGCCACCGAACTGCTGGCAAGACGTTTGTAGCTGTTCACAGTGGGTGCGCACAGTGCACTCAGGGCGTCGGCATGGTGCAACAGGCCGGCCGCAAAGCTGTGCCCGGCAGAGCTTAGCCCGAGTGTATGCTGCGGATCCGCAAAGATGGCGTTGCCAGCGGCATCGGTGATGCTGAGGTGAAAATGCAGGCCACTCCCAGGCGCGTGGGCCAGTGGCTTGGGCATACAACTGAACACCATGCCATGTTTTTGCGCGGCAGCATGCGCTGTCATCTTGAAAAGCAGGTAGCGGTCGGCCGCAGCAAGCGCTTCATCAAAGCTATAGTTGATTTCGTATTGGCCACAGGCATCTTCGTGGTCCATTTGCTGCAACTCAAAACCCAAAGCCGTCAGATCACTTCGCATGGTTTCCAGGAAGCCGGCATTGCGATGAATGGCTTTGAGGTCGTACGAGGGCTTGTCGAGGCGGTCAAGGGCGTCGGCTACGTGCCATTGTGCTGCGGGCCCCTTGTTGAGCAAGAAAAACTCGGGCTCAATGCCAACCCACAGTTTCCAACCCCGCTCGGCCAGTGCCCGGGTCTGCTTTTTCAATATTTGCCGGGAACAGGTGTCAAGCGGCTGACCACCGGCAAACCCGTCACACACCGCGTGGGCAACCCCCGGCATAAACGGCAAAACCCGCAGTGACTCCGGTTGAACGCGGCCGTAATATTCACTGCGCGGACCATGGCGGGGCAGGCCAGTGCCCCAGATACTGGGGCCAGCAAAACCGGCACCGTGCTCGACCCATTCATACAGAAGACGCAAGGGGACCAGTTTGCCCTTGGCGACCCCATGGATATCGCAAAACTGCGCCAAGATCGAGTGCACGCCCTGGGTCTGCAGGCGCGCGATGGTGTCCTCAGTGGAAGGCATAAGGAAACAAGTGCATCGCTGTCAGACCGGCGAGTCAATGCGTATCCAGGTGGTCTTGGTCTCTGTGTACTTGTCGATGGCGTGCAAAGACTTGTCGCGCCCAATGCCGCTTTGCTTGTAGCCACCAAAGGGCACCGTGATGTCGTCTTCGTCGTACTGGTTGACATGCACTGTACCGGCCCGCAGTGCACGGGCGACCCCATGGGCCTTATTCAGGTCGCTGGTCCAGACACCGGCCTGCAGTCCGTAAATGCTGGCATTGGCCTGCCGCACCACGTCAGCGGTGTCGGTAAAAGACAGGATCGAGAGTACCGGGCCAAAAATTTCCTCGCGGGCGATCGTCATCTCTTCCTGAACACCGTCAAAAATGGTCGGCTGCACATAAAAGCCGCCGGTCTCGGCCAACACCTGCTCACCGCCCGCCAGCAGGCGCGCGCCTTCGGCCCGGCCGCTCTTGATATAGCGCAGTACCGTGTTCATTTGCACGCTGTCGACCAGCGCACCCATGACCGTGCCGGGGTCCAGCGGATTGGCGGGTGCATAGGCTGGCACCAGCTTGAGGGCTGCCTCCAGAAATTTGTCCTTGATGGAGGCCTCGACAAACAGGCGAGATGGCGCATTGCAGCTCTGGCCCTGGTTGAAAAATATGCCACTGACGGCGGCCTCTACCGCCCGGTTCAGATTGGGACAATCGGCAAACACGATATTGGGCGACTTGCCACCCAGCTCGGTCCAGGCGCGCTTGAGATTGCTTTGCCCGGCCATCACATGAATCTGTTTACCAACCCGGGTGGAGCCGGTAAACGCAATGCAGTCGACGTCCATATGCACCGCCAGCGGCGAGCCCGCCTCGGGGCCAAAACCAGGCAGAACATTCAATACACCCGGGGGAATGCCGGCGTCCAGCGCCAGTTCTGCCATGCGCAAAGCCGTCAATGGCGATTTTTCGCTGGGTTTGAGGATGACCGAATTGCCCGCTGCCAGGGCCGGAGCAATTTTCCAGGCGGCCATGATCATGGGGTAGTTCCAGGGAACAATGACACCGACCACGCCAATGGGTTCGCGCGTGATCAGTGCCAACGCCGTATCGGCGGTCGGTGCAATCTCGTCGTAGACCTTGTCGATCGCCTCACCAAACCAGCGCAGGCAGTTGGCCGCACTGTTGACGTCGACGGCTCGGGCGTACTTGACGGGCTTGCCCATGTCCAGGGTTTCGGTGAGCGCGAGTTCGTCGCCATGCTCAACTAGCAAATCGGCGAAGCGGATCAGGATGCGCTTGCGCTTTGCCGGAGGCATACCGCGCCAACGGCGGTCGTCAAACGCCACGCGCGCCGCCGCAACAGCGGCATCGACATCGGCCGGACCACAGCGGGCCACCTGGGTCAACAGACTGCCATCCACTGGTGAGATGCAGTCAAAAAGCTGGCCCTCACGGGCACCCACCCGCTGCCCGTCAATGAAGGCTCGGCCGTCGAAAGTGGGGCGTGAGGGGGATGCGGTTGTTTCCATGAACGATGTGAGATTCCAGTTGAGATTGGTGAAACGACAGACCTTCTATGAATAACCCACTGTCCGTCATGCTCGCGGAGTCGGGCATCCAGGGGTTTGCGGATTTAAAACTTCACCACCAGCGCGCTGCCCAGCGTTGTTTTTGTCTTACTAAAACCGCCGGAATCATCAGCAAAGTTGTAGCCGGACGACTGGTCCAGACGAAGCTCGGTTTTCCATTGGGTCGATGCGTTGAGCAGGTAATTGGTACCCAGCGAAAGCCGCGTCAGGCTGGCACCCTTGTCGGGATCGAGCACCACCCCAGCACTGTCAAGTTCGGGGCCAAGTCCAGAATCGGTCATCGGTGTGCCGAGCGCATTGTTCAGGTAATTGGCCACGTAAGTACCGCCGCCGTTATTGGAATTGGCAATGTAGTCGGCGCGCGCCAGTAACTGCAGCCGTGGCGTCACTTTGTAGCCGACCAGTCCCGACAGCCCGGACCATTGAGCATCGCCACCATTGTAGGCGCCGGCTTTGAGGCGTCCCAGATTCAGATGCGCATTCAGTTGCCAGTCACCCCGGGTGAAACCACCGTCAAGGGCAATGACGTCAAAACTGCGCGTGGAATTGGCATGCGCGCCCGATAAACCAATGTAAGAAAACTCACTCAGGGTCCAGTCGGCGCGGTACGCCAGGCCGGTTGAAGGTTTGGAGGCGCCTGTCACCGGATCGGTCTCACCGACACCGTCAATGTTGCCGACCATCCACTTGAGCGCCACCGGCCCCATGGCATAGGTCAAACCGACACCGGTGTAACTGGCGGGGCCGGCCAAATCAAACAGTGCATTGTGCGTAACCAGCGGATTTTGGTGCGCAAACGCTGCTTCATAGCCTTGGTAATCGGGGATCAGCCCGCCGAGAATGCGGGTAGTCCCTCCCAAGCCAGCGGAGATGGTGGCTTCATGCACCAAATTGGCCGCGCCTGGGGTCAGACGCAGGGTCCAACTCACGCCCTCACCTTCTTCGGTCACTTTGGTAAGTTCCAGCATGCCGGTGCCGCCATTGCCGTCGCCACCGGCAAAGGTATGGGCCTTGCCCAGGCTGTCATAAAGGTAAGACGCCTCGATGGCGCCACTCACTTTGAGGCCCTTCAGGCCCGCAGCCTCGAACGCATTGTCGGCGAGTTCCTGCTTTTGCTCCATGCGCGTCATTTGCTGCGACACCGCGGGGCTAGCGGGCGCTGTAGCCAGTGCCTCGACTTTTTGCTGCAGCGCCTGCAACTGGGCCTTGAGCGCCGCAATTTCTTTTTGCAGATCAGCAGCGGACTGTGCGTGGGCTGTGGCAAGCGGCAACACACTGGCCAGGGCGACCACGATTAATTTCCTTTGAAAGCTCATCTTTTTCTCCTGAATGAAATCGAAACGAATACCCAATACAACTCACGCCGCCCGGTAGGCCGCAGCCATCTCGGCGGCGCGCCTGCGCTCGGTGCGCGCAATCCATACGCTTGCGGCCAATACACCGATACTGACCACCGCCACCGTCAAGGTGGCCACGGTGTTCACACTGGGACTCAGGCCCAGCCGTGCGCGGCTAAAAATGGTGATCGGCATGGTGGTGGAGCCCGGGCCCGACAGGAACGCCGACAGCACCACATCGTCGAGCGACAGGGTAAAAGTCAAAAGCCATGCCGAGGCAATGGCTTGCGAGATGAGTGGCAGCGTGACCAGAAAAAACACCTGCATCGGCCGGCAACCCAAGTCCTGGGCCGCTTCCTCCAGACTGGGGCTCATTTCCTGCAGGCGCGATTGCACGACGACCGTGGCGTAGGCCATGCCCAGCAGGGTGTGGCCCAACCAGATCGTGCCAATGCCGCGCTCCGGGAAACCAAACAGGCGCTGTACCGAGACCAGCATCAGCAGCAGGGACAAACCGATGATGACCTCGGGCATAACCAGCGGCGAGTTGACCATGCCGGCAAACAGGGTACGCCCCGGGAAACGTTTGAAACGGTGCAGGGACAGCGCAGCAAGCGTGCCCAGTACCACTGAGGAACAAGCGGTCAAAAAGGCAATCTGCAGTGACAAGGTAAACCCCGCAATGATTTCCTTGTCGTTGGCCAGCTCCTGGTACCAGCGCACCGACCAGCCACCCCAGTGGGTCACCATCGGGCTGGCATTGAAGCTCAGCACGATCAGCGTGAGTATGGGAAGGTAAAGGAACACGAACACCGCACCCATCCAGAACCGTGAAGTCAGGCCGCCAGCCGTGATTTTCATGCGCGGCCCCCCGAGGTGTTTTCGGCCTGGTGTTTATTAAACAGGGCCAGCGGCACGATGATGAGCAGCACCATGACGACCGCCACCGTGGCCGCCATAGGCCAGTCGTTGTTGCTGAAAAACTCGTCCCACAACACCCTGCCAATCATGAGCGTTTGCGGACCACCCAACAGTTCGGGAATCACAAATTCACCGACACAGGGTATAAACACCAGCATCGACCCGGCGATGATGCCGCTCTTGGAAAGTGGCACGGTAATGCGCCAAAACGCCTGCCAAGGCGTGGCTCCCAGGTCCATAGCGGCTTCCAGCAGCCGCAAATCCATCTTCACGAGGTTGGCGTAGAGCGGCAAAATCATGAACGGCACATAGGTATAGACCATGCCCAGCACCAGAGAGAACGGCGTGTTCATCATCTTGACAGGCTCCTCAATCAGCCCCGCCGCGAGCGCCAGATTGTTGAACACCCCGTTATCCGCCAGCAGCATTTTCCAGGCATAAACGCGCAACAAAAAAGAGGTCCAGAACGGCAGCATGACCAGCATCAGCAGGGCCGGGCGGTTCTGGGCCGGGCTGCGTGCCATGAAATAGGCAAATGGATACGCAATCAACAGGCACACACCAGTGGTGATGGCGGCAAACTTGATCGAACTCAGGTAGGTCTCAAGGTACAGAGAATCCTGTGTCAGGCCCACATAGTTGCCCAGACGCAGGGTCAGCGTGATGACATCGTCGCTCCAGGTGAACACATCCTTGAAGAAGACCACGTCCATCTCGGACAGGCTGATCTTGAACACCACCAGAAATGGCAACAGAAATACGGTCAGCAGAAAGGCCATGGGAATGCCAATGACCACCGTGCGCCCCCAGGCGCCGGTCAGCTTTTCGTACAGAGGGTGGCCTGGTGCGGTCATGGCTGCGTCGGTCAGCTATTGCGTCAAGACCACAACATCGCTACCCCACCACCACACGTACACCCGGTCGCCCCAGGTCAGGTGGGTGGCGTCGCGGCGCGCGTCATTGGTGTGGGTCACCTTGACCACCATGCCGCTGTCGAGCTTGACGTGGTAGGTTGTGAGGCTGCCTAGGTAAGCCAGATCCTTGATTTCGCCCTGCGCCATGTTGTAGCCCACTTCGACCGGCGTCTCGTAGTCCTGCTCTGTCGGCTGGGCCGTTTGAATCGACATTTTTTCGGGGCGTACCGCCACATGCACTTCCATGCCTTCGGTGCCGGTGATGCCGTGGCTCACGTAGTGCTTGCACTCGGGCGACACGATCACCACGTGGTCTGCCTCGTCGACGGCCAGGGTGCCTTTGAAAAGGTTGACACTGCCGATGAAGTCGGCAACAAAGCGGCAGTTGGGGGTCTCGTAAATTTCCTCGGGCTTGCCGATCTGCAAAATCTTGCCCTGGCTCATGACGCCAATGCGGGTGGCCATGGTCATGGCTTCTTCCTGGTCGTGCGTCACCATGACACAGGTCACGCCCACCTGTTCAATGATCTCAACTAGTTCCAGTTGCGTGCGCTCGCGCAGTTTGGCGTCCAGTGCCCCCAGAGGCTCGTCTAGCAGCAGCAACTTGGGTCGCTTGGCCAAACTGCGCGCCAAGGCGACACGCTGTTGCTGACCACCCGATAACTGGTGGGGCTTGCGCTTGGAATAGGCCTGGAGTTGAACCAGCTCCAGCATTTGCCCGACCCGGGTCTCGATTTCGGCTTTGGGCATGCCGTCGCGCCGCAGACCAAAGGCAATATTGTCCCAAACCGTCAGGTGGGGAAACAGGGCATAGCTCTGGAACATCATATTGATGGGTCGCTGGTACGGCGCCAGGCCCACAATATGCTGGCCCGCCAGCAAGATTTGCCCGGAAGTGGGGATCTCGAACCCCGCGAGCATGCGCAGCAAGGTGGACTTGCCACAGCCGGACGACCCCAGCAGCGCAAAAATTTCCCCTTGCTGAATATCGAGAGATACCTCGTCAACAGCAAATACATCGTCAAATTGCTTGACGACGCGCTTGATCTGCAAAAACGGCGCGCTGGCCGGCACCGCCACCCCGGGTTTGGAACCTGAAACTGTTGCCACCTCAATCCCTTGTAAGCCCCCCTGTGGAGGCGATTTATAGGCCCGTCTTGAAGCCGGTGAAGGTTCGGGTCGCAAGGCGACGCACGTCATTGGCCAGTGCTTTGGGTGCCACCATCACGCCCATCTCGGCGCTGGACGGGAACACTGAGGTGTTCTTAGCGACTTCGGGATCGACAAACTTGCGTGACTCCTTGTTGGGGTTGCCATAGTTCACCTTGTTGGTCAGGCTGGCGTGCACTTCAGGACGCATGATGTAGTTGATGAAAGTGTGCGCGTTCTTGGGGTGTGGCGCATCCACGGGGATCGCCATCATGTCAAAAAACAGGATGCCGCCGGTTTTAGGTACCAAGGCTACGATATCGTTGCCGGTTTTGCCTTCGATGGCGCGTTTGCGGGCAATATTGATATCCCCATTCCAACCCAAGGCCAGACAGATGGAACCGCCGGCCATGTCGTTGATATAGCCCGAAGAACTGAACAGGCTAATAGATGAACGGATGGACTTGAGCAACTTGCTGGCCTCTTGGTAGTCGGCTGCATTCTTGCTAAACGGATCTTTTCCGAGAAAATGCAAGGCTGCCGGCAGCACCTCAGAGGGGCTGTCGAGCACCGATACGCCACAACTCTTGAGCTTGCTGATGTATTTGGGGTTAAAAAACAACTCCCATACATTGGCGGGCATGGGGTCGGACCCCAAAGCCGCCTTCACCTTGGCGGTGTTGATACCCACCGTGGTGAAGCCCCACAGCCAGTTGACCAAGTGCTGGTTGCCGGGGTCAATGTTGGCGATCTGGGCCTGGATGTCTGGATCGAGGTTTTTCAAATTCGGCAACTGGCTCTTGTCAAGCTTGGCCAGCAGACCCCCATCGATTTGCAGCCGGGCAAAGGTCGAACCTGGCACCACAATGTCGTAGCCAGTCTTGCCGGCCACCAGTTTGGCGTGCACGATTTCGTTGTTGTCGTAGGTGTCGTAGCGCACCTTGATCCCGGTTTCCTTCTCGAAATTGCGAATAGTATCTTCGGCGATGTAGTCCGACCAGTTGTAAATGTTCAAGACCTTTTCTTCCTGCGCCGACACGCCACCGGCGCTTGCCATCAGCCCGACGACTGCCAGCCCACCAAGGAGCTTGCCCATCCAGTGTTTATTCAATGCTGCGACCAATTTAATCTCCTAGTGTTCAAAAAGACAAACAAACCCGGCCCGAATTCAATTCAAAAAATAGTGCACTTCACCGCTATCGTAACGCGCGCAACGAAGTCAATTGCTCAAGCAATCGTTATGCCAACCAGCCATTGTCGCGCGCATCTGCCAGTGTCAAATCCAGACATTTCACAATCAGCGCCATCATTTCGTCGATCTGGGCATGCGTCATGGTCAGCGGGGGAGCAATGATCATACGATCCCCAACCGCCCGCATGATGAGACCGTTGCCAAAACAATGGCCCCGGCAAACCATGCCCACTGCCAGTTCGGGCGCAAAGCGCTCGCGCGTGGCCTTGTTTTTTACCAACACCAGCCCCGCCACAAAACCACAGGTCTCGGCGTCTCCCACCAGCGGGTGGTTCAACAGCTCGCCAAAGCGCCGTGCCAGATACGGCCCGATATCGTCGTGCACGCGCTGCGGCAATTGCTCCCGCTCCATGATGGCCAGATTGGCCAGTGCCACGGCGCATGCCACGGGGTGGCCGCTGTAGGTGTAGCCGTGGTTGAATTCACCGCCCTTCTCTATCAGTACCTCAGCGACACGGTTACCCACCATGACACCACCGAGTGGCACATAGCCGCTGGTGACGGCCTTGGCAAAGGTCACCAGGTCGGGCTTGTAGCCAAATTTCTCATAGCCAAACCAGTGCCCCAAGCGTCCAAAAGCACAAATCACTTCGTCGCTAATTAACAACAGTCCGTACTTGTCCACAATGCGCTGGATTTCTGGCCAGTAGGTCGCTGGCGGAATAATCACGCCGCCAGCCCCCTGCACCGGCTCGGCAATGAAGGCTGCAACCCGGTCGGCTCCCAGTTCCAGAATCTTGGTCTCCAGCCAACCCGCGGCACGTAGACCGAACTCATCCACACTCTCACCAGGAAGCCCATTCTCAAAAAAATAAGGTTGTCCAATGTGGGTGATATTGGGAATGGGCAGGTCACCCTGGGCATGCATGGCGCTCATGCCCCCCAAAGAGGCGCCCGCCATGGTGCTGCCGTGGTACGCGTTGAGTCGCCCTATGATGATCTTGCGCTGGGGCTGCCCCAGCAAATCCCAGTAGCGGCGCACCATGCGCACGTTGGAGTCATTGCTTTCGCTGCCACTTGACGAAAAAAACACATGCTTGAAACTGCGCTCGCCCACATCGGGAGCCAGCGACGCAAGCTTGGCGGCTAGCGTGGCGGCCGGTACATTGGTGGTCTGGAAAAAACTGTTGTAAAACGGCAGCGTCATCATCTGCTGGTAGGCCGCCTCAGCAATTTCCTTGCGGCCATAGCCGACGTTGACGCACCACAGGCCGCTCATCGCATCAAGCACCCGGCGCCCCTCGGAGTCCCACACATAAATGTCCTCGGCCCGCGTCATGACCCGCGCACCGCGCGCGTTGAGGTCCTTGAAATCGGTAAAGGGATGCAGAAAATGGGCACTGTCCAATGCCTGTATGTGCGCGGTGTCTAGGGTGGTGGGCATAAGCTGAGTCTCAAAAAAAAAATGAGGAACGAAATTAAACGTGCAACAACAGGTGTTCGCGCTCCCAGGGCGAGATGACCTTCATGAACTCTTCGGACTCCAATTCCTTGATCTCGGAATACACGGTAATGAACTCCTTGCCCAGCACCTCGTGCAAATCGGATTCCTTGGCCAACCAGTCGAGCGACTCGCCCAGGCTGCGCGGCAGGGTGTAAGCCGACAAATAGGCATCTCCCTTCATTTCTGGCTTGGGCTTGATCTTGTTCTTCAGGCCCAGATAGCCACAGGCCAGGGTCATGGCCATGGCGATATAGGGGTTGGCATCGGCCCCTATCACCCGGTTTTCTACTCGCCTGGCGGCCGGCGTCGAGATCGGGGACCGGATGCCGCAGGTGCGGTTGTCATAACCCCACTCAATGTTGATGGGGGCCGCCATGTTGCGCGACAAGCGGCGGTAGCTGTTGACATAGGGCGCCACCAGTACCATGGCAGCGGGGATATAACGCTGCAAGCCACCGATGTAGTGCATGAAGGCATCGGACGGCGAGCCATCTTCGTTGCTGAAAATGTTCTTGCCGGTCGCCACATTCAAAATGCTTTGGTGCACGTGCATGGCGCTACCGGGCTCCCCGGCGATGGGTTTGGCCATAAAGGTGGCGTACATGTCATGGCGCAGCGCGGCCTCGCGCACCGTGCGCTTGAAGAAAAACACCTCATCGGCCAAACCCAGCGGCTGGTTATGAAAGAAGTTGATTTCCATTTGCCCCGCACCCACTTCGTGAATCAAGGTGTCGACATTGAGCTCCATCTTGTCGGCGTAGTCGTAAATTTCTTCAAACAAGGGGTCGAACTCATTGACCGCGTCAATGCTATAGGCCTGCCGCGAAGTTTCGGCACGACCGCTGCGGCCTATCGGTGCCTTGAGGGGAATGTCGGGGTCGGTATTGCGCGCGGTCAGGTAAAACTCCAGCTCGGGCGCGACAATTGGCTGCAGGCCCTCGGCGGCAAACAGGTCGCAGACCCGGCGCAGCACGCTGCGTGGCGCAAACGGCACCAACTGCCCCTGGTGGTTAAAGCAATCGTGCACCACCTGCGCCGTCGGGTCGGTCGCCCACGGCACAATGCGCACCGACGACGGGTCGGGCCGCAACTGCATGTCGCGGTCGACCGGATCAATGACATCGAAATAAGGGCCGCTTTCGGGAAATTCACCGGTTACCCCCATTGCCACTACGGCCTGCGGCAAGCGCATGCCCCGGTCTTCGGTAAATTTCGCCCGTGGCAAGATTTTGCCGCGCGCCACACCGGTCAGATCCGGAACCAGGCATTCCACCTCGGTCACCCTGCGCTCATTGAGCCATTGCTCCAGATCGTTAAACGTCATTGTCTTCTTGTCAGTCATAGCGTAGTTCCTAGCCTGCGAAGTGCCTATTTTGTCGCCTAAACTGGCGCTGCACCATTAAACCCGGCTTCGACAGTCATTTTTGCGATTTGCCCACACAAATAGGTCCACACCAGCGTCGCGGCAGCGTTGCTCGTGAGCTCGGCATGGTCATAGGCAGGGGCTACCTCGACACAATCCATCGCCACACAATGAAGTGTGGAAAGTTCTTCCAAAAAAGTCAGTAACTGCGAACTGCTCAGGCCACCCGGCTCCGGGGTACCGGTTCCAGGTGCAAAAGCGGGGTCCAGGCAATCAATATCCAGCGTCACATAGCACGGGGTCGAGCCGATGCGGTCTTTGATCGCCGCGATGGTTGTCTGCAAGCCGTCGCCGTCTTTGCCGCGCAAGTCGCGTGCCGTAAAAATCAAGCCGCCCTGGTCCCTGACATACTCGCGTGCCGCGCGCTCGCCACTGGATCGCAGCCCAATCTGCACCGTTTGCGCCGGATGCACCAAGCCCTCTTGAATGGCCTCATAGGTCCAAGTGCCATGGCCCGAGGGTTCTCCAAAATGGTCGGTCCAGGTGTCGCAATGGGCATCAAAGTGGACCAGCGCCAGCCTGCCATAGCGTGCGGCGGCCGCTCGCAGCAGCGGCAAGGTAATGGAGTGATCGCCGCCAATAAACACGCAATGGTGCGCCGCCATCCACCCCGCAGCCTGCTCCGCAATTGCCGCACGCACCTCTGGCAGCCCCGAAGCATTGGGCAGCCGCATGTCTCCCGCGTCACCCGCAAGCCCCAACGGTGTCACCTCAAACACCGGATGCAAGCCGTCACACAGCATCAACGATGCCCGGCGCACCTCCTGCGGCGCAAACCGCGCCCCCGGCCGGTTAGTCACCGCACCGTCAAACGGCACCCCTATCACCGCAAACGGCTGTTGCTCCAAAGGCGGCAGTGCCAAAAATCGGTTGCTGTTGTTGGCGTAGGCAAAATGTCCTGGGGTCATCGGTGGTTCCTTACTCCGTGCCCACGAAGTTACCGCATTTTTGAGTCAACTCGGTTGGGAAGGAAAATTACTTGTCTCAGATCCCGTCCTTCGTCAGGGGTGCAAGTAACCCATTTTTTCCAGTCACCCTGAAAGTGCCCCCAACATGGTCCTTTTTGGCGACCTGCCCACGCAGCTCCAAGAGACGGACGAGGACGAACTCGACCTTAGGAGTCGAGCAACAATAACTTGAACAGTCTGGACGTTCTGGCGGGCGCACTGCGTCGTTGCAAACCGCTTGTGCAGCCAAGCTGCACGGCGCGCTTTGCGCCTCGCATTGCATCCCTCCAGTACGCCCATCTTTGTCC